>NZ_JAVDQF010000001.1:1591066-1909279 GCF_031454135.1 Arthrobacter russicus
GACGTTGGCCGCGCGATGGCGACCGATAGACGTCTTAGACGACACGTTTAGCCTCTCCCAAAGCCTGCGAGGTAAGCTGTCGGATTCGGATGGGAGTCACCCGGCCGCATCAGCTCCTTCCGGAGCATCTGCGACTTCACCCCAAGGACTTCCTAAGAAGCCCGCATGTGGTTCCCCCGCCTCTGCCAGACGAATGTTGCGAACGGACCTCGAGCGGTGGCAGAGCTAGGCAATCTGCTCGAGGACACCAGCTTCTGGAAACGCCGGTGCAGATAAGACGCTACAGCAGTTTCCATCGAATGTCACATTCCGGTTACGGAAATTTCATTCCAAGGGATGATTTCGTGACCTATCGTTATTTAGTACAGTGGGCAGCGCAAATCCGCCCGGCATGCGGCCGGCCAAGGGAGCAGCTGCTCAGAGCCAGCCTTGCGGGTCTACGGTCTTGTCATTGACCATGACCTCGAAGTGCAGGTGGCAGCCGGTCGAGTTGCCCGTGGTTCCGGTCAGCGAGACCACATCGCCGCGACTGACTTTCTGGCCCACCTTCACCTGCAAGGACGAATTGTGGTTGTACGTCGTGGACAGCCCGTTCCCATGGTCGATCACCACCCGGTTGCCACCGCCGAAGGGATCCCAGCTGGCGAAAGTCACGGTGCCGCCGGCAGCGGCGTAAGCCTGGGTGCTGCATGCGGCGACCAGATCCTGGCCGGTGTGCAATTCCCCGCTGGCTCCGGTCAGCGGACTGACCCGGTACCCGAACGGCGAGACGACGGTCATCGACGCGAGAGGCGCGGACAGCGTTCCCTTGGCGGCAGCCGGCGCCACCTTGCTGGCCGAGGCGGAAAGCAGCTGACGCAGTTTGCCGTCCGGATCCGCCTTGCTCGTGGTTTTGGTTTCGCTGAAGTCCAGGACCGCATCCGCCGCGGCGCTGATCGGCGCGGAACTCAGCGGAACGCCGTCGGCCACCGGCACCGTGGCCGGCGCGGTTCCCACCGTGCTCGGCGCCACGAACGCCAGCGCCAAACCGGCTGCGGCCAGGGCGATGCCGCCGCGTTGCGCGGTTTTGGCCGAACGCAGACCGGGCCGGGACGCCGGGACGGCCGCCCGGCGTCGGACCCGGCGCGCTGCTGCCCGATTCAACTCCTGGGCGGCCACGCTGGGCGTGGCAAGAGAGCGGTTGGAGTTCGACGCCGGTGCGGTGGCCGGCGCAGGCGGGATCACCGGCGCCGGACGGCTGCCGGCTTCCGGCGCGATTGCGCCCAAGCGGGCCCGCCGGGCAGCGTCCCGGGGGCGGAGCCCGGAAGCGCTTGCCGTCGCCTGGAACGGAGTCTTCGGAACCTGCGCGACGGGTGCGGTCACCGCCTCGGCCGCGGCGAAGGGTGCCGTTTCGGAAAGTGGCTGCGCCGCGCTGCGCCGCCCTCGCGGGCGGAGCTCCTGACTGCTCACTGACATGGAATCCTCTCTCAGGCACTTGCGAGGTTAGCTGTCGGATTCGGATCGGAGAGCGACCCGGCTCGCAACCGTCTGCGGCAATGGAATGCCCGGCCAAACAGTTGAGAGCTTCACCCCAAGGCCGGTCGTCGACCGGCCAAAAATGGTTCCCCCGTCCTTGCCTAAAGAACTAGAAGCCCGTCGCGCAGAGGCAAGGCTCAGTGCTGGCGCGGGTAACGCTTTGATTTCGGCGTCAGGTTTTTACTATACGGCATTGAACCGTTTTGTAACAGTTCCGTTATCTAACTCAGGCCATCGAGACGAAGATGTGCACCGCTACTTCAGCAGGCAGCTCCAGTGCGCCGTCGATGTCCGGGACCCGGACCGAGATGTAGTCGCCCACTTGTTCCAGGGACACCGCGACGCCGGGCAGCAGGCCGGCCTCTTCAAGCTGTCCGAGCAATTCCGGATCGATTTGGATCCGTTCCGAGAGCCGTCCGATGACGACTTTCGACTCCGGCGTGTATTTCGCCATCGCGTCGACCATGTTGATCACGCCTTCAGTGAATTCCCGGGCCTTGTGCCCGCCGAACGATTCCAATCCGGGGATCGGGTTCCCGTAGGGCGAATCGACCGGCCGGCCCAGCAACTCGTACAGCCGCTCCTCGACCCGCTCGCTCATCACATGCTCCCAGCGGCAAGCCTCTTCGTGCACGTACGGCCAATCGAGCTTGATCACATCGGACAGCAAGCGCTCGGCCAACCGGTGTTTGCGCATCACCGAGGTCGCCCGGTCACGACCCAAATCGGTGAACTCCAAGTGCCGGTCTCCGGAAACTTTGACCAGACCGTCCCGCTCCATCCGCGCAATCGTCTGCGACACCGTGGGACCGGAGTGGTGCAGGCGCTCTGCGATCCGGGCCCGGAGCGGCACGATGTGCTCTTCTTCGAGTTCCAAGATCGCCTTCAAATACATTTCTGTAGTGTCAATCAAGTCGGTCACGTGAATAACACTCCTCACAACGGCGGACAAACTGGGGCAGCGGGTCACCTCGCAGCGGCAAACGCCATCGGAAGCTCCACGCGGAAACCTGACTCTAACTTAGCCTGCCGGAGTACCGGCCGGAAATCAGAGCCGTCACCACGGCTGCCCTGCCCGCCGGAGTATTACCTCTCCGGTTTAGGCCCGACTTGGCTGCTGCGGCAGAATGTACCCAACCACCGGTTCAACGTCGAACTCGCCGCGTCTATTTCTGGAGCTCCCGTGACTGAAAACGCTACCGCCCAAGCCGTTCCGACCATTCCGGAGGAATTGCTGCCCGCCGACGGACGGTTCGGTGCCGGGCCCTCGAAGGTACGGCCGGAACAGCTCGCTGCGCTCAGCGCCGCGCATCGGCTGTTGGGCACCTCGCACCGGCAGGCCCCGGTGAAGAACCTGGTCGGCGAAATTCGGGAAGGCCTGAGTGCCCTTTTCGCGGCCCCTGAAGGCTACGAAGTGGTTTTGGGCGTGGGCGGCTCAACCGCGTTCTGGGACATTGCGGCTTTCGGATTGGTGGAACGCAAAGCCCAACATCTGAGTTTCGGCGAGTTCGGTGCCAAATTCGCCTCGGCAACCGACAAGGCGCCGTTCCTGGAGGCCTCCTCGGTCATCAGTTCCGCCCCTGGCACCCGGCCCGACCCGGCACCGGAATCCGGTGTGGACGTGTACGCCTGGCCGCACAATGAAACGTCGACCGGCGTGTTCGCCCCGGTGCAACGGGTCCAGGGCGCGGAGGACGGCGCCCTGGTCGTCGTGGATGCCACCTCCGCGGCCGGTGGCTTGGCCGTCGATGTTTCGCAGAGCGATGTCTACTATTTCGCGCCGCAGAAGAACTTCGCCTCCGACGGCGGTCTGTGGCTCGGGCTGTTTTCGCCCGCTGCCCTGGCCCGGGTCGAGCGGATCGCGGCCAGTGGCCGCTGGGTGCCGGATTTCTTGAATCTGAAGACCGCGGTCGACAATTCCCGGCTCAATCAGACGTACAACACGCCCTCGTTGAGCACCCTGGTGACTTTGGCCGAGCAAGTCCGCTGGTTGAACGGCAACGGAGGCCTGGACTTCGCCACCGGCCGGACGGCGGACTCCGCGGCCCGGGTCTACAACTGGGCGGAGGCCTCCGGCTACGCCTCCCCGTTCGTCGCCGATCCGGCAGCACGCTCCAACGTGATCGCGACCATCGACTTCGATGATTCGGTCGATGCTGCCGCAGTCGCGAAGACATTGCGGGCGAACGGCGTGGTCGATGTCGAACCGTACCGCAAACTGGGCCGGAACCAACTCCGGATCGCCACCTTCGTCTCGATCGAGCCGGAAGACGTCAGCGCGCTGACTCGCTGCATCGATTACGTGATCGAACACGGCTGACCGCAAAAAACTACCGCCCCGCCGGAATCCGGCGGGGCAACGGCTAAGCGTCCGGCTCCGCCTCGGGCTCCGGCGCAACGACGGCTTCCGCCTCCGGTTCGTCTTCGGGGCGAACCCGCTCCGACCAGGGAAGCCATTCCGGTGCCAGCACAGAAGCCTCGGACGGGACCAAGCCGACCTCGGAGACCGTGGCCTGCTTGGACCGCGGCGCCCTGGCCAGAACCGTGAACCACTGCCAGCCGGTATAACCGGGCATGGTGCATTCGAAGAGCTGCGTGACGACGCGTTCGCCTTCACTGCGCGCCGCGATATGAGTGCCGATGTGTTCCGCCTTGGCGATCGACAACAGCGCCGCCCGGGCCGGTTCGATTTCGGCGGCCAGCACCGCATCGGGTTTGCCGACCCGCCACACCGGAACGCCGTACTTCCCGGCTTTCGCGGTTTTCCCGGACCGGGCCGTCACCGGGCTCATTGCCCGTCCAGCTCGCTGGCCACAACTCGCAGGACCGCCGCCACCTTGTTGCCGCTGGCCTTGTCCGGGTACTTGCCCTTCTGCAGTCCGTTCGCGGTGCTTTCGAGCAGCTTGATCAAATCCTCGACGATGACGGCCATGTCCGCGGCCGGCTTCCGGGTGGCTTTGACCACCGACGGCGGACTGTCCAGGATCCGCACGCTGAGTGCCTGGGCGCCCTTCTTCCCGTCGGCCACGCCGAACTCCATCCGGGTCCCGACCTTGACCTCTTTGACCCCGGCGGGCAACGCGTTGGCGTGCAGGAACACCTCCTGGCCGTCGTCGGACGTCAAAAAGCCGAAGCCCTTCTCATTGTCGAACCATTTCACCTTGCCGGTGGGCACGTCGCTACCTCTTACTCAGTTGGTCGAATTACTCAGTTGGTCGAATTACTCAGTTGGTCGAATTACTCAGTTGGTCGAATGCCCGCGAGCCGTGCCCCCACGGGGCGCGACGACTCACGGGCACGGTGGTCTGCTTCCTTATAGATTACCCGCAGCCACCGCCAATGCCGCTACCCGGGCCGGATGTCCGCTGTGAGCGTTATAACCTTAAAGGCATGACTGCGCCCGAGACCGAAGCTCCGTCCCGTTGGTGGCAGGCGCTCACCGTGCTGGCGCTGTTGCTGGCCATCGTCGGCGTGGCCTCGCTGGCTTACCTGGTGATCGTCCGTTTGGCCGGCGGGCAAACCTGGAATGGTCTGAACTGGATCTCCTTCAGCGCTCTGCCGCTGGCCTTCGTATTGCTGATCGTTCTGATGCTCCGCGCGATCTGGCGACGCCGCAAGCTGTGAGCCGGCAAGACTTCCCGGTAGCGTTAGCAGGATGTCCTCGATTCGCGCCCTGAGCCTGGAGCTGCCGCAGCGCAGCGATGCCTCGTTGCGCGAACTGTTTGCGGCCCGGCCGGACCTGATCTCGCCTCCGGTTCCGGACTTCGCCGCCTTGGCCGCCCGGGCCTGCGCCCGAATCAGCGTGCACCGGGCACTGGACTCCTTGGACACCGCGCACCTGCACGCCGTCGAGGTGGCCTTGCTCGGCACCGGCCCGCTGGATGCCAAAGGTCTGCAACAAGCCACCGGCGGCAGCAAAGCCGCCGCCGAACGCATTCTCCGCCGGCTGAACACTTTGGCGTTGTGCTACAAATCCCCGGGCGGGTTCCTGCCGGTGAGCAGTCTGCACGAAGTCATCGGAGCGCACCCGGCTGGCCTGGGCCGGAGTTACTTGGATTTGGCTGACGCCGTCGGCGAAAGGCTGCAATCCGCGGCCGACCGCTTGGGACTGGGCGGCCGAAATCCCGGCCAAGCCCTCGCCGAGCGGTTCCAGCGGACCGGATGGTGGGAGCAGACGCTCGCCAGCGCCCCGGAACACACTGCCGCGCTTTTGGCCAAGTTCGATGACGGTCCAGTGGGCGCGCTGCCGAAAACCCGCCGGTCCAGAGACCCGGAGGGGCCACCCGGACCGGTCGACTTCCTGCTCGAGCAGGCAATCCTGGTCCCGCTGGACAACGAACACGTCGAGCTGCCCCGGGAAGCCGGGCTGGCATTGCGCGGTGGCCGGATCTTCCCGGACAGCCCGGAACCCCCGGTTTCCGAAGCGGCCCCGGTGGATCCGGCCCGGCGGGACAACGCTGCTTTGGGCGCCGTGGCCGAATTGCTGCGCCAGACCGGGCTGCTGCTGGAACACCTCGGAACCGAACCGCTGCCCACCCTGCGGACCGGCGGCATCGGCGTCCGCGCGCTGCGTCCGCTGGCCGCCGGCCTGCAGATCGAACCGGCGCGGCTGGCTTTCCTGCTCGAGCTGGCCGCCGCAGCCGGCTTGATCCAGCTGGACGTGGACACTTCGGCCTGGACCGTGCCGGCGGCTTGGAGCGCGCCGATGCCGCGGACCGGCGCCGTCGGCTCAGGCGGGCCTACCGGGTTGACCGGGCTCCCCGGGTTGACTGACTGGGACCGGCTGCCGCGGGCAGAGCAGTGGCAGTTGCTCGGCGCCGCCTGGCTCGGTTCGGACCGGGTTCCCGGCTTGATCGGGCAGTCCGCTCCAGCCGGCGGTAAGATCAATCCGCTCGCCGCCGAGGCGCGGCGGGCCGACGCCCCGGTGCTGCGGCGGTTGCTGCTCGAGCTGCTCGGCCGGTACCCCGGTGCGGCACCGGAGCAGGACCGGCTCTTTGCACTGGCCCGCTGGCAACGTCCCCGCCTGTGGCGGCGGCTGGGCCGGCTGGCCCCCGGCATCATCCAAGAACTGGAAATCCTGGGCCTGACCGGCTCCGGCGCGCTGACCGAATTCGGCAACCTGCTCATCCTCGACGGTCCAGCGGCGGCCGCCCGATTGGCCGAAGCCTTGCCGGCTCCGGTTTCCAAAGTGTTCCTGCAGGCTGACCTGACCGCGGTGGCACCGGGTTTCCTCGAGCCCGGGCTGGCTCTGGAGCTGGCCCTGCTTGCTGACCGGGAGGGCCAAGGGCCCGCCGCCACGTACCGGTTTTCCGCGCCGAGCCTGCGCCGCGCCCTCGACGCCGGCCAAGGGCCGGAACAGATCGTGGATTTCCTCCGCGAACACAGCAGCACCAGCATTCCGCAGCCCCTCGAGTACCTCATCCGGGACACCGCCGCCCGGCACGGCCGGTTGCAGGTCGGATCCGCCTCAAGCGTGATCACCGGCGCCGACGAGGTGCTGCTCGCCTCGCTGTTGCATGATCCGGCATTGAGCCGTCTGGGATTGCGGCTGCTGGCCCCCGGCGTGCTGGCCAGCCAAGCCAGTCCCAGCGAACTGGCCCAAGCCCTGCGGGCCGCCGGGCATGCCCCGGCGGTCGAACGGTCCGAGCCGCCGTACCGATCCGCCCGGGCCGGCAACCCCGACGTCGAACCGGAGCCGGCCGCGACAACCGAGGCTGAGACCACGGCGCAGTTGTCCCTGCTGCGCAGCCGGCCCATCGGCATCCCGGTGAATTCGGCCGTGGTGCCGCAATTGAGCATCGAAACGCTGCGCGAAGCGATTCGGGTGCGCCGGGCGGTGCGCCTGACCATGGTCGATGCCGCAGGGAATCCGGAGCGCTTGTTGCTTGTTCCACTTTCTGTGGCGAATGGCCGGTTACGGGTTTTCGACCCGGCCCGGGACACCGAGCGGATCATGTCGATCCACCGGATCGTGGATGTCGACATCGTCGCGGAAACCGACTCCGCGCCTGCTGCAGCCGCCAACGACCGAATCTATGTGGCCGAACGCCACAGACTGGAAACCCATGACTGACCCCTCCGCCGGCGGCCCGCTGATCGTGCAGAGCGACAAAACGGTACTCCTCGAAGTCGACCATCCGGACGCGACCGATGCCCGGCACGCGATTGCCGCATTCGCCGAACTGGAACGCGCCCCCGAGCACATGCACACCTACCGGCTGACCCCGTTGGGCCTGTGGAACGCGCGTGCTGCGGGTTTGGATGCGGAGCAGGTCTTGGACACCTTGCTGAAGTACTCCCGCTTCCCGGTGCCGCATTCGCTGTTGATCGACATCGAGGAAACCATGAGCCGCTACGGCAGGCTGCGCTTGGAAAAAGACGAAATCCACGGTCTGGTGATGCGCACCGATGATTTCCCGGTGCTCGAAGAAGTCATCCGGGCCAAAAAGATCGGCGAGCTGCTCGGCCCGCGGATCGATCCGATGACCATGGTCGTGCATGCTTCGCAGCGCGGAGCCTTGAAGCAGCTGCTGCTCAAGATCGGCTGGCCGGCCGAGGACCTGGCCGGATACGTGGACGGTACCCCGCATCCGATCGCACTCGATGAAGCCGGCTGGTCGCTGCGGCCCTACCAGAAGCTCGCGGTGGAGAATTTCTGGGCCGGCGGCTCCGGCGTCGTGGTGCTTCCCTGCGGAGCCGGGAAGACTTTGGTCGGTGCCGCCGCGATGGCGGTCAGCAACACCACTACCCTGATCCTGGTCACCAATACCGTCTCCGCACGGCAGTGGAAGCAGGAATTGCTCAAGCGCACCTCGCTCACCGAAGCCGAGATCGGCGAGTATTCCGGGGCGGTCAAGGAGGTGCGTCCGGTGACCAT
Organism: Arthrobacter russicus; assembly: GCF_031454135.1. Lineage (NCBI taxonomy): Bacteria > Bacillati > Actinomycetota > Actinomycetes > Micrococcales > Micrococcaceae > Arthrobacter > Arthrobacter russicus. The sequence continues at coordinate 1,599,459 of NZ_JAVDQF010000001.1, forward strand.
CGCGACGTACCAAGTGCTCACCATGAAACGCGGCGGACTGCATCCGCATCTGGAGCTTCTGGACGCCAACGACTGGGGTTTGATCGTCTACGACGAGGTGCATCTGCTGCCGGCCCCGGTATTCCGGATGACTGCCGATCTGCAGGCCCGACGCCGGCTGGGCTTGACCGCGACGCTGGTCCGCGAGGACGGCCGGGAAGGCGAGGTCTTTTCGCTGATCGGACCGAAGCGTTACGACGCGCCCTGGAAGGACATCGAAGCGCAAGGCTACATCGCCCCGGCAGATTGTGTGGAAGTCCGGGTGGATCTGCCCAAAGACGAACGAATGGCCTATGCGATGGCCGAAGACGCCGACAAGTACCGGCTCTGCGCCACCTCGCTGACCAAAACCGATGTGGTCGAGGAACTCGTCGCAGCGCACCGGGATGAGCAGCTGCTGGTGATCGGCCAGTACATCGACCAGCTCGATGAAATCGGGGAACGGATCGGCGCCCCGGTGATCAAAGGCGAGACCCCGGTGAAAGAGCGGCAGCGTCTGTTCGACGCCTTCCGGGCCGGAGAAGTGCACACCCTGGTGGTTTCGAAAGTCGCCAATTTCTCGATCGATCTGCCGGAAGCGTCAGTGGCGATCCAGGTCTCGGGATCCTTCGGCTCGCGGCAGGAAGAAGCGCAACGCCTGGGCCGGTTGCTCCGCCCGAAAGCCGATGGCCGGTCCGCGCGCTTCTACACCCTGGTGGCCAGGGACACCATCGACCAGGACTTCGCTGCGAAACGGCAACGGTTCCTGGCCGAGCAGGGTTACGCCTATCGGATCATGGACGTCAAAGACTTGCCGAAGTAAATCAGACAAACATCGATACATGCAGGATGTTCCCTGACAAACAACAGAGAATCTCCAGCAACACTCATCTAACGTTCAGACAATTCCCAGAAACTGGGAGGATCATGGGAGCCGTGAAAAAGAATGGACCTGAAGCACGGCTCTTGGTCGTCGACGACGAACCGAACATCCGTGAATTGCTTTCCACTTCCCTGCGCTTCGCCGGTTTCGACGTGGTTGCTGCCGGCAATGGCCGCGAGGCGTTGAGCGCGGCGGAAGAACACAATCCGGACCTGGCGGTCCTCGACGTGATGCTTCCGGACATGGACGGCTTCACGGTGACCCGCCGGCTGCGCGCAGCCGGCCGGCACTTCCCGGTACTCTTCCTGACCGCCCGGGACGACACCGAAGACAAAGTCACCGGCCTGACCGTCGGCGGCGACGATTACGTCACCAAGCCGTTCAGCCTGGACGAGGTCGTCGCCCGGATCCGCGCGGTGCTGCGGCGGACCCAACCGACCGACGACGACGACGCGGTGATCCGGGTCGACGATCTGGAATTGGACGACGATGCGCATGAAGTCCGGCGGGCCGGCACCTCGATCGAGCTCTCGCCCACTGAATTCAAACTGCTGCGCTATCTGATGCTGAACCCCAACCGGGTGCTCTCCAAAGCCCAAATCCTGGACCATGTCTGGGAATACGACTTCAACGGCGACGCTTCGATCGTGGAGTCGTACATTTCCTACCTGCGCCGCAAAGTGGACACCGATCCGGACGCACCCGCGCTCATCCAGACCAAGCGAGGGGTCGGCTACGTCCTGCGTACGGCCGAAAAAAGGTAATCGAAGGTAACCGGTATCAGTGGTCAAGCTCTGGCGGCGGGCATCGCTTCGGACGCAGTTGGTGGCGATCATCAGCGCCCTGCTCGCAGTGTCCCTGATCGCTCTGGGATCGACGACCTACATTTTGCTGCGCGGATTCTTGATCGACCAGATGGATTCGCAACTGAGCATCGTGCAGTCGACGATCTTCGGCTCCGGATACACGCCCGATGAGGCGAAGAACAAAGCCCTGAACATCTACTTCAGGATGTCGGACAAAGACGGCAGAGTGGTGCTCGAATCGAGCCCCGGCCAGATCACCCCGGATCTGGACCCGCTGCCGCTGTCCGCCGCGATCGGCATGAACGGCAAACCGTTCGACATCCAGGACCGCCGGGATCCGACCAAGTGGCGGGCCGTGCTGGTGGCCCCGGTGGTGCTCAAGAACCTGCCCGGCCTGGAGCAAGGCGTCTCCGCGCCGGGCTACATCATGATCGCGATGACCTACGACAATTTCAACGCCTCGGTGGACCGGCTCGCGATGGTGATGATCTCGGTCGGGTTGACTGCGGTGGCGCTGGGCACCCTGATCGCGTTCTGGACCGTGAGCCGCTCCTTCCGACCGCTCGTCCGGGCGGAGCGGACCGCGGCCGCCATCGCCGACGGCGATCTGTCGCAACGCGTGAAGATCCAGAATCCGGCCACCGAAGTCGGCCGGCTCTCGGTGTCCTTGAACACCATGCTGGCGCACATCGAAGCAGCTTTCGACGCCCGGAAAGCCTCCGAAGGCCGGATGCGGCGTTTCGTCGCGGACGCCTCGCACGAGTTGCGGACCCCACTGGTGACCATCCGGGGCTTCTCCGAGCTGTACCGGCACGGCGCCCTGCAGGACAGCGACGATGTGGGCACCGCGATGAACCGGATCGAAAGCGAGGCCAAGCGGATGGGTGCCTTGGTCGAGGACTTGCTGGTCCTGGCCCGGATCGACGAACAGCGGCCGCTGCAAAAAAAGCCGGTCGACCTGCTGGTGCTCGGAAACGACGCGGCGGTCGATGCCCGAGCCTCCTCGCCGGACCGGAAGATCACCGTGATCGGCCTGGACGGCGGCCCGGCGACGAATTCGCCCACCCGGGGCGATGAGGCGCGGTTGCGCCAGGTCGTCGCCAATCTGATGGCCAACGCTTTGCGTTACACGCCGAAGAACACGCCGCTGGAAGTAGCGGTCGGCGTCGGCATCGAAGACGGCGTGCGCTATTCCACGCTGCAGGTGCGCGACCATGGTCCGGGCATCGACGACGCCGTGGCGCCGAAGATCTTCGAACGCTTCTACCGCGCCGAGTCGTCGCGGAACCGGGATACCGGCGGATCCGGGCTGGGCCTGGCGATCGTTTCCGCAATCGTCTCCTCGCACCAGGGCCAAGTCAGAGTGAGCAAGACCGAAGGCGGCGGTGCCACGATGACCGTGCAGTTGCCGTTCGAGAGCCCGGGCTCGGCGGACGACGATCCCGCAGGCTAAACCGGCCCGGCTTCCGGAGTGCTTTGCCGCAACCGCAACCGCCATTGCGCACCCTGCCTGCGCCACACCGAGGTCTGCAACAGTGGACTGCCGGTTTCAGCGCCCCGGTACAGCAACACGGCCATGTCGCCGTCGACCGTGGCACTGAACGGTTGCAGGTTCCGCGGCCGTAGCGCCCCTTCGGCGAGCACCGCTTCCCGGTCCCACCAACGGCCATTGGCGCCGATTTCTTCGAAATCCTCTGCGAGCAGCACTGCGGCCCGGCTGGCATCTGCGCCGAAAAGTTCCTGATCGTAGCCTTGCAGCAGGGCCAGCGGATCTGGCTGGACCGGCAATTCGTCGTCGAGCACCGAGAACAGATCCGGCTCTTCGGCCGGCCCGGTGGACGGCGTTGCCACGACCGCTCCGGAATCCTGCGGAGCGCTGGCCGCCTGGCCGGGGAAGCCCGGCCCGGCTTCCGGCTCCGTGCCGTTCTGATAAGCGGTCGCCACCGAACGGGCCCGCACGTCTGCGGCTTCATTGAGCTCGTGGCCGGCATGGCCCTTCACCCATTCGAAGCGGTAGCTGCGCCCGATCAGCTCCGCGTCGATCGCTTTGAGCAGCTCGACGTTGAGCACCGGCTTGCCGTCGGCCTTGCGCCAGCCCTTCCGCTTCCAGCCGGGCATCCACTTGGTGACGCAGTTGATCACGTACTGGCTGTCGCAGAGGATCTGCAACGGCTCCTCCGGCCGGTGCGCGGTGGCCCGGAAGAGATCCAGCACCGCCATCAGTTCGCCTTGGTTGTTGGTACCGTGCGGCCACCCCCCGGCTCGCCAAGCGGTTTCGTCGATGTACCAGGCCCAGCCGGCCGGCCCCGGATTGCCCAGCGCCGAACCGTCGGCGGCAGCGATGATCGTCATGCTGTTCATCTTCCCAGACCGACGGCCCAACCAAGGAATTCTCCCCAGCCGCACCCTCCAGCCCCAGGCGCGGCCAATTCGACGGTTCAGCGGGCCAGGACGGCCTTGCCCACTGAATGAGGCGATGGGACTGAATGAGGCGATTGGATGGCCCGGGTAAGGGTCTTGGCGCAGCTTCCGGTTTCCTGTATCGTTTTTCTAGAACGATTTTCTAGAACGATACAGAAAGCTCGTGCAGCATGCCGAACCTGAAGACCGTGGCCGAGCAGGTCGGGGTGAGCATCTCGACCGTTTCCAACGCCTACAACAAGCCGGACCAGCTCTCCAGCGAATTGCGCAGCCGGATTTTCGAAGCCGCCGCCGAGCTCGGTTACGCCGGCCCGGATGCCGCGGCCCGCACCCTGCGCAGTGGGAAATCCTGGACCATCGGCTTGCTGATGACGGAACGGCTCTCCTACGGCTTTTCGGACCCGTACGCGGTGCAGTTCCTCGCCGGCCTGACCACCGCTTGCGAAGCCCGGCAAATCGGCGTCCTATTGCTTCCGGTGGTCGAAGACGGCTCCGGGAACCTGCGGCATCCGGCGATCGATGCCTTCGCCACCTTCGGCCTCGACTCGGACCACCCGGCAGCACGGGCCTTCCTCGACCGGAACGTCCCCTTCGTCGGCGGCACGCGCCTCGACGATCCGAAAACCAGCTGGGTGGCCATCGACGAGGCTGCGGCTAGCGCTCGGATCGGCCAGCACTTGAGCCGGCTGGGGCATCGGAACGTCGCGGTCGTGGTCTCCGCCAATTGCAGCAGCAGCTATCAACGGTCCGAATTCGCCGGGCCGGAAGATTTGGCGGATCTCAACAGCAGCGCCCGTTTTGCCGGGCTTTCCGCGGCCATGCCGGAGGCGAACCTGCAGGTCTTCAACAGCGCGCCGAACAGCGTGGACGCCGGAAGGCTGGCCGGCGAGACCCTGCTGGACCAGCAGAACCGGCCCACTGCGATCATTTGCCTGGCCGACGTGCAGGCACTCGGCGTACTGGAGGCCATGAAGGTCCGCGGCCTGGCCCCCGGCAAAGACGTCTCGCTCACCGGCTTCGACGACATACCGGCGGCTGCGGCGGCGGGCCTGACCACCGTGCACCAACCGGCATTCGAGCGCGGCCGGCTGACCGGCGAGTTGCTGATCGATCAGGAACGGACGGACCGGCAAATCACCTTGGATACCCAACTGGTGGTCCGATCAAGCACCGGCCCCGCCCCCAAGCCCCTCTGATCCCCGAAAGGAGCAGGCCATGTTCCTGCCGTTCCAAGCCCTGGACGCTACCCGAGATCTGGCACGATCGGCGCTTCCCGACGCGGCCGTCGTCGAGCATGTCCCCGATGCGCCTCGCCGGGTCGGCGCGCTACGCCTCGGATTGGCCAAGACGCTGCACGCGCTGGCCGGTCGGATCGCGGGCGAGAACCGCCAGCAGTCCGCGGGACTGCGCCCCACCGAGTTGGCACACTGACCGCGCAGAAACGACAGCGTCCCGCTGAATCCGTAGATTCAGCGGGACGCCGTTTTCGAACTGGGTTTTCGAGCTGAAGAGCCAGGCCGGGTTAGAACCCGCCCATGCCGCCCATTTCGTCTCCGCCCGGCGCAGCCGGAGCGTTCTTCTGCGGCTTGTCCGCAACCACGGCTTCGGTGGTCAGGAACAGGCCGGCAATCGAGGCCGCGTTCTGCAGTGCAGAGCGGGTCACCTTGACCGGATCGTTGACGCCTGCGGCGAGCAGATCCTCATAGACTCCGGTAGCAGCGTTGAGGCCGTGCCCGACCGGCAAGCCACGCACCTTGTCGACGACGACGCCCGGCTCCAGACCAGCGTTGATCGCGATCTGCTTCAGCGGGGCATCGATGGCGACCCGCACGATGTTCGCGCCAGTAGCCTCATCGCCTTCGAGGTCCAAGGTTTCGAATGCTTTGACGCCGGCCTGGATCAAAGCCACGCCACCGCCGGGGACGATGCCTTCTTCGACTGCGGCCTTGGCGTTGCGGACCGCGTCTTCGATCCGGTGCTTGCGCTCTTTGAGCTCGACCTCGGTTGCCGCACCGGCCTTGATCACGGCAACGCCGCCGGCCAGCTTGGCCAACCGCTCCTGCAGCTTCTCACGGTCGTAATCGGAATCGGAGTTGTCGATTTCGGCGCGGATCTGGGCGACTCGGCCCGCAATCTGCTCGGCATCGCCGGCGCCTTCCACAATGGTGGTCTCGTCCTTGGTGACAACGACTTTGCGCGCCTGGCCCAACAGGTCCAGCGTGGCGTTTTCCAAGCTCAAGCCGACCTCTTCCGAGATGACCTGGCCGCCGGTGAGGATCGCGATGTCGGCCAGCTGGGCCTTGCGGCGGTCGCCGAAGCCGGGAGCCTTGACCGCAACCGACTTGAACAGCCCGCGGATCTTGTTCACGATGAGGGTCGCCAAAGCCTCGGCTTCGACGTCTTCCGCGATGATCAGCAAGGGCTTGCCGGACTGCATGACCTTTTCCAGGATCGCGACCATGTCTTTGACATTGGAGATCTTGGAGTTGACGATCAGGATGTAGGGATCCTCGAGGACCGTCTCCTGGCGCTCGGCGTCGGTGACGAAGTACTGCGAGATGTAGCCCTTGTCGAAGCGCATGCCCTCGGTGAGCTCGAGTTCCAGACCGAAGGTGTTGGACTCTTCGACCGTGATGACGCCTTCTTTGCCGACCTTGTCCAGGGCTTCGGCGATCAACGCGCCGATCTGGGTGTCCGCGGCGGAGATCGAAGCAGTGGCCGCGATCTCTTCTTTGGTCTCGACTTCCTTGGCGGAAGCCAGCAGCTGCTCGGTCACCGCGGCGACAGCCTTCTCGATGCCGCGCTTGAGGCTCAGCGGATCAGCGCCGGCTGCGACGTTGCGCAAGCCTTCGCGAACCAAGGCCTGGGCCAGAACGGTAGCGGTGGTGGTACCGTCGCCGGCGACTTCGTCAGTCTTCTTGGCGACTTCCTTGACCAGCTCGGCGCCGATCTTCTCGTACGGGTCCTCCAGCTCGATCTCCTTGGCGATGGACACGCCATCGTTGGTGATCGTGGGGGCGCCCCACTTCTTTTCCAGCACGACGTTGCGGCCGCGCGGGCCGAGGGTCACCTTGACGGCGTCGGCGAGGATGTTCAATCCCCGCTCGAGGCCGCGGCGCGCCTCTTCATCGAATGCAATGATCTTGGCCATGGAGGCTTCAGTCCTTTCGGGACAATCATGTGAGGAACATGACCAGACTTCGGCGCCCGCGACGGACGGCAACCCGGCCGATGAATTCGGTACATCGAGCCGAGCACCTCGCCGATCTGGTCGAATCCCCTGTCCGACTCGAAATTCTTAGCAGTCATAACAGGAGAGTGCTAACTCAATAATTAGCACTCGAGGGGTGAGAGTGCAAGCAGAGGACAGCGGAATTCGGCCGCTTAGGCTCAGCGCGAAATCGGCGCACTCCCCGAACCACTAGGTGGTTTCCCGGATTGACCCCCCAAAAAGGGCCAAAACTGTGGAGATCGCAATGTCGCCTGGCTAGCCTTCAGTGAGAGATACCTGCCGTATCGGGAATTTGCCCGAACGGTCAGTTCGACCCTCACCAGATGGAGCGATCAGCATGAGCGAGAAGCCAAGCATCCCGGAACCCGATTCCGAGACGGCCCGGCAGGAGCCGGCGGCGTACGGGACACCGGCGGCCTTCGGAACACCCCAGGCTTATCCGGCTCCAGCCAATGATGCGCCACCGGCCTACCCGGCTCCGCCACAGAACCACAGCCAACAGAACTACAACCAGCCGAACTACAGTCAGCCCGGCTACGCACCCGGGTATGCCGGCGCCATGGGCAAGAACAAGGTTCTGGCCGGGCTGCTGGGCATTCTGCTCGGGGCTTTCGGCGTGCATAACTTTTATCTGGGTTACACCGGCAAGGCCGTGGCCCAGTTGCTGATCACTGTGCTCTCGCTCGGGTTTCTGTCGTTCGTCTCCGCGATTTGGGGATTCACCGAAGGAATCCTGATTCTGATCGGCTCGGACAACTTCCGGACCGATGCCAAAGGCATTCCGCTGGTGGGTTGATCCCCGGACGCCCGGCGGCACAAAGCTGAGGCGGGGTCCGGCAGCTGCCGGACCCCGCCTCAGCTTTGGATCTCTACGCTTACGCGGCCTTCACTTTTTCGGCCTGCGGGCCTTTCGGTCCCTGCCCGACGTCGAACTGGACCCGCTGCCCCTCGTCGAGCGAGCGGTAGCCTTCCATTTCAATTGCGGACCAATGCACGAAGACGTCGCCGCCATCGTCATCGACCGTGATGAAGCCGAAGCCTTTTTCAGCGTTGAACCATTTGACGGTTCCTTGCGCCATGGTGTTCCCCTTGCATCGTCCTGAAGCATCCGCACTGCATTGCACGGACCTTGGCTCCCAACTGTAACCAAAATCACGTCGATATTGCGGGGCGCGGGCTACGCAACGTCAGAATGTTATCCAGACGTGACCGGCCATTGCCTGCGGATTACTGCGCGCCGGGCCCGAGCACAACGGCGAGCGGAATGCCGAGATCGGCCGTATCCACCAGCCGGGTGATGCCCAATAAGGCACCCAGCGCGTCGGCATTGGGCTTCTGGGCCGCGCCGTTGTAGAAAATCACCGAGCTGGGTTGGGCATAACCTTGCCAATTGGCGCTCAGCGGAACCGTCCAACCGTCGGCGCGGACCTGCTGGGCCACCCGGGCGCTCAAGCCGCTGATCGTGGTGGCGTTGTAGACGTTGACCGGCTGGGTCTTGTCGACCGGCGGAGGCGGCGGAGTCGTCGGAGTGCTCGGCGCCGTCGGAGTAGCCGGCGGAGTACTTGCCGCGCTGCTGCTCGGACTCGGCGAATCGGCGGTTGCCGAGTTGCTGGGGCTCTGCCCGCTGCTGCTCTCGCCGCTGGCCGCAGGCGCGGTGCCGATGAGCCGGGGGATGACCAGGAATGCCGCCGCGCCGATCAGCAGCGCCACTACGGCGAAGGCCACAATCGGCCAAAGGCCGGGCCGGGGCGCATCCATCGCGGTGCGATGCACTCCCTGCCGAGAAGAGGATTCCGGGACGTTGTCGAATTCATCCCGCGGGTATTTGCTCATCTGTGTAGCGCGTCCTTCAATGCCGTGTCTGCCCTCGACGGCCGGTGTTGGACCGTCAGTTTCCCAGGCGGCGAGCCGTCCTGGCGCGTTGGCGCGTGCTACGTAGTCTACGCAATCTCTTGACCAGCATGGGGTCATAGGCCAGCGCGTCATCGGTGTCGATGAGCGCATTGAGGATCTGGTAGTAGTGCGTGGCGGACAGATCGAAGAGCTCGCGGATCGCCTGTTCCTTGGCTCCGGCGTACTTCCACCAGTGCCGTTCCAGCGCCAGCACTTGCTGATCGCGCTCGCTCAAAGCAGTGTCCCCGGGGTGGATTCCGGCGTTGAGGTCTTCGAGTGTTACTGCCACCGATTCGGCCACGACACTCCCCTATCTGCTTGTTCCGAGCTGTTGCGTTCTTTCCATGATAATGGCGAATCACACCGTTGTCATTCGCCCCCAGAACGAAACCCGACGCGCGGGAAGTCGCGGGAAATGGCGGGGCGTTATGGGGATGTGCAGGAGGCCGGGCGGGGCGGGGCGAAATCTGGAAGAATTGGCCTGTGCCGTCGAATCTGAGCAACCGCGAAGCCCTGGACCTGTTGGCCACCGACCCGTTGAGCAGCTTCAGCCCGGATTGGGCCGCCGCGCTGTCCGCGCTGGAACCCCAGTTCAAGGAGATGGGGGCATTCCTGAAAACCGAATTCGCCGCCGCCCAGGAGGCCGACGGCGGCCCGGGTTTCCTGCCTGCGCCCAAGCACGTGCTCCGGGCCTTCGAGCAACCACTCAGCTCGGTCAAAGTATTGGTGGTGGGCCAGGACCCCTACCCCACCTTCGGGCACCCGATCGGCCTGTCCTTCGCGGTCGAACGGGACGTCCGGCCGATCCCGCGGAGCCTGGGCAACATCTACAAGGAATTGCGCGAGGATCTGGGCATCGCGCCGGCCGAACACGGCGATCTGGGCAGCTGGTCGGAACAAGGCGTGCTGTTGCTCAACCGCGTGCTCAGCGTCCGCCCCGGCACCCCGGCATCGCACCGTGGGAAAGGCTGGGAACCGATCACCGAAGCAGCGATCAAAGCGATTGTCGGACGGCGCAGCGCGGCGGGTGCGCGCTACCCCCTGGTCGCTTTGCTCTGGGGCAACGACGCCCGGAACCTCACCCCGCTGCTGGAGGGCGCACCCACCGTGGCCTCGGCCCACCCCAGCCCGCTTTCCGCCTCCCGCGGCTTCTTCGGCTCCCGACCATTCAGCAAGATCAACGAACTGCTGGCAAAACAAGGCGCGGCACCGATCGATTGGCAGATACGTTAGGCTACTTAGGCAACCCTAAGGAGTCAGCCATGACCGTCGCACCAGCCGTGAAGCCCCGTCCACAGACCAGTTTGACCGTGCTCCGCACGGAAAAACTCAGCGAACACATGGTGCGGGTGATCTCGGGAGGCCCGGGTTTTGCCGATTTCCAGCCGAATTCGAGTACCGACCAATACGTCAAGATCCATTTCCTGCAGCCGGGAATCGAGTACCCGGAACCGGTGGATGTTTTCGCGCTGCGCGAATCGATGCCCCGCGAACACTGGCCGGTCACCCGCACCTACACGATTCGTTGGGTGAATCCGGAACAGGGCGAGCTGGCGATCGACTTCGTAGTGCACGGAGCCGAGGGGTTGGCCGGCCCCTGGGCGGCCGCGGCGCAACCCGGAGACCGGCTGATCGTCTCCGGACCGGGCGGCGGCTATGCCCCGGACCCGGCTGCGGACTGGCACCTTTTCGCCGGTGATGAATCGGCCTTGCCTGCCATCGCGGCAGCCATCGAGTCGCTCCCGGCTTCGGCCCGCGGCTTGGCCTTCATCGAAGTCGGCAACGAAGCCGATGTGCAAACGGTCCGGGCACCGGCCGGAGTCGAGTTGAACTGGATCTTCCGCGACGGCGATGCCGCCGGGACCAGCGGCAAATTGGTCCAAGCGGTAGCTGCTGCGGCCTGGCCGGACGGCACGGTGCAAGCTTTCGTGCACGGCGAGCGGGAACACGTCAAAGCACTCCGCGACGTGCTCTTCAAGCAACGCGGCCTGGAACGGAATCAAGTCTCGATCTCCGGCTACTGGGCCTACGGCCGCAGCGAAGACCGCTTCCAAGCCGAGAAAAAAGAACCGATCGGGAAGATCTAGCGATCCGTCGGCAAAAGCCGCCGGCCTTCATCTTGTCGGTGCACCGGGGCAGAATAGGTGCATGCCTGAACTGCCGGAACTGGTCGGACTGAGTTCATACTTGGCTGCGGAACTGCGCGGCCAGGTATTGGAGAGCTTGCAGATCGCTTCGTTCACCGCGCTCAAGACCGCCGGGATCCAGCCACCGGAGATGCTGGGCCGGACGGTCGAGTCGGTGCGACGGCACGGAAAGTTCCTCGATCTCGCTTTTGGCCCCTCGGCCGCCGACGACGCCGGCGCCCACTTGGTTTTCCACCTCGCCAAAGCCGGCTGGCTCAAGCTCGGCCCGAGGCCCGGGACCGGGCGCAGCGCTCCGATCAAACCAGGCGGTTATCTCACCGCCCGCCTGCTTTTCGACCGCCACAAGCTGGACTTGACCGAAGCCGGCACCCGGAAAAGCCTGGCGATCTATTTGGTCCGTTCTGCCGACGAGGTTCCCGGCATCGCCACGCTGGGGCCGGATCCGCTCGCTCCTGAATTCACCTTGGAATCCTTGAAGCAGATCCTCGCGCCGAAACGGGCGCAGATCAAAGGGGTGCTCCGGGACCAGAAAATGATCGCCGGAATCGGCAACGCCTACAGCGACGAGATTCTGCATTTGGCCAAATTGTCGCCGTTCGCACCCAGCAACGCCTTGTCCGAGGCGCAACTCGCCACTCTGTACCACTCCATCGTCACGATCTTGACCGCTGCGGTCAGCGCTGCCAGCGGCAAACCGGCAGCCGAGTTGAAGGACGCCAAACGGGCGGGTATGCGGGTCCATGCCCGAACAGGTGAGGCTTGCCCGGAATGCGGCGGCACGATCCGCGAAGTCGCGTTCGCCGATCGGACGCTGCAGTACTGCCCAGGGTGCCAAACCGGCGGAAAGCTGCTGGCCGACCGCCGGATGTCCAAACTGCTCAAATAACCGCCAGGCCCGGCGATCGCCGATTCAACGTCGCCGGTTGCGCCGGCCCTCCACGGAGAAGCTGCGCCGCCACAGTGGGCGGGCTACATTGTCGCCGAGCACCACACCGGCGGCTACGCCCAGAATCACCACCAAAGCATTGAACAGACCGGTCACGCCTTCCAAAGACGATTCGGTGGAGACGGTCAGTGCGAACATCGCCCGGAAGATCGACAGGCCGGTCAGCAAGAACAAAATCGACGGAACCGCGACCACGAGTTGCGGGGCGCCCAGGCGCAACGCCACGAATCGGGCCACCACGCCCACCGCGACGGCGGCCACAGCCGGCGCGAGCCGCGGACCGATGCCCAGCAAAGCACTGACGTAGAGCACCAGGTAGCCGACCAGCCCGGCCACTGCGGTCGGCAACAGCAGCTTCGGCAGAGTCTGCTCCGCGATGCCGATCAACACGGTGGCAAAGGTCACCAACAGCAACACCAGGTACAGCGGCGGCGGAACCGGATCGGGATTCTGCAGCAGATTCTGATTCTGGTCCGTCAGCAGCACACCGAGCACCGAAGCCACCGCGATGCCGGAGACGATCGCGCCGAAAGTCAAGAACACGGACAGGAAGCGGCCGGCAGCCGTCACCGGGAAGCCATTGATCGCATCCTGTACTGCGGAAACCAACCGGCCCGACGGCAAGAGCAGCAAAATTCCCCCGGTGATCACCGCGCTCGGTGAAATCGGTACCTGGAAGCCCGTGAACACCAAGGCGATCACGGTGATCAGGAACGCGCTGGCCGCCGTCGCGAAGAAGTCCGGAACCCGCCATTTGGCAAGCCGGCGGTTCAGCAGACTCACCAGGACCGACGATCCCAAAGCCACCAGGGCACCCCAAATTCCGCCGCCGATCACCCCGACGACGCAGGCCGCGAAGACGCCGCTGGCCAGCGTGACCATCCATCGGGGATACGGCTTGGGCTTGTTCAGGATCGCCTTGAGCCGCCGGTCCGCTTGTTCCCGGCTCACATCGCCGGCGACGATTTCGGTGACCAGTTGGTGGACTTCGGCCAGACCCGCGAAGTTGTTGGTCCAAGAACGCACCACCCGCAGCAGCGTGATCGGGGTGGCATTCTTCGGCGCATAGTTGATGTTGATCGACTGGTTGGTGATGTCCACCTCGACATTGCGCAGGCCGAAGGCCGCGGTGACCGCGATGATGCTGGTCTCCACCTCCAACGCGCCGGCTCCGAACCGGAACATCGTCTCCGCCAAAAGCAGGCTGAAATCGATCGACCTGCGCGCGGAGTTGTCCACCCCGCCGACCTGGATCGTCGGGTTCGCATAGGGACTGCCGGCCAACCGTTCGACGATGCTCATCGGTGCCGTGGGCGGCGCCTCGCTGCGCACTAGGCGGCGCAGCCCGCGCTTGGCCGCCAGGTTCTCCCGCGATTGCTGCACGGTCGGCACGGGTTTCGAGTTCGGCCGCGGATCGCGCTCCGCGGGACGTTTCGGCTCGCCGGAACCGGCTTCGCGGTCCGCCTGGCGATCGTCGTTTGCAACCATCGCGACCTCAGTAGAATTCTTGTCCGGTACGCCGGGCATTGATCCACCGGGCCAACCGCTCCCCCACGGTGGACCAAAGGCGATAACGGAATCCGTCCACCGGCAGGTCCCAGCAACCCACGAAATCCGTGACCGTCTTGTTGAACGAAGTTTTGAAAAGCCCCAGGCCATAGTAGGGATGGCTGGCATCTTTGATCCGATCCGCCGGTGGCGTGCCGCAGAGATCGTATTCGACGATCGGCTCCGGCAAATTCTTCAGATCATTCAGTGCCACCCATTGCACCAGGTGGGAATCGCCATAACGGGCGCGCTTGGCCGAAGAACCGCCGTCCTTGTAAGTGCCTTTACGCCCGTAATTGATCACGAAGGCGCCCACCACCACCCGCCCCTCCTCCCGGACGAAGTACAGCCGGCCCTGTCCGCGCGCCACGAATCCGCTCCAGAACTTCTGGTAGTAGGCGTATTCCCGGCTGCCCGCGGAACTCTTCCCGGCGAGCGTCTGCGCGCGGAGGTCGTACATGATCCGGTAGTTTTCCTCGTTCGGCTCCACCCGTTCCACTTCGACGCCTTCCCGCTGCGCCCGCCGGACGGCATTGCGGCCGCGCGAGGAGAGACTGCGCAGGATCTGTTCCGGCTCAGCGGTGGTGTCGATGAGCACCGTCGAATCATTCGGCTGCAGGTTGGGCATCTTGCGCAGGCCAGAAGCCAGCAACAGCGAGCGGGCGGCGTCGCCGTCCAGGAAGTCGGGCTCGATTTTGACCGCGAAGACCTTGAGCTTCTGCGCGGAGCTGAGTTTCCGGATCGCGTCCAAAGCCGCCGGCAGGTGTTCGACCGCGGCCAGATCCGGCCCCTTGGTCAGATACCAGAGCTTCCCGAAGAACGGGAACGACTTCTCCAACACCAAGTTGTAACTGGTGTACTCGGCCGATTCCAGGACCAGGAATCGCACCGCCCAGCCGTATTGGGCCTTGACTTCGGCAAAGGCCTCCGACTGCAGGAGATTGCCGCCCAAGGGGTTGGAGACGACTTTCTCATCCCACTGCTCCTGCTCCTCGGCGCTGGCAAAGCGTGCGGTAAAAATCGGCAATTGTCCCTCGCTTCATGGCCGGTTTCAGCTGGCTCCATATTCTATCCGGGCAGCCTGGATGGCTCGCACAGCCCAAGGTGATGCAGGTCACATAAATATCCCCGTGACGTTTCCGGACCGCACCACGACTTACCCATGAAGGCAACCCAAACGCATAAGGAGAATCTGATGAGCAACCAGCCCACAGCAGCAAAGCCAGCAGTCCAGAACGATGCGAAAGCCGCACAGAACCCGGACAACGCCGGCAAGACCACCATCGAAGACGGCGTCGTCGCGAAAGTAGTCGGCATCGCCACCCGTGACGTAGCCGGCGTGTATGCCCTCGGCGGCGGAGCAGCCCGGGCCATCGGAGCGATCCGGGACGCGGTCGGCAACACCGATCTGACCCAGGGTGTTTCGGTCGAGGTCGGCGAAAAGCAGGTAGCCGTGGACATCACCATGGTGGTCGAGTACCCGAAGCCGCTCAAGAGCGTCGCCGATGAGGTCCGTTCCGCCGTCTACTCCGCCGTGGAAGAACTGGTCGGCTTGGACGTGGTCGAAGTGAACATCACGATCAGCGACATCCACATCCCGTCCGAAGACAAAGACGATTCCCAGACCAAGGAAGAGTCCAAGAACACCGAGACCGCCAAGAACATCACCTCAGGGAGCCGAGTCGAATGAGCAGCACAGTCACCGGAATAGCAGTAGCAGCCGTCTTGGCAGCAAGCGCACTCGCCTGGGGCTTCTGGGGATTCATCCTGATGCTGATCTTCATGGCAGTAGGCGCAATCCTGGGCCGGGCGGCTGAAGGAAAACTCGATTTGCGCGGCGTGATCGATGCGCTGACCGGCAAGCGGACTTCCTCGTGAGCGCGGCCGCCGACATGTCCCGGACAGGTCAAGCCGGCTTCACCCGGATCACCCGGACGGCACTGAACCGGGTGTTGACGGCGGTCACTGCCGATGCTTTCGGCCTCAATCCCTCCCAGGTGAAAGCCCATGCCACGGACGACGCCGGTCGGCTGGCGATCGCGGTCAGCGTACCGATCGCGATCCCGCCGCTGGCCGCAATCGCCAGTGATGCTTCGGTCCTGGACCGAAGCGGCGGGGACCTCTGGCAGCGCTCCGAAACCGCTCGGCGGGAATTGGGCCAGCGCGCCGAAGAACTGACCGGTTCCATGGTCAGCCGGATCGACATCGAACTCAACAATGCGATCCTCCAAGGGAAGGCAACAGTTCAATGAGCACCACTACCGCAACCGAGCGCACAGCGGACCCCGGCAGGTCGCTCGTCGCACCGGCATCGGGCACTGCACGCATCGTCCGGCGCGAAACGCACCGCTCCCGGGCTTCCAGCTCCGTGGTCCTGGCCATCGTGCTGATCGCGCTGCTGCTCTGGCAGGGCACCGAAATCGTCCTGCAACTGCTCAGGCAACCGGCCCTGCTGGTCAGCCCCGACCAGCTCGCAACCTGGCTGAGCCAGGTCCCGGAGCGGACCACGCAAGTCGGTCTGATCGCCGCCGGAGCCGGAATCGTCCTCGTCGGCCTGATCGTGTTGGGCATCGCGCTCGGCTCGGGCCGGAAGGCCCGCCGGGTATTGGAAAGCGATCGTGGCGCAGTCGTGGTCGACGATTCGGTAGTGGCCGATGCACTGGCCCGTTCCGCGGGCACGCTTGCCCGGGTGCAACCGGAGCAAGTTTTCGCCCGGGTCAACGGCCGCAAAGCGATAGTGGACATCAGGCCCACCTCCGGAGTCCCGGTCGATCGGGAAGCCGTGCAAGCCGGGCTCCAGGCCGAGATCGCCGCATGGCGATTGGCGAAGAACTTCACGGCAACCGTGACCATCAATCCGCAAGGAGCTGTAGGCGTATGAATGCCACCCGTCGTGGACTCAACCGCACCATCATCTTCCTGATTGCCGTGATCCTGATCGCCGTCGGGGCGGCGACCGCGCTGACCGGCATCTGGCCCACGGCCAAGCAGGCCTGGGCGGAATGGACCGGCCAGGCCGGGACATTCGTTGCCGATCAGTTGGCCGCCACCCGGATCCAGGCCTTCGGTCTGGAACTGAGCTGGCTTTGGGCCGCATTGCTGGCCGTGATGCTGCTGCTGGTGATCCTGTTGGTTTCCTGGATCAGCTCGCAGGGCGGCGGCCGGACCGCGATCCTGGATCGCGACAAAAGCGCCGAAGGCGAGGTGGTCCTGCACAACGACATTGCCGGCAATGCGCTGAAAGAGGCACTGTCCCAGGATCCGCGGATCCTCAGTACCGCAGTCAGCACCTGGAAGCTCCGTCGGGAGCCCGGCTTGAAGGTAGCCGTGCAGGCCCGCAAAGGAGCCTCACCCCGGGAAATCGCGGATTCCGTGGAGAACCTGGTTGCCGGCCTGGACCGTCTGATCGGCAAACGGATGCCGCTTCTGATTTCGATCAACACCGGTGTCCGCACCGGCTGGTCGCACCAGCATCGAGTCCAGTAGGCCTCGGTCAACCACCATGAGATAACCGATACAAAAGGAGAAAAAATGGGAATCGACGACAAAGCAGAGAACAAGCTGCAGGATCTGGCCGGAAACGCCAAAGAGGCAGCCGGGAACTTGACGGACAACAATGAGCTCAAGGCCGAAGGCAAAGCCGATCAGGCCGCGGCCGGAGCCAAGGATGCGGTTGAGAACGTCAAGGACTTCGCAGCCGATGCGGTTGAGAACGTCAAGGACTTCGCGCAGGACGCCGGCGCCAACATCAAGGCCGCAGGCGAGAAGTTGCTGGACGGTTTCAAGAAGAAGGACTAAATCCTTCCGCGCAGCAGGTCGGGCGCCGGTGCCATGGCACCGGCGCCCGACCTGCTGTTTCGGCAACCGGAATCCGAACACGGAGGGGTATGGTGAGCGAGAACCAATCGAAAGCGGGAACCGTGCCCAAAATCAACACCGCCAGCGATGCGCTCCTGGTGGAGCGGGCGCTGGACGGCGATGTGCGCTCCTTTGAAATCCTGGCTCGTCGCTACGCCTCGCTGATGCGGACCTATGCAACCCGATTGCTGGGGTCCAATGCGGAAGCCGACGACGTCGTCCAAGAAGCGCTGGTCGTCGCCTGGACCACTCTGGACAGCCTGGCCGAACCGGCCAAGGCCAAAAGCTGGTTGATGCGGATCGTGAGCCACAAGAGCATCGACCTGGTGCGCAAGCGCAAACCGAGCACCGATCTGGATTCGGTGGAAGTGGCCGCACCGGCGCGCGACTCTCCCGAACGGCAAGCTCTGGCCGGTTCGCAGATGAGCGCATTGTCCGAGGCGCTGGACCGTTTGCCGCCGATGCAACGACGATGCTGGACCATGCGGGAGATAGGCGAAAACAGCTATGAAGAGATTGCGGAGCAGCTCGACATGACCAGCACAGCCGTTCGCGGACAATTGGCCAGGGCACGGACCGCCTTGATGAAGGAAATGGAGGGGTGGCGATGAGCAAGAACCCTGAAACGCTCAGTTGCGGGCGCACCCTCGACCAACTCAGCGACTATTTGGACGCCGGCCGGCAGCCGGCGGATCCGTACATCGACACCTGCGCGGAATGCCAGGCGGCGCTGCATGCCCTGGAACAGCTCAATGCGCTCACCTCGGAACTCGTCGACCAGGATTCCCGCGAGCAATCCGAAGCGGATGCCGACTGGCTGGGCTCGATCTTCAGCAACATTGCCTTCGAGGCGCGTTCCGGACGCAGCATTCCGATCGACCCCGTGCTGCCCGAAGCCGCCGGCCCCGGCGACGAACTGAGCCAGACCGAAGGTGCGGTGATTTCGCTGATCCGGGCCGCCGGCGACGAACTGGACAACGCCATGATCGGCAGGTGCCGGTTGGAAGGCGATGTGACCGAACCGGGCGCAGAGATTAGGGTGGATATCCGGGTCACCGCCTTGTGGGGCGCCCCGTTGCAGAGACTGGCCAAGGAATTGCGCCGGAAGATCTATGCCGCATTGGCATTGCACACGCAGTTGACGATCAGCGGAATCGATATCGCGATCATCGACATCCAGCGGGCCGAGGAGTTGGGGGATGATAACCAGTGAGCACGCCTGAATCGAACGTTTCCCCCTCTGCCGGGCTGGTCGACGCGCTCAACGACGTCGTCCTGGCGGTAGCCGGAGTCAGCGAACTTTATCCGCCCAAAAGCACCTTGCACACCGCTGCGGACCAAGTCATCGCCTTCGTCCGCAGCACCGATGCGCCGCCGGTCCGGACCGTGGCTGTCGAAGAACTCGACGGTGGGTTGAAAGTCATCGCGCGCGTGGGCGTCGACGCTGGCTACGGGGCGCCGGGCGTGGTGGCTTCGGTGGCTTCGGCAATCCGGGGCTTCGTGGCTTCCCGGATCAACAGCGACGTGCCGTGCGTGGCGTCCGTGCAAGCGGTTTCGATCCAGTGAACCAGGCAGGCCATCCGGTACCGGTCCTGGAAATCGCGATCGCCTCGGCTGCCGGTGCCGTCGCCGCGCAGCTCGGCGGTGCCGATCGGCTCGAATTGTGCAATGCGCTGGAACTCGGCGGCGTCACCCCTTCCGCAGGACTCACCGCAAGCGTTTTGGCGGCCACGGAGCTGCCGGTGCATGTCCTGATCCGTCCGCGCCCGGGAGATTTCTGCTACGACGCTTCGGAAATCGGCACGGCCGAACACGAGGCCCAGCTGTTGGCCCGGCAAGGCGCTGCCGGCATCGTACTGGGTGCCTTGACCGGTGACGGCCAGATCGACGTGGCAGCAACTTCCCGGATCATCGCCGCAGCGAAGTCAGTCGCTCCGGCGGTGGAAATAACCTTCCACAAGGCCTTCGACCAGTCGGCTGATCCGTTGCCGGCCTTGCAGCTCCTGGCCGGACTCGGGGTGGACCGGGTGCTCAGCTCCGGCCAGGCGCAGCGCGCCCGGGACGGCATCCCGGTCTTGTCTGCGATGGCCGCACAACGCAGCGGCGTCCAAATCATGGCCGGCGGCGGGGTCCTTCCAGCGGATATCGCAGACCTTTCCCGGCTGGCCAGGGTGGACGCCGTGCACTTCAGCGCGAAGCGCCCCGGGCCGTCGGCAGCGAACGTCGGGATATCCCTGGGTTCTGCGGACGGCGCGGACCCCAACGCCTATTTCGTCACGGACCAGGCCCTGGTGCGCCAAGCCCGCGCCGAGATTGCGGCGTTGGCCGGCGCCGGTCAAAACTCCGGTCAATAGCTGCCCGGATGCCCGGACGGCGCACTACTGCCGGTAGCCTTCGACTTCCTGCACCGA
This sequence comes from Arthrobacter russicus, assembly GCF_031454135.1. Classification (NCBI taxonomy): domain Bacteria; kingdom Bacillati; phylum Actinomycetota; class Actinomycetes; order Micrococcales; family Micrococcaceae; genus Arthrobacter; species Arthrobacter russicus. Next base: position 1,619,622 of record NZ_JAVDQF010000001.1, read on the forward strand.
GCGGAGTTTCGCATCATTCGGGTTTTCCCCGGCATCGATCCGGGCGCGGCGTTGGCGGAGCAAATCCCAGCACCGGTCGAGTTGGACTTCGAGATCCTGCAGCTCTGCTGCACGTTCGGCGGAGACGCCTTCGGAGGGGGCCTCCCGACGCAGGTCCTGTTCCCGTTGCACCAGCTCTGAAATGTGATCGTGGATCTCTTTGCTGTTCATGGTTCTCAGATTACGCCGATTCCACTCCGGACGCAGTCCAGGCATCCCAGAGCCCGCGGTAGCGTCCCGGCTCCGCGAGCAATTCCTCATGGGTCCCGTCCTGCACGATCCGGCCCTCCGCCATCACGATGATCCGGTCCGCAGCCGCCGCTTGGGAGAGCCGGTGCGCGATCACGACGGCGGTTTTGCCGGCGATCAACCGGGCGGCGGCCTGTTCCAAACTCCTCGAGTTGGCGGTGTCTTCCGCAGTGGCCTCGTCCAGCACCACGATTCCGGGATCGATCAAAGCGATCCGGGCGAGTGCCAGCTGTTGTTCCTGCACCGCGCTGAGCTGCTGCCCACCGGCTCCGACCAGCGTCGCCAAGCCGGCCGGCAGCTCGGCGACCCAAGGCCCGGCACCGACCTCGCAGAGTGCCGCATGCAGTTCCTCATCGCTGGCCCGGGGTTTGACCAGGCGCAGGTCCTCGGCGAGCGTGCCGGAAAAGACATGGGTCTTCTGGCTGACCGATGCCACCGAACTGCGCAACTCATCGGGAGCCAGATCGCTCAGCGGCACGCCGCCGATCAGGATCTGCCCGGACTCGGCTTCCCGGTCGCCGTTGATCGCCGAGCCCAGGGTGCTCTTCCCGGCACCGCTGGAACCGACCACGGCAACATGCTCACCGATGCCGATCTCAGTGGACACTGCATGCAGCACCGGGTGCCCGGGCCGATAGCTCACCACCAGGTCGCGCACCGAAATCGCCTTCGCCGCGACGGGGCCAACCAATGCGGCACCGGGCACTGGCCGCTGCGGAGCCTCGGCGATCGGCACCGACAGCACTCCGACCAGCCGGGTCAGCGCCGAGCCGGCCTGCTGCACGACGTCGAACAGTCCCAGGGCCAGGTTGATCGGGTTGAACAGCTGGGCGAAGAACAGCGCCGCTGCCGAACAGGCGCCCAAGCTCACCTCCCCGGCCGAATACAACCAGAAACCGGTGGCTAGGATGCAGCCGAGGCCGACGAATTCCGCGGCGTTCAACCGGCCGAAGAACACCGTGAGCACGCGGACCACTGATCGCTCCAAATCCACGGTGCGCCGCGAGCTGGCTCCGATCCGGCCCAGGAAGACCTCGGCCACGCCGAAAGCGTCGATCGTGCTGCGGCCGTATTGGCTTTGCAGGATCTCTTGCGCCCGGGCGCCTTCGGCGACGCGCTGTTCGGCATAGATCGGCGCGGATTTCTTCAGATATCGCCACAGCGTCCAAAGCTGCAACGGGACCGCGACCAGGCCGGCGAGCGCGAAGCGGTAGTCCAAAGCGGCCAGGCCGAACAGGGTCAGCACGATGGTGAAGGTCGCCGAGACGAACTGGGTGACGCCGCTCTTGGCCGCGCTGGATACGCGTTCGACGTCGGCGCTCACCCGGGAGACCACGTCACCGAGGCCGGCCCGCTCGATCCGGACCAGCCGGATCCGCATCAAATGCCCGATAACCTTTTGCCGCAGCCGGGCCAGAGCCCCTTCGCTGAAGCGTGCCACGAACGTGCCGCCCAACCAGGTGCAGACGCCGCCCAGGGCGGCAGCGCCGAGCAGCGCGCCCAGTGCCCAGAACATCGCTTCCTGCGGGCGGTTTCCGGTGACCACATCCACCATGGCCCCCACGCCGAGCGGCACGGCAAGCGTGGCGAGCGAAGCCAACAACAGGCTCAGCACTGCGAGCACACCGCTGCCGGCCCAGGGTTTGGCCAGGCGGAGCAGCTCGGCTGCCGCGGCCCGGCCGCTGGCCCGGGGCAGCAACGATTGTTCGCGGTCCGGAACCGGCGGTGCAGTTTTCGGGTCGGTCACAGCTGCACCACCCGATCGCAGATGTTGACCAAGGCCGGGCTTTCGGTGATCAGGACCGTAGTCTTCCCGGCGCGCATCGCACGGAGCCGGCGGGCGATGTCCCCTTCGGTCACCGAGTCCACCGCCGACGTCGGATCCTGCAGCACCAATACCCGGGGATCGGCGGCGAGCGCACGGGCCAAGCCGACCCGTTGCCGCTGGCCTCCGGAGAGCCATTCGCCGTCGTCGCCGATTCCGGATTCCAGGCCTTCCGGGAGCGCCTCGAGCAGATCGCCCAGGCAGGCGGTTTCGACGGCCTCGGCCAGCTGCCGGCTTCCGGCCGCAGCCAGCGCGACGTTCTCGGCCAAGCTGCCGTTGAAAAGCACCGTATGGTGTTGATCCACAAGGGTCCCCGGGCCACTGCGCGCGCCGAAATCAGCGACGAAGGCTGCCGCCCTGCGCGGATCCGGGCAGAGCACGGCGGTCAGCAACCCCGGCTCCGGCCGGGGGAACCCCGACTCCGGCGCAGTGCCGGCAGGATCCGGCGCAGCGTCGGCGATTCCGCCGTCCAGCAAGGCATCCGAGATGCGCAGCGCCGAGGCCCTGGCCTGCGCGGTCATGCTGCTGGTGCGGGCCAAAGTCTGCAGCGGCCCCAGCAGCAACTGGGCCAAGCCGAGCGCGGTGATCAAGGCCCCGATGCTCATCGCGCCGGACAACGCGAGCTGCCCGCCGATCAAGGCGATCACCAGCAGATAAAGCCCGTTGATGAAGACCGTCAAGCCGCTGAGCGCAGCCAGGCTCCCCGCCGCCCGGGTCGAATGCAGCCTGGCGGTTTGGCTTTGTTCCCGGTACCGGGAACCCGCGGCTTCGGTGGCACCGAGGGCTTTGAGCGTCCGCAGCCCTTTCAAGTAGTCCGTCGCCATCGACGCGGTCCGCGCCGCGGCTTCCTGCTCCGAGCTGCTGTGCCGCTCGAACGCCTTGGCCAGAAGCCCGACCAGCAGAAGCAACAACGGCGCACCGAGCAGGATGACCAGCGCCAAAAGCCAGGAAACGGTCAAAAGCTGCCAGCTCGCAAAGCCGATGACCGCCACCGCGGCGACCCCGAAGGAGACCACACCGGCGAAATCACCGACCCGTTGGGCATCCGAACTCGCGATGCTGAGCATTTGCCCCGACGTGCGTCCGGATCCTCTGCCTTGCAGTTCCCGATTCAATAGCCGCATCCGCAGGTCGTGCGCAATCCCTTGTTCATTGACGATGCTGACCCTCGCCCCGCCACGGAAGCAGAAGGACAGGCCCACGAAGACCAGTGCCAGGACGCCGAGCCAGAGCACCAGGTCGCCGACACTGCTGCGCCGGACCGCCAGATCGATCACCAAGCCGATCGAGATCGGGACCATGGCCTCGCCGATCTGGTGGCCGGTGAAGAGCAAGGCCGCCACGAGCACGCCTTTGCCACGCGGCCGCAAGAAGCTGCGCAAGACTTTCGCCGAGCTCGGACGTTCGGTCGGTACGGCGATCGCCCCATCGTGGGGCACAGGTCTAGCCTCGGAAGTTTTAGGGGGCACAGCTCAACTCTAAAAGAATTCGAGAATGGCCGAAAGCCGCGAGTGCGACAATCTATGCCGATAATAGGACAAGCGGCATACCGGTCGGCAGGTATATTTTTTCTTCGGAACCGATTTTTCCGCCACCCAATGGCAGTCTGCATGTCGTGCCCCGCAGATACCGTCCCGCTACGAACTGCGACTGATTGTCTGAACGGAGTGACATATGGCAGTTTCAACGTCGAACAACGCCAATGGGCCGGCAGTTTCCGGGAGCAGCATCGAAGACCAGCTCGAACAGATGCCGGTGGGGCGGACCCATTGGAAGATCATCATCACCTTGGGGCTGGGGCTGTTCTTCGACCTTTACGGGATTTTCCTCTCCGGATCGATCGGCGTGGCGCTCACTAGCAATTTCGAGCTCAGCGAAGGACCGGCATTGAGCATCCTCGCCGCGGTGACGTTTTTCGGCATGTTCCTCGGTTCGGTGTTTTTGGGCGGCCTCGCGGACAAGATCGGCCGACGGCGCGCTTTCCTGTTGAACCTCGTCTGGTTCTCGCTGTGGTCGGTCGTCGCGGCCTTTTCGCCGACCTTCTGGTTCCTGATCATCATCCGGGGCCTGGCCGGCGTCGGGCTCGGCGCGCTCTATCCGGTAGCCGATTCCTACTTGCAGGAGATTCTGCCCAAGGAGCACCGCGGCTGGCTGGCCAGCTGGACCTATACGATTTCCTTCCTCGCGGTCCCCTTGGTGGGGTTCTTGGCGATCCTGCTGAACGGTGCGGAATTCCTGGGCGGCACCGGTTGGCGCTGGCTGCTGGCACTGGGCGGGATCGGCGGATTGCTGGTCTTGTTGCTGCGGCACAACCTGGTCGAATCGCCGCGTTGGCTCGCCGCCCAGGGCCGGGCCGAAGAGGCCAAAGCCGCGTTGCAGGTTTTCGCGGACGGCTCCGAGGTCAAACTGCTGCCGGTTCTGGCACTGGAATCGGCACCCTGCCAAGCCCAACGGCGTCGATTCTCGCGCGCACGGTGGAAGTCCCTGAGCCGCCCGCTGTATCGCAAACGCATGGTGATGCTGGTGGTTTTCCACCTCTTCCAGACCTTCGGCTATTTCGGTTTCGGGACGCTGGCCATGTTGGTGCTGCTGAGCCGGGGGCAAACCGTCACCAACTCGTTGCTCTTCATTTCGCTCTCTTTCCTCGGCTACCCGACCGGGTCCCTGATTTCGACGCCGCTCATCCAGCTGATCGAACGCAAGACCCTGCTGATCGGTTCGGTGATCATGATGGCAGCCTTCGGCATGGCGTTCGCGATCAGCACCGATGCCACTTTGATCATTGCTTTCGGATTCCTGCTGGCGCTGACCAACAACGTCTTCTCGAACGTTTACCACATCTATCAAGCCGAGATTTTCCCCACTGAGTCGCGGGCTACTGCGATCGGCTGGAGCTATTCGGTGTCCAGGTTGAGCAGCGCCGCACTGCCTTTCATCCTGCTCCCGGTACTGCACGCCTGGGGTCCGGTCGCGGCATTCTCGCTGGTGGCCGTGGCGCTGCTGATCGCCTGCGCCGCGATCGGCTTCCTGGGCCCGCGAACCAGTGGCCGGCCGTTGGCCGAGATCAGCCCGCTGTAGCGATCCTTGCCTTTCGGCTTCGGTTCGCACGCCACCCCATCGCCGTCGACGGGCGCACACGGTATAGGCTGAACGTATGCTTGGAATAATTCTCATCGCCCTGATCGTCTGGATCGTACTCGTGGTGCTGGGCTTCCTGATCAAAGGGCTGTTCTGGCTCGCCGTCGTCGGGGTCATCCTGTTTCTCGCCACCGCGGTCTTCGGCTGGTTGAAACGCAGCACGAACAACTGAAGCCCCATTCCCGCACGCCGGCGATTTTGGCCCACGCCGCGGAAAATTCAGCGGCGTGGGCCAAAATCGGCGGCGCCTAGAATGGTAGGCATGCGCCAAACCTCAGCAATCGTCACTTCTGTCGGAATCGTCGCTCTCGTGCTGGGCGGTGTCATCGCGGTTTCCGGGCTGGTGGCGAACCTGCAGGATCTGTTCGCACTCACCAGCTTCGGCCCCACCCCGAGCGGCTCGGGAACCGTCGCCGTGGTCGCCGGAGTGATCCTTTTGGTATTGGGATTGCTCACCCTCGTGGTGGGCGTCTACACGCATATGTCCAATGTCGAGTTCCTGGTCAAACAGGCCACCGGCGCCGCGCCCGCAACCGAACCGGAGCGCACTTTCGAGGTTCCGGAGCAAGAACCGGGCGATACCAAGTAGTGGAGCCCCCTGCCGGATTCGCCCGAATCGGCGTGCCCGCCTCCAATGGCACCCCGGCGCTCGGCCAGGGCGGCAACATCCAAACCGCCACTTTCCCGGCGGATCAGGACACTCCGGGCGGGGCGGCGTGGCTTTCCCGGCTACCACCAAGACTCCGCACCCGCGACTGGACTCAATTCTTCTGGGCCTGAAGCGCCGAGAATGGGTCAAACGGCCCACTCGACGCCGGAGCCAAAGGCTTCTATGTCCCGGCTGTGTCCCTGAAATTACAATTCGTATGCAGTTGGTACACCGATGACCCCTGGCCCACCGAACTGGCCGGCAGGCTGGTAAAGGAGAGCGCCTCGTTCAGGATCATTGTCGATTCTGAACGGGGCGCTCTCCGCTTTAGCGATTAGCTCCAAGCTTGCTGAACACAGACTCCGATCGAACCACCCCAGAATCCGGATGCACCGGAGAGGCAAATTAGACATCCAGCACCTGCGGTAACTGCACAAGCTGCTCCGCAAATGATGCCGAGGCCGGCGAGGATCGCCCAATTGATACCCAAACTGTTCAGGCAGCTGTTCAGCTTGCCCCAGTCCATGCCCACAGTTTGAATGCTGGCGTTGGTGATTTGCGACTGACCTGTGGCGTTGTCTTTGGTGACCAGGTTATCTCTTGTGAGCTCTCCACCGTCCCAGACCGCCAGACGCATTTGCGCCTCCGAAAGCAAACCCGCTGCGGACTCACTGGTGACGACCTTTCCATCTGCGTTGATCCGATACATCACTGAAGACAGCGCCGCAAGGTTGGAGCCATTCAACTGCACTCGACCGACAACAACATTCTCGCCCATATCGAAGATCTTTGCCTGGGAAAAATCCTGCTTCAGACCACTGCGAGGAACGTATCCCGCCGCTTGCATGGTGCTTTTGGCCTGATCAAATGCAGCACCAGTCAGGGGCGTAGCCCGCGCGTTGAAGCTATCAATCGAAGTCTGCAGAGCGCTCAGAGAGGATCTTTCATCCGGAGCTGATATTTGGATCTGTGAAACCGTCCTGGTCCCGACGCCAGAGAATTCGCCGGTGGCTTACTGAACATTAGGACTTTGCCCAGCTTGCGGGGAACGCTGAATTGAATAACCAAAAGCAAAAGAAGCCAGCAGGCCGAGCACGACCGCAAAGATCATCGCGGTAGTTCTAAAATTTTTCGAACCTATGCTTGTCATGAATCGGCTCTCCTGGAAATGTTATATCGAACGATAGCTAAAGCTAGTGCAGTCAGGATGAGGACAAATCCTATGATCCAGAAGATCGCAGCATAGGGCTTCAGCGGCGCTAGAAACGAGAGTCCGGTGACGGCTGCGGCGAGAAAAATGCTTATAATAACCGCCGCTCGAAGCCATTGATAATGATTCTCTTTAAATGCACTTGAGGATTCTTCTTGCAATGTCCACTCCTTGGCAGCAGCAGGAAATTTAAAATTGACGAGGTCGAATACGTCAATGCTTCGATATTCAGAGTATCTGACTTATCTCAGAACGACTAGCGAAAAGTAAATCACGACAAAGACCCCCCGCGCTGCAACGCCCACCATTGCCTCGATCTGAAGCAATCAGGTGGCGGCAACCCTTGAACCGGCCGAAGCCTGTTGGGCACTCCCCCGGGTGGAGCTTCACGGTTTGCGGCGCCCGTATAGAGCCTTCTCATCGGAGCGCTAAATTTTTGCACCCAGGCAGTAGTAGACCTTCGCGGTCCCACCCAACGCGCCGATCTCCGCGGCTAGCTCCGTCTTGTCCACGATCCGCACCCGCACCATGATCTGATCGATCGTCGCACCCACCTCAAGCTGCGTACACGGATCCCTAGCCATCTGGACTAAGCCGTCATCTGAAAAGACGCCAATACGATCAGCCGAAAGCTTCGACCGCACATCCGCCAGCAAAAACTAATCAGCCGCAACCCCTGCCAGCGCTGAGCAATTCACGAGGATTACGGCAGAGATCAAGGAGGTTCCAAGGGTCTTAATTCGTGAGTTCATCAATGGTCTCTCCGAGCTAGCGGGTGAGAACTGAAACCAGGGATTTTTCATTGGAGCCCCCTGCCGGATTCGAACCGGCGACCCCCTGTTTACAAGACAGGTGCTCTGGCCAACTGAGCTAAGGAGGCGGGCAGCGGCGCCTAGCCAAACCGCCGGAACAAGCTTAGCCCAGGCCGTTGGAAGTAGCAGAATCGGCCAAGCGGCCGAGCACGACCGTGGCGCCGGTCTCCGAAGCCTGCGAGGCCCAGGCCGCGAAGCCGCAGTTTTCGAGAATCCCGATCGTCAGCGGCAGCTGCCGGGCGCTGGTTTCGATCAGCAGCACTCCGCCGGGCGCCAACCACTCGGGCGCCGCTTCGGCCACCCGACGCTGCACCGCCAAACCGTCCGGACCGCCGTCGAGCGCCGCCGTCGCCTCATGCAGTCGCGCCTCGGCCGGCAACAGCGGAATCTCTCCGCTGGGCACATAAGGGGCATTCGCCATCAGCACCCCGATCTGCCCGCGCAGCCGGGCCGGCAGCGGTGCGAACAAATCGCCGGTGAACACCCCCGCACGGTCGGGGAGGTTCCGTCGCGCATAAGCCACCGCTTGCGGATCGAGATCCGCAGCGTAGAGCTCGACGTCGGGCGCTGCGGCCAGAACCGCGGCGCCCAGGGCTCCCGAGCCGCAGCACAGGTCCAGGACCACAACACCGGGCTGGACCAGCCGCAGCGCCTCCCGGGCCATCAATTCGGTGCGTTTCCGCGGCACGAAAACACCCGGACCCACGGCAAGCCGCAGCCCGCAGAACTCTGCCCAACCGACGATGTGTTCCAACGGCAGGCCGGCCACCCGCTGTGCGAGCAGCTGCGCCAGGGTTCCCGGATCGGCCGCTGCGCCGAGCAGTACCGTCGCCTCGTCCTCGGCGAAAACGCAGCCGGCAGAACGCAGGGCCGCCGTCAGCCGCGAATGTTCTGCGGAAGACTGGCGACCCTGCATCAGATCACGCAACCGGCGGGATCCGTGGTGCTACTTCTTCGCGTCGATGACGCCCTGGACGTAGGCCTGGAAGTCAGTGAAGCCCTGGGCCTGCGAACGGTAGCTCTGGCCGTCGACGAAGATCGTCGGCGTAGAGGTGATGCCGTGCGCCTGCGCCTGGCTGGTCACATATTGGATCATCGGCCGGTAGGTGGCGTTGTCGACGCAGCTGTCCACATTCGCGCCCGCATCTTTGGCGTACTGCTTGAGCTGGTCGTTGCTCAGCCCGGTGCCGCCTTCAGCAGGCTGGTTTTGGTACAGCGCAGCCACGAAGTCGAGATACTTGTCGGGCGCCTGGTCCGCGACGCACGCCGCAACGTTCGAAGCGCGTGACGAGTAGTTCGTGGTCGAAGCCCCGTCGAGCAGCCCGGCAGGCCGGTACTCGAGAGTGATCTGCCCGGCATCTTGGAACTGCTTCAGCACGCTGGCATTGGTCTGCTCGAAAGCCTTGCAGAACTCGCAAATGAAGTCCAGGTACACGACGACCTGCACCGGCTGGCCCACCGGGGTGGCCTTGATCCCGATCTGCTCCGGATCGATCACCGCGGTCGGGCTCGCGGTGGGAGCCGCCGGCAGCGTGTTCTTGTCCACCGTCGAGTCATTGGTGCTGGGCGGGATCACCGCATTGTTGGCTCCGAAGACGATGCCGCCATAGGCATTGACATTCGCCGGCACCGGGCCGCTGTCCGCAATCGGCGCGTTGTTGCGCATGGTGGTGACCACCACCAGGGCGATCACCGCGATCACCGCGATTGCTGCCGCGACCACACCGCCCCGGATCAACCAGCCGTTGCGCTTCTGCCGCTTCAGTTCCGCTGCCCGGATCTCCCGGGCTTTTTCCCGGGCCGCAGCAGTACGCTCGGCCTTGGACATCTTCGGTTGGTTTTGTGAGTTCATCGTTCCCCCTACGACTCGGTAGCCGTATTATTTTTTGGCGTCGATCGCGCTTTGGACTGACGTTTTGAAATCCGAGAAATCTTGGGTCTGGGTCTTGAACACCTGGCCGTCGATATAGGCTGTCGGGGTTCCCGTGACTCCGCCCTTCGCCGTGGCGAGCGCGGTCGCGTATTGGACGTACGGCCGGTAGGTCTTGTCGTCGATCGCGGCGTCGACGTTGATCCCCAAGTCCTTCGCGTATTGCTTGAGCTGATCGTTGCTCAGACCCGCACCGCCTTCTTGCGGCTGGTTGTCGTAGAGCTTGGTGAAGAAATCCAGATACTTGTCCGGGGCCGTGTTGGCTACTGCGGCTGCTGCGGCCGCCGCCCTGGAGGAGTAGTTCGTTGTGCTGTTGCCATCGAGCAGGCCGGTGGGCCGGTACTCGAGAGTGATTTTGCCATCGTTGGCCAGTTGCTTGAGGGCTTCGCCATTGCTGGTTTCGAAGGTCTTGCAGAACGGGCAGAGGAAGTCCAAGTAGATGACCACGCTGACTGGCTGGCCCGAGGCCGAGGCGGCGATCCCGGTGTTGGCCAAATCCGGGCTGGGCGTAACTCCTGCGGTCGCCGCCGGAACCGAGCCCTTGTCCACGGTGTTGGCGGAGGCAGTCGGCGCAACCGGTTTCAGGTCTTTGCCGACTTCATAACCGCCGAAGGTGTTCATGTTCGCCGGGACCGGACCGCTGTCCGCAATCGGGGCGTTGTTCCGCATCGTGTTGACGACGATCAGAGCAACCACCACGATGATCGCCACCGCCGCGACCAGGACGCCACCGCGAATCAACCAGCTATTTCGCTTCTGCCGTTTGGCCTCGGCCTCACGGATCAGCTTTGCCTGTTCACGTGCTGCGGCCGTACGTTCGGCCTTGCTCGTCCTGGGTTCGTTCTGTGGACTCATCGTTCCTCTGTAGTCTTTGCCCGGCGCGAAGCCGTGAAATTGTCAACTTCTCCATTTTAGGCGAAACCGTCGAACTGCGCCGCATCGGGAGAGCCGAAATCGGCAAACCCACAGCACTCCCCCAGCCCGGACCACTTTACCTTCCCCATCCCCGAAGCGCCCTGCCGGCACCCGTCGGCGATCCGTTCTCCGGGCGCCATGTGACGGCGGTCCCAGCGAAGCAGATCCGTCATGGATAAGCTGGGGCTTGGGACCAACCGGCAAGGAGCAATTCAGTGCCAACGAAGGAACGAAGCAAAGCGGCCAAAGGCAAGGGTCAGAAATTCGACTTTATCGTCGTCTCCAACCGGCTGCCGGTCGACCGGGTGCAAGCCGAGGACGGGGCCGACCAGTGGCGCCGCTCCCCGGGCGGCCTGGTGACCGCCTTGGCGCCGATCATGGCGAAGTCCGAGGGCGCCTGGGTGGGTTGGCACGGGGCCGCCGGCGAGCGGCTCGACGCTTTCGACCACGGCGGGATGCAGTTGATCCCGGTGGAACTCGACGCCGAGGAAGTCGAGCTCTACTACGAGGGGTTCGCGAACGCGACCCTGTGGCCGCTGTACCACGACGTGATCGCGCCGCCGGAGTTCCACCGGACCTGGTGGGAGGCTTACCGCACGGTCAACCGGAGGTTTGCCGCAGCGGCAGCTGAGGCGGCAGCGCCGGGCGGGACCGTCTGGGTCCAGGACTACCAGCTGCAGCTGGTGCCGAAATACCTCCGCGAACTCCGGCCGGACCTGCGCATCGGCTTCTTCAACCATATTCCGTTCCCGCCGCTGGAAATCTACGCGCAATTGCCCTGGCGCAGGACGATCCTGGAAGGGCTTTTGGGCGCCGATTTGATCGGTTTCCAACGTGGCAATGACGCAAGCAATTTCCTGCGTTGCGTCCGGCGGTTCGTCAACGCCACGGTCCGGCAGAACCAGGTGCAGATCGATGATCGGACGGCCCGGGCCGAAGCCTTCCCGATCTCGATCGACATGGCGCAGATCTCCGCCCTGGCCAACAAACCCGAAGTGCAGCAGCGCGCCGCGCAAATCCGCCGTGATCTGGGCAATCCCAAGACCATTCTGCTCGGCGTGGACCGCTTGGACTACACCAAAGGGATCCAGCACCGGTTGAAGGCTTTCGGCGAACTCCTGGCCGACGGACGGCTCACCGTCGAAGACGCCACGTTAATCCAGGTAGCCAGTCCCAGCCGGGAACGGGTGGAAAGCTACCGGCTGCTGCGCGAAGACGTCGAGGGCGCGGTCGGCAGGATCAACGGCACGCATGACACGATCCAGAACACCGCGGTGCGGTACTTGCACCACAGCTACCCGCTCGAGGAGATGGTCGCGCTCTATCTCGCCGCCGACGTCATGCTGGTCACCGCGTTGCGGGACGGGATGAATCTCGTGGCCAAGGAGTACGTCGCCACCCGCAGCGACAACACCGGCGCCCTGGTGCTCAGCGAGTTCACCGGGGCGGCCGACCAGTTGCGCCAGGCGATCCTGATCAATCCGCACGACATTGACGGGCTCAAAGACTCGATCATGGCCGCGATCAACCTCTCCCCGGCCGAAGCCGGCCGCCGGATGCGTCTGATGCGGCGGCAGATCTTGGACCACGACGTCGAACGCTGGTCGCAGGAGTTCCTGGACAAGCTCGAGTCCGGACGTTGAACGGCATGGCAACGCTCGACGCCGGCCTGCAGAGCGCCCTGGAACGGCTCAGCCGGGTGCCGCGGATCCTGGTCGCGATGGACTTCGACGGGACCATGGCTCCGTTGGTGGCCCGGGCGGAAGCCGCCCGGGCCACCCCGGCGAGCGCGGCCGCCTTCAACCGCTTGGCCGAGCTGCCCGGCATCACCACGGCGCTGATCTCCGGACGCGCCCTCGACTCGCTGCGCAATGTCGCCGAGCCCGATCGACGGACCTTGCTGATCGGCAGCCACGGCGCGGAATCCTGGTTGGGGCCGGGCGCCGAGCCGCTCCGGCTCAGTGCGGACCAGGCCCGGCAACGGGAAGCCATCATCCAGTTGTTGTCCGAAGTTTCCGCCGGGCATCCGGGCACCACCGTGGAGCTGAAGCCGGCCGGCGCAGTGCTGCACACCCGGCAAGCCGACGACCTGCTGGCCGCCGCAGCGGTCGACGCCGCCCGGTCCGGGCTCGGCGGACTCGGCGTCGAGCCCAAAACCGGCAAGCGGGTGCTCGAAGCCTCGGTGCTGCGCAGCGACAAAGGCCAGGGGTTGCAGACCCTGCGGGACGCCAGCGCGGCGGAGGCGGTTCTGTTCGCCGGCGATGACACCACCGACGAAGACGGCTTCGCGGTACTGCGCTGGCCGGACGTCGGCGTCAAAGTCGGGTCCGGACCGACCGTGGCCGAATTCCGGATCGGCTCGGTACCGGAGACCGCTCTGCTGCTCGATGCTCTGGTCCGGTTGCGCCAGGACGGCTGAGCGCCCGGCACAACCGACCGGCAGCTGCACGCCGGGCTCTTGACGGGTATGGAATAGTAGAGAACGGTAGCCGGCTGTGACTCGCGGCACACCACGACAATTGAATAACCCATCTTTCACTACGGATCGTTCGGCACGTACCTGCCGATGAAGGGAATGAAGAACTGTGGCAACAGTTACTTTTGACAACGCTACGCGTTTGTACCCGGGCACCGACAAGCCCGCGGTCGACAAGCTCAACATCGAAATCGCCGACGGCGAATTCCTGGTTCTGGTCGGCCCCTCCGGTTGCGGAAAATCCACCTCGCTGCGCATGCTCGCCGGCTTGGAAGACGTCAATGCGGGCCGGATTCTGATCGGCGATCGCGACGTCACCGACGTTCCGCCGAAAGACCGCGACATTGCAATGGTTTTCCAGAACTACGCCCTGTACCCGCATATGACGGTTGCGGACAATATGGGTTTCGCACTGAAGATCGCGGGCATCAACAAGGAAGAACGCGCCAAGCGGGTGCTCGAGGCCGCAAAGCTGCTGGACCTCGAAGCGTATTTGGACCGCAAGCCGAAGGCACTCTCCGGCGGCCAGCGCCAGCGCGTCGCGATGGGCCGCGCCATTGTGCGAAACCCGCAGGTCTTCCTGATGGATGAGCCGCTTTCCAACTTGGACGCGAAGCTCCGGGTGCAGACCCGCACCCAGATCGCGTCGCTGACCCGCCGTTTGGGCGTCACCACGGTCTACGTGACGCACGACCAGGTCGAGGCAATGACCATGGGCGATCGCGTCGCGGTGCTCAAGGACGGCATCCTGCAGCAGGTCGATACCCCGCGCAATCTCTATGATCGCCCGCAGAACGTCTTCGTGGCCGGATTCATCGGCTCGCCCGCGATGAATCTGCTGGAACTGCCCGTGGTCGACGGCGGCGTGAAGTTCGGCGGCGTGGTCTACCCGGTGCCGCGCGACGTGCTCGAAGCAGCGGCTGGAAACACCGTGACCTTGGGCGTGCGCCCCGAAGACCTGGAAACCGACCCCAACGGCGAAGGCCTGCCGGTCGAGGTCGATGTGGTCGAGGAACTCGGTGCCGACGCTTACATCTACGGCCACACTACGCTGGACGGCAAAGACTACGACATCGTGGCCCGCGTTGACGGCCGGCGTCCTCCGCTCAAGGGCGACACGCTGCACGTCCGTCCGCAGCAAGGCCACGTGCACCTGTTCGATGCCACCTCCGGTCTGCGGCTCGGCGACTGAGCCAAGCGGCTAACCGCCACTGCGAACTCCGCCAGCGGCTCCGGATCCCTTTCCGTCTCGACAGGGAGCCGGAGCCGCTGGCTTTAACGAGAGAATGGAATATGCCCGTTCCCAGCGACACAGCTTCCGGCGCGCAGTGGCGCGATGAACCGACCGATTTCGACCAGCACGGGAAACTGCCACGCGAATCGGCACGCGAGAACACACCGCCGGCTGCAGTGCTGGGCTCGCTCAACATCACGGCCGCGGCTTCGGACCCGGAGCTGCTCGACCTGCCGTGGCATTTGCGCCTGGAGGATTGGCCGAGCGAAACCTTGGCGGCATTGCCGCGCGGCATCTCCCGGCACGTCGTCCGCTTCGCACATCTGGGCGGTTCGGTCATCGCGGTCAAAGAAACCAGCGAACACGTGGCCCGGCACGAGTACCATATGCTGCGCAAGCTGCAACGGTTGGACGTGCCCTGCGTGGAGCCGGTCGCGGTGATCACCGGGCGCACCACCGCCTCCGGAGCGCCGCTGGACCCGGTGCTGGTCACCCGGCACCTGAAGTTCTCCTTGCCCTACCGCGCCCTGTTTTCCCAAATGCTGCGCCGGGACACCCTGACCCGTTTGATCGACGCCCAGGCGCTGCTTCTGGTCCGTCTGCATCTGATCGGCTTCTATTGGGGCGATGTTTCGCTTTCCAACACCCTGTTCCGCCGCGACGCCGGAGCCTTTGCCGCGTATCTGGTCGACGCGGAGACCGGCGAGCTCTATCCGGATCTCTCCAGCGGCCAGCGCGAGTACGATTTGGAGATCGCCCGGGTGAACATCGCCGGCGAACTCATGGATCTGCTGGAAGGCGGGTTGATCGACGAAGAAGTCGACCCGGTCGCGACCAGCGAGCTCATCATGGACGCCTACCGCAGGCTATGGGCCGAGCTGACCGAAAAGGAATCCTTCGAGCTCGGTGAACGCTGGCGGGTCGGTGCCAGGATCCGACGGCTCAACGACTTGGGCTTCGACGTCGAAGAATACGCGATCAAAACCAACCCCGAGGGCTCCACGATCCAGCTGCAGCCGAAAGTCGTCGACGCCGGCCACCACCAACGCCGGCTGCTCCGGCTCACCGGCCTGGATGCCCAGGAGAACCAAGCGAGACGGCTGCTCAATGACATGGACAGCTATCGGGCGGACAACAACCCCGACTTGGACGAAGAGATCAGCGCGCATTCCTGGGTCCGGCATGTCTTCGAGCCGATCGTCCGCTCCATCCCACGCGAACTGGGCAAGAAGCTCGAGCCGGCCGAGGTCGTCCATGAAGTCTTGGAGCACCGCTGGTACATGTCCGAAAAGCAGGACCGCAATGTGCCCCTGGCTGAGGCGGTCCAATCCTACATCGACGGTGTGCTGCGGCACCGGCGGGACGAAGCGGCGCTGATCATCACTGCGGATACGCAGACCATGAAGATCCTGGAGGGCGGCACGCTGGACGGCGAAGCGTCCCGGGACTGAGCCGACCGCTCAACGCCGGCCGGTCCCGGTTCAGCGGTGCGCCGGCCGGGAACGGTTGAGCGCGAAGACTGCGATCGCGCCGCCGGCCACGACGACGACGGCGGCCATCACCAGGAGCAGCGTCAGCAGCCCTGGTCCGCCGTCGTTGTTGCTGCTCACCGATGCCGGGGCGCCTTGGTTGCTGTTCCCGGTGCTGCTCGACGGGCTCGGCTTCGAGCTGGTACTGCTGGCGGATGCCGTGCTGCTCGGGCTGGAGCTGGTGGCCTGCACAGTGGCCGATTCGGGCCCGGCGGGATTGCCTTCTTCCGGTTCCGGAGGCACGGAGCTGCCTGGTACCGGCTGCACCGGCACCACGTTCGGCGTCGGAACCGGATTTTGCGCTTCCCGGACCTTTTCTTGGGCGCCCGCGCCCGGCGCGGCAGTTTCGGGCTTGCCCGACGGCGTCGGGTCCGGCCGCTGCGTGTCGGGCTTGCCCGGCGCCACGGTCGAGTCGGTGTTGGAATGCGAGGGGGACGGTGTCGCCGAAATGCTCGGCGTGCCGTCTTTTGCCTGCGCAGCGGTCGCCGCCGCAGTCACAGCCAGAAGCCCGGCCAAGGCACAGGCCAAGAACCTGCCCGTCAAGGTTTTCACGTGGTGATCGAACTCCCCGGATACCGCCGCGGTCCCCACGACACGGCTCTGCCACGCCGATGGAAGACAGCGCGTTCAAATTCACATCATGCTACACGGCTTTACCAGGATTGAAAATTCCTTGCGGGTCGAAAAGCTCTTTGATCCGGCGCTGCAAGCCGATCAGCTCCGGGGACTGCTCCAAACCCAACCAACGCAATTTGAACTGCCCGACGCCGTGCTCTCCGGTGATCGTGCCACCCATCGAAAGCGCGATCTCGACCGATTCGTCGAGGGCATCGTTGAGCCGTCGGATGCCGTTCGGGTCCGCTTCCGCGATCCAGAACGTCGGGTGCAGGTTGCCGTCCCCGGCGTGTGCAACGACCCGGACGTTGACCTGCTGGCGAAGCGCCAGCTCCTCGGTGGCTGCGATGTAGTCGACCAGCCGCGAACGGGGCACCGCAACGTCCTCACCGACCCGGGTTTCCAGATCCGCGTCCATCCCCCGGGAATGCCGGCGCAGCTCCAAAAGTCGTGCCGCCTCCTCCGGGTCTTCGTCGAAGACCCGTCCGCCCAGACCGGCGACCGCGCGCACGACCTCGGCAGCTTCCAGGTCAGCAGCCAAACCGTCAGTTTGGATCAACAGCAAGGCACCGCCCCGGGAACGCAATGCCGAGTCCATCCGCGCATCGATATCCGCCAGCGAAGCGCCGTCCAGCAACTCCATGATCGCCGGCTGCACCCGGGCCCGGCCGACTGCCAGGACGCCGGCCGCGGCCGTCCTGAAATCTTCGAAGAACACCGCCAAGGTGCGCGTCTGCACCGGAAGGTATTTCAATCGCACCGTCGCTCCGACTACGATCCCCAGAACCCCTTCGGAACCGGTGAACAATCCGGTCAAGTCGAATCCCGCCACGCCTTTGAACGTCCGATGGCCGGTATGGATCAGGGAACCGTCGGCCAGGACCACGTCCAGCGCCAACAGCGAATCCCGGGTCACCCCGTATTTGGCACATCGCAGTCCGCCGGCGTTGGTCGCGACATTGCCGCCGATCGTGGACAGGCGATAGCTGGCCGGATCCGGCGCATACATCAACCCGAAAGGTTCCACGGCAGCATTCAGATCTGCATTGACCACGCCGGGCTCGACCACCGCGACTTCGTCTTCGGGATGAATTTCCAGAATCCGGTTCATCCGTTCCAAACTCAGCACCACGGACCCCGCGGTCGCATGGGCACCCCCGGAGACGCCGGTACCGGCACCTCGGGGGATCAATACCACCTGATGCCGTGCCGCCCACTTCACCACCGTCTGGACCTCGGCAACCGAGCGGGGGAACACCACAGCCATCGGCTGCTGCAAGTCCAGGACCGGGCCCTGGTCCACGGCATATTGGTTCAGTACGTCGGCTGCGGTGCTGAAGGAACCGACGGACAGGGCGGAAAAGAGTTCGGCTAGAACAGTGTCGCGGTCAGGCATGGAATCATCTTAGTTCGCGGCTGGTCGTCGTTGTTACTGGGGGAATTGCGCTCGGCCGTGGCCGGGTGGTGGTGTTGTTTTAAATGGCGAAGACCTTCCGGCGTCTTTGCTGGAAGGTCTTCGCGTGTGGTGTTGTCCGGCGGTGTCCTACTCTCCCACACCCTCGCGAGTGCAGTACCATGGGCGCTGTGGGTCTTAGCTTCCGGGTTCGGGATGGGTCCGGGCGTTTCCCCCACGCTATGGCCGCCGTAACTCTTTTTCACCGGCCCGTCTCCCGTGTGTGGGGTGGGTGGTGTGAAGTGTTTTGGTGTTGCGTGTATGTAATTGTATCGTGCTTTTTTGTGTTTCCCTTGGGTGGTTGAAACCCTTGTGGTGGGTTTGTTGGTTGGGAACCGTAGAGTGGACGCGTGCATGCAGGTTTTTTTACCCACCGTTGATGGTGAACCCCTTTTGAAGGATGGGTTTACCAGTGAGGTGTGGTTGTAAGTTGTTGGCCTATTAGTACCGGTCAGCTTCACAAGTCGTTAGTCCTTGCTTCCACGTCCGGCCTATCAACCCAGTGGTCTGGCTGGGGGCCTCTCACACATAAAGTGTATGGAAATCTCATCTTGAAGTGGGCTTCCCGCTTAGATGCTTTCAGCGGTTATCCCTTCCGAACGTAGCTAATCAGCGATGCACTTGGCAGTACAACTGACACACCAGAGGTTCGTCCGTCCCGGTCCTCTCGTACTAAGGACAGCTCTTCTCAAATTTCCTGCGCGCGCAGCGGATAGGGACCGAACTGTCTCACGACGTTCTAAACCCAGCTCGCGTACCGCTTTAATGGGCGAACAGCCCAACCCTTGGGACCTACTCCAGCCCCAGGATGCGACGAGCCGACATCGAGGTGCCAAACCATGCCGTCGATATGGACTCTTGGGCAAGATCAGCCTGTTATCCCCGAGGTACCTTTTATCCGTTGAGCGACGGCCATTCCACAATGTGCCGCCGGATCACTAGTCCCGACTTTCGTCCCTGCTCGAGCTGTCGCTCTCACAGTCAAGCTCCCTTGTGCACTTACACTCGTCACCTGATTGCCAACCAGGCTGAGGGAACCTTTGGGCGCCTCCGTTACTTTTTAGGAGGCAACCGCCCCAGTTAAACTACCCATCAGGCACTGTCCCTGACCCGGATTACGGGCCGAAGTTAGGAGTCCCAAGTGGCCAGAGTGGTATTTCAACGATGACTCCACCAACACTGGCGTGTCGGCTTCAAAGTCTCCCACCTATCCTACACAAACCACTTAGAACACCAATACCAAACTATAGTAAAGGTCTCGGGGTCTTTCCGTCCTGCTGCGCGTAACGAGCATCTTTACTCGTAGTGCAATTTCGCCGAGTTTATGGTTGAGACAGCGGGGAAGTCGTTACTCCATTCGTGCAGGTCGGAACTTACCCGACAAGGAATTTCGCTACCTTAGGATGGTTATAGTTACCACCGCCGTTTACTGGGGCTTAAATTCTCAGCTTCGCTCCGAAGAGCTAACCGGTCCTCTTAACCTTCCAGCACCGGGCAGGAGTCAGTCCGTATACATCGTCTTGCGACTTCGCACGGACCTGTGTTTTTAGTAAACAGTCGCTTCCCCCTGGTCTCTGCGGCCCTTGCCCGCTCTACACAGCAAGTGTGTGTCACGGTCCGGGCCCCCCTTCTCCCGAAGTTACGGGGGCATTTTGCCGAGTTCCTTAACCATAATTCTCTCGATCGCCTTAGTATTCTCTACCTGATCACCTGTGTCGGTTTGGGGTACGGGCGGCTGGAACCTCACGTCGATGCTTTTCTTGGCAGCATAGGATCACCGAATTCCCCCGTAAGGGGGTCCCATCACGTCTCAGCCTTAATGTTTCCCGGATTTGCCTAGGAAACGGCCTACCTGCTTAGACCGGGACAACCATCGCCCGGCTCGGCTACCTTCCTGCGTCACACCTGTTAATACGCTTACCTCCCAGGCTCAGGTCCCGCGATCCACAAAAAACCTCACACCACAAGGGTGATCGGTCATGCTTCTGGCGGTTAGTATCACCTGCTCAGTATGGGCGGTTCTTCGCCGGTACGGGAATATCAACCCGTTGTCCATCGACTACGCCTGTCGGCCTCGCCTTAGGTCCCGACTTACCCAGGGCAGATTAGCTTGACCCTGGAACCCTTGATCATTCGGCGGACGGGTTTCTCACCCGTCTTTCGCTACTCATGCCTGCATTCTCACTCGTGTAGGCTCCACCGCTGGTTTACACCGCGACTTCACTGCCCACACGACGCTCCCCTACCACTCCATACGGCTGAACCACGAAGGCTTACCAATATATGAAATCCACAACTTCGGCGGTGTACTTGAGCCCCGCTACATTGTCGGCGCGGAATCACTTGACCAGTGAGCTATTACGCACTCTTTCAAGGGTGGCTGCTTCTAAGCCAACCTCCTGGTTGTCTGAGCAATCCCACATCCTTTCCCACTTAGCACACGCTTAGGGGCCTTAGTTGGTGGTCTGGGCTGTTTCCCTCTCGACTATGAAGCTTATCCCCCACAGTCTCACTGCTGCGCTCTCACTTACCGGCATTCGGAGTTTGGCTGACGTCAGTAACCTTGTAGGGCCCATCGGCCATCCAGTAGCTCTACCTCCAGTAAGAAACACGCAACGCTGCACCTAAATGCATTTCGGGGAGAACCAGCTATCACGGAGTTTGATTGGCCTTTCACCCCTACCCACAGCTCATCCCCTCCATTTTCAACTGAAGTGGGTTCGGTCCTCCACGACGTCTTACCGTCGCTTCAACCTGGCCATGGGTAGATCACTCCGCTTCGGGTCTAGACCCAGCGACTCATTCGCCCTATTCAGACTCGCTTTCGCTACGGCTGCCCCTCACGGGTTAACCTCGCCACTGAGCACTAACTCGCAGGCTCATTCTTCAAAAGGCACGCCGTCACAACTACAAGGTTGCTCCGACGGATTGTAAGCACACGGTTTCAGGTACTATTTCACTCCCCTCCCGGGGTACTTTTCACCTTTCCCTCACGGTACTTGTCCGCTATCGGTCATTAGGGAGTATTTAGGCTTATCAGGTGGTCCTGACAGATTCGCACGGGATTTCTCGGGCCCCGTGCTACTTGGGATACATTCCAGGCGGTGTACAAACATTTCGGTTACGGGGCTTACACCCTCTCTGGCCGGCCTTTCAAGACCGTTCACCTATGCCTACACTCTCACCTCACCAGTCCGGTAGAACTGGAACGGTATGTCCCACAACCCCGACCATGCAACCCCTACCGGGTATCACACATGAACGGTTTAGCCTGATCCGCGTTCGCTCGCCACTACTGACGGAATCACTATTGTTTTCTCTTCCTGTGGGTACTGAGATGTTTCACTTCCCCACGTTCCCTCCACACACCCTATGTGTTCAGATGTGGGTCACTACCCATAACAGGCAGCGGGGTTTCCCCATTCGGACACCCTCGGATCAAAGTTCGGTTATCAACTCCCCGAGGATTATCGCAGATTCCTACGTCCTTCTTCGGCTCCTAATGCCAAGGCATCCACCGTGTGCTCTTAAAAACTTGAACCACAAAAACCAGAGCTAAAACTCGCACCACACCCCGGACACCCCGAAAGATGCCAGACCATGATGCAAAAATTGCTCTAAATGACAAATTGCTTTGTCTTTAAGATGCTCGCGTCCACTATACAGTTCTCAAACAACAACCCCACCCCCACACACAACCCACCCGAATAAACAGGCTTCAACAGATTGATCAGCAGAGAGGGAAAACGAAACAACAAACCCCGCACAACCCCCACCAACACCACCCCAAAAAAGGGCGACACCAGCAAAGACCAGCAGGGCGCCTGTTGCCTCAGGACCCAACAGTGTGTTCTGTAACCCCTAGAACCTCCCAAACCAACCACCGTTCCAACCCCTCCCCGAAGGAAAAAGCGTACTAAGCGACCAACCCGAGAACAATCCCAGAAGCAAAACCTCCACACCAGCAAAACCAGCGCTTCAGTAAAATTTTGTTGATATTCCACCCTTGAGCACCCACCGAGAAACATACGTCCTCGCAATGGGCTTTAACTCCTCACACCCACACCAGAATCCATGCGGAAACCAGCCAGATGTTTGGTGCTCCTTAGAAAGGAGGTGATCCAGCCGCACCTTCCGGTACGGCTACCTTGTTACGACTTAGTCCCAATCGCCAGTCCCACCTTCGACGGCTCCCTCCCACAAGGGGTTAGGCCACCGGCTTCGGGTGTTACCAACTTTCGTGACTTGACGGGCGGTGTGTACAAGGCCCGGGAACGTATTCACCGCAGCGTTGCTGATCTGCGATTACTAGCGACTCCGACTTCATGGGGTCGAGTTGCAGACCCCAATCCGAACTGAGACCGGCTTTTTGGGATTAGCTCCACCTCACAGTATCGCAACCCTTTGTACCGGCCATTGTAGCATGCGTGAAGCCCAAGACATAAGGGGCATGATGATTTGACGTCATCCCCACCTTCCTCCGAGTTGACCCCGGCAGTCTCCTATGAGTCCCCACCATCACGTGCTGGCAACATAGAACGAGGGTTGCGCTCGTTGCGGGACTTAACCCAACATCTCACGACACGAGCTGACGACAACCATGCACCACCTGTAAACCGACCACAAGTGGGGGACGTATTTCTACGCCTTTCCGGTTCATGTCAAGCCTTGGTAAGGTTCTTCGCGTTGCATCGAATTAATCCGCATGCTCCGCCGCTTGTGCGGGCCCCCGTCAATTTCTTTGAGTTTTAGCCTTGCGGCCGTACTCCCCAGGCGGGGCACTTAATGCGTTAGCTACGGCGCGGAAAACGTGGAATGTCCCCCACACCTAGTGCCCAACGTTTACGGCATGGACTACCAGGGTATCTAATCCTGTTCGCTCCCCATGCTTTCGCTCCTCAGCGTCAGTTAATGCCCAGAGACCTGCCTTCGCCATCGGTGTTCCTCCTGATATCTGCGCATTCCACCGCTACACCAGGAATTCCAGTCTCCCCTACATCACTCTAGTCTGCCCGTACCCACCGCAGATCCGGAGTTGAGCCCCGGACTTTCACGACAGACGCGACAAACCGCCTACGAGCTCTTTACGCCCAATAATTCCGGATAACGCTTGCACCCTACGTATTACCGCGGCTGCTGGCACGTAGTTAGCCGGTGCTTCTTCTGCAAGTACCCTCAACACCACAAAAATGATGCCTTGTTCCCTACTGAAAGAGGTTTACAACCCGAAGGCCGTCGTCCCTCACGCGGCGTCGCTGCATCAGGCTTTCGCCCATTGTGCAATATTCCCCACTGCTGCCTCCCGTAGGAGTCTGGGCCGTGTCTCAGTCCCAGTGTGGCCGGTCACCCTCTCAGGCCGGCTACCCGTCGTCGCCTTGGTGAGCCATTACCTCACCAACAAGCTGATAGGCCGCGAGTCCATCCAAAACCGCAAAAACTTTCCACCCCCACACCATGCGATGAGAGGTCGTATCCAGTATTAGACCCAGTTTCCCAGGCTTATCCCGAAGTCAAGGGCAGGTTACTCACGTGTTACTCACCCGTTCGCCACTAATCCCCCGTGCAAGCACAGGTTCATCGTTCGACTTGCATGTGTTAAGCACGCCGCCAGCGTTCATCCTGAGCCAGAATCAAACTCTCCGTAAAATTCATTACAAAAAACTCTTTCCCAGCATCAACCCACAACTTGCCACACGGGGTGTGACAACCATGAGCAAATACCAAAAAACAAAACAATTGGTATCAACAAAAAACAAAACACACTATTGAGTTCTCAAACAACAGACTGCTTCCGAAGCCGTTTTACCGGCCGCCGGAGCAACTTTTCTAGCTTACTCTTCTCAGTTCTCGGTGTCAAATCCGCGTTTTCGTCGTGATTTTCGGCCGAGTTCCAAGCTTACGTCCCGACCCCCGAAAGTGCCAAATCGTAAGATTTTCGTGCCTCGCGAACCGTCGGTTTTCAGCCGTTTTCGTTCACTTGGCGCGGGATAAAACTCTACCACCATGATCCGGTGATGACAAACTCCGGCCTGCGAGCAGGCTCAGATCCGCTTGTTTTCGGGGTTTTCGGCCGAGTGTCGGAGCCCGGACACCCCGCCTCGGGCAGCAAGCAGTCCGGTTCCGGATCCAGCACCGATGCCGACTCCGTTTTGCCTTTAGGACTAAAAGTGACCGCAAGACATTGCAGACTGATTCCATGACGAACATTCAGCCCTACACCGTGCACATCGCCCAGCAAGAGCTCGACGACCTGAGCCAACGGCTCCGTTCTGCCCGGCTCCCGCACACCCTGCCCGGCGACGACTGGGACACCGGGATCGCGAGTTCGGCTACCTCGCAATCCAGTCCACCCGGCCCGGTCTGATCGGAACCGCGTTGACGGATTCCCCGGTGGGGTAGCTGGCCTGGATCCTGGACAAACTGCGCGCCTGGACCCATCCGCTCGAGGCAATGCCCGACGTCGTCCTCGGCCTGGACTGGGTGCTGGCCAATGTTTCGCTCTACTGGTTCAACCGTTCGGCCGGATCGGCCGCCTACACCGGCTATGCCTCCGCCCCGCTGTGGGGCGTCGCGCCGCCGAATTCGGGAGTGCCGACCGCGGCGATCCAGTTCGCCCACGATATCGGGATCCGCAGCCACGCCGAACGCAGCAATACGATCGTCCGCTGGACCGACGTGCCCGAGCGCGGCGGACATTTCGCAGCGCTCGAAGAACCGGAGCTGCTCGTCGCCGATGTGCGCGCCTTCATCAACGGGCTGGAACCGGCAACGGCGGCAGACCGGAACTGAGCTGGAGGCCTTGGGCGGCGAGCCAGTCGCGGTCATACGCTTTGCTGGCATAGTTCTGACCGGTGTCCGGAGCAATCGCCACTACGAGCGAGCCAATCGGTGCAGCGTCGGCGACCCGCCGGGCCGCGGCAACCGCCAAGCCGGATGATGGCCCCAGGCAGAGACCCTGGCTCTGCTGCAGGAAATGCAGCGTCGCGTAGCATTCCGCATCGTCGACCACCTGGAAGCCGTCCACGACCGCCGGATCGAAGGTGCTCGGCCAACACTCGGGCGGCCAAGTGTTCCCTACCCCGTCGACGATGATCCGCCCGGCCGGAGCGCCCGAATAGACCGAGCCGGCCGGATCGGCAGCGTGCACCCGAACCGCGCCCCGGCTCGCCTCTTTGAAGTAGCGGCCGGCCCCGCTGATCGTGCCTCCGGTCCCGACCGAAGCCACGAAGTGAGTGAGCGCTCCGCCGGTTTGCCGCCAGATCTCCGGACCGGTCCCGCGGTAATGCGCTTGGGGATTGGCCTGGTTGTCGAACTGCTGCGGCCACCAGCTGCCCGGGATCGACGCGGCGATCCGTTCGGCAACCGTCCGGGGGTTGTCTGGCGACTCCGGAGCCGCCTCCCAATCGGCGAATTCCACCCGAGCGCCGTAGCCGCGGATCGCCTCGACCTTTTCCGCCGACGTACTCTGACCGACCACGATCACCACCGGATGCCCGGTCCGGGAGCCGATCAGAGCCAGACCCACTCCGGTGTTTCCGGAACTGCTCTCCACGATGGTCGCCCCGGCGCGCAGTTCGCCGCTGGCCTCGGCCGCCCGGACCATGGCAAGCGCAGTCCGGTCCTTGATCGAGCCACCGGGATTCAACGATTCGAGCTTCAGCAGGACGCGATTGCGGACTCCCAGCCCGTGCAACTGGACCAAGGGGGTGTTCCCGACCGCAGCCAATACCGGATCATTCATGGCCGGCTCCAGAGCAGTTGCCCGGCCCGCAGGATCAGCTCTGCGGCCGGAAGCCGCTCGTCGAGCAGCGTGGACAATGCCTGGTGGATGGCTCCGGCGGCTTCGCCCAGCGGGCGCGACCGCAGGGTTTCCGAGCCAAGCAGGTAAACCGCGGTCAGAGCTTCGATGACAAGCAACTCGACACTGAGTTCAATCGAGCGTTCAAGCTGCTGCAAGGCCAAGGGTGCCAACGTCGAGTGGTCCTCCACATCCGCGGACAGGGTTGGCGCGCCCAGCGTCACCGGCTGGGCAAGCGCCTTGAGTTCTGCCAGCAGCGCCGCCGCCGAATACCAGAGCAACCCCGGGAATCCGTCGTCCTCCGGAGTGGATTCCGCAGCGGCCAACCGCGCCTGGCGCAATTCCCGTTGCGCCGGGAAAAGTTTGGCGATCCTCCGCTCGCTGATATGGCCGAGGTGCGCCAATCCGAGGCGCAGCCCCTCGAAGGCCAGAGCGAGCTCGGTGATCTGGAAGTTCCCGCCGGACACCAGGCGGCCGCTGGGCGCATCGACCAGTGGGTTTTCGCCGCGTCCGTCCAACTCCGCTTGGAGCGCAGCGGCCAGGATCCCGGTCTGTGCCCGCACGGCACCGTGGGTCTGCGGCGCCGACCGGAAGGAAAGCGGGTCTTGGACTCCGCCGTCCCGGCCCGGCTGGGCCAACCAGCTGCCGCGCAACAATTCCTGGATTCGGGAAATGCTCTCGGCCAAACCGCGGCTGCCCTTCGCCTGCGCGATGATCGGCGAATAGGCGTCGAGCTGGGCAGCACCGCCGAGCCTTCCGATCGCCTCGAGTGAAAGCACCAAAGCCGTGTCGGCGAGCTCGACGAGCCGGTGCAATTTGTCGAGCTGCAGAACCCCTACGCCCACCGTGTAGGAGTTCGCGCTGACCAAGGCCAGGCCTTCCAGCCCCTGCAGCACCAGCGGCTCGATGCCTGCGCCGGCGAGCGCTTCAGCCCCGGCGACCAAGTTCCCGGCCTGGTCATGGGCTTGTCCCTCGCCGATCGCCACACTGGCGACGGCGGCCAACGCGGTCAGGTCCGAGGACCCCACCGAGCCGGTTCTCGGGATCGCCGGAAGGATCCCCTGGTTCAGCAGCTGCCGGTAGAATTCGACGGTTTCAGCCCGGACCCCGGATCCGCCTCTGGCGAATCCGATCAGCCGGGACAGCAGGACTGCCCGGGTTTGCCCGGCAGCCAGGAATTCACCGATTCCACTGGCGTGATAGCGCACCAGCTGAACCTGGAAGGCCAGGATTTTCGAAGCCTCGACCGGAGTGTTCCGCCCGGAGCCGAGCAAGGTGTTCAGACCATAGACCGGCTGCCCGGCCGCTGCCGCGGCATCGACCAGATCACGGGAATCCCGGACCTGCTGCCAAGCCTCCTCGGTCACTTCGACCACGGTGGCCGGTTCCAGTGCCGCGGCAGCGAAATCGGCCAGTGCGATCGACCCGGTCCCAATGCTGAAGCCGGGCATCAGAAGTCCCGCAGGTTCGAGCGGAGACCGCCGTCGCCATAGCTGCTCCGGAGCAAGCCGCGATGCCGCAGCACCGGGGCCAACCGGTCGAGCACGCCGTGGACCGTGGCCGGGTCGACGAAACCGGAGAGCAGGAATCCGTCTCCGCCCACGGCTTCCGCACTGGCTTCGAAGTAGTCTGCGATCTCTTCGGCGGTGCCGATGATGCTGTCCCCGGCCCCGCCGCTGCGGCGCTGCAGGATTTCGCGCAGTGTGGCGCCGTCCGGAGCCGACGAGGTGAAGTGCGCCAAAGTCCCGCGATTGCTGTTCGTGCTCAGTGCCGGAAGCGGTTGGTCGAGATCGAACTTCCGGAAATCGATCCCGGAAAGATAAGAGATCGAATTCAGCTGGCTGTCGATGTCCCGCCGGCTGAGGTTTTTGCGGCTTTCGCGCAGTTCCTGAGCCTCGGCCCGGGAACCGACCACGGTCGGCTTGGTGACGAACAGGACTTTGACTTCGTCCGGGTCCCGACCGGCCCGAACGGCTTCCGCCCGCACGCTGTCCCGATACCCGCGCATCCCGTCCACTCCCCGGGCAAGCGCCAGGGCGACATCCGCATTGGCGCCCGCAAAGGCCTTGCCGCGCGGCGAAGCCCCGGCCTGGACCAGAACCGGCTCCTCCGGCAGCGGCGCGGTGTTCAACGGACCGCGGACCGCGAAGAACTCGCCGCGATGATCGATCGGGGCGACCTTCCGGTGATCCGCGTATCGGCCGGCGGCGACATCTTCGAGCACCGCGTCTGGCGCCCAGCTGCGCCAGAGCTTGCGCACCACGTCGACGAACTCCTCGGCCTTCGCATACCGCCGGTCGTGTTCTATCTGCTGGTCCAAGCCGTAGTTCTGCGCTGCCAAGTCGCTGCCCGAGGTGACCACGTTCCAACCGAGTTGCCGTTGCGAGAAATGCTGCAGCGTCGCCAGTAATCTGGCTGCGGTGAACGGCGGATAGAACGAAGCGCTGACCGTGGGCACCACGCCGAGGTTCTCGGTTGCCGAAAGCAAGTACGGGACCAAGGCCAACGGGTCGTGCTTCGGCGCGAACGATGCCTGCGCCAGGGAAACCTCCGCGCTGCCACCGTAGGTGTCCGGGACGGTGAGCGAGTCCTCGATGATGAACAAGTCCAAACCGGAGCGTTCGAAAAGCCGGGCCGCAGCTTGGTAGATCTGCGGCTGCTTCCAGTCATATCCCTGGGCATAGCCGGGCGTGCCCCAGCCCTGGACACCGAAACCATGGCCCACGAACCATCCGAAATGCAACATGGCTCGACCCTAGGGGGTTGCCGGGCCGCCGTCGTACTCGGCCGTCACGACGGTTCACGGTACTTCACCGTCCGTCGCAGAACGTCACCTTCCGTCACCCGAGAACGTCGTTTCAGATAGCTGTTTGCTTTTTAGATTGCGTTTTGACGGGCAAAAAACTATCCAAAAGACAGGCGACTATCTGAAACCGGGTCAGGACTCGGGGACCAAATATAGGGTTCCGAGCGGCGGCAAAGTGAGCACCGCGGACGCCGTTTTGCCGTCCCACGGTTCGGGCCCGGCCAGCACGGACCCGCCATTGCCCACCCCGGAGCCACCGTATTCCTGGGCATCGGTATTGAGCACTTCCCGCCACCGGCCTGCGGACGGCAAGCCGAGCCGGTAGTCGTGGTGCGGTGCGCCGGAGAAGTTCACCACGCAGACCAGCGGTTTGCCCTGCCGGTCCCGGCGGATGAAGGAGAGCACATTGCGGTCGGCGTCGCTCGCGTTGATCCACTCGAAACCGCTGCCGGAGTTGTCCTGTTCCCACAGCGCCGGCGTCGCCCGATAGGTCTCATTGAGCTGCCGGACCAGCAACTGCATGCCGCGGTGCGGCGGCATGTCGGCCAGCCACCAGTCCAAGCCGTGCTGTTCGCTCCATTCGGCTTCCTGACCGAACTCAGTGCCCATGAAAATCAGCTGTTTGCCCGGGTGCGCCCACTGCCAGGCCAGGAAGGCCCGCAGATTGGCCAATTGCTGCCAGCGGTCGCCCGGCATCTTTCGCAACATCGATCCTTTGCCGTGCACCACCTCGTCATGGCTGATCGGCAGCAGGAAATTCTCGGTGAACGCGTAGGCCAGCGAAAAAGTCGCGGTGTCATGATGCCATTTGCGGTTGATTGGGTCTTCGGCGATATAAGTCAGGGAGTCGTGCATCCAACCCATGTTCCACTTCAGGCCGAAGCCCAGACCGCTCTGGTCGGTGGGCGCGGTGACCCCGGGGAACGCCGTCGATTCCTCCGCGATCATCACCACCCCGCCGGAACGTTTGTAGGCGGTGGCATTGACTTCCTGCAAGAAGGAAATCGCTTCCAAGTTCTCCCGCCCACCCCAGCGGTTCGGCGCCCACTCACCGGCTTCGCGCGAATAGTCGAGGTAGAGCATCGAAGCCACCGCGTCCACCCGCAAGCCGTCGACATGGAATTCCTCGAACCAGTACAGCGCATTGGCGGTCAGGAAGTTCCGGACTTCGGACCGGCCGAAATCGAAAATCAGGGTCCCCCAGTCCGGATGCTCGCCCAACCGCGGGTCGGAGTGCTCGTACAACGGTCCGCCGTCGAACCTGGCCAAAGCCCATTCGTCCTTGGGGAAATGCGCCGGCACCCAATCCACGATCACGCCGATCCCGGCGCCGTGCAGCGCATCCACCAGATACCGGAACTCATCCGGGTGGCCGAACCGCGAGGTGGGCGCGAAGTAGGAGGTCACCTGGTAGCCCCAGGAACCGCCGAACGGATGCTCGGCCACCGGCATGAACTCGACATGCGTGAATCCCAGCCACTGCACGTACTCGACGAGCTCCCGGGAAAGGTCCAGATAGCTCAATCCGGGACGCCAAGACCCCAGATGCACTTCGTAGACGCTCATCGGCGAATTGTGCGGATCGATGCCGCCCCGCTGCGCCATCCAGTCCGCGTCCTGGAACTCGTAGCTGGAGGCGGTGACTTTCGACGCCGTCAACGGCGGCACTTCGGTGCCGAACGCCATGGGATCGGCTTTGTCCTGCCAGATCCCGGCTTTGCCGAGGATCTCGAATTTGTAGCGGCTGCCGGCCTGCGCCTCCGGAATGAAAATCTCCCAGACCCCGGAGGAACCGAGCGAGCGCATGGCATGGCCACGGCCGTCCCAGCCGTTGAAATCCGCCTTGACCCGGACTGCCTGGGCATTCGGCGCCCAGACCGCGAAGCTCACGCCGTGCACTTCGCCGAGCACTGAGGGGTAGCTGCGCGGATGCGCGCCGAGCACTTTCCAGAGCTCCTCGTGCCGGCCTTCGCCGATCAGATGCAAATCGACCTCGCCCAGGGTGGGCAGGAATCGGTAGGGATCGTCGCTCAGCACGTTCGCGCCGTCTGCGTAGCGGGCCTCGATCCGGAAATCCGGGACCTGGCCCGGTTCCTCGGCGTCCAGGACGGCAACCCACACGCCGCCGAATTCGTGCCGCATCGGCACCGTTCCGCCGGCGGTCCGCACCGAAACCGCCTCGGCCAGATGCCGCAAGGCCCGGACGGTCACGCGCCCGTGGTCGTCCGGGTGGGCGCCCAGGACCGAGTGCGGATCGTGGTGCAGGCCCGCGGAGAGCTTGGCGAGTTCGTTCGGGCTGGCCGGAATCGGGCTGGGCCCGGGATGCCGGATCTCATCGGGTGCCATCGGGCTCTCGCTTTCCTCGGAATCCAGGGACCTGAGCAAACGCTGCACGGCGTTCACCGGCACATGCAACCAGCTGGGCCGGTTCCGCAGTTCGTACACCACTTCGTAGAGGGCTTTGTCCAGCCACAATGCGAGGAACAGCGGGGAGTTCTGTTCGATCCGGCCGCGATCCGCGCAATAGGCACGCAAGAATGCAGTGCTGGTCCGTTCCGCCCATTCGCCGTGTTGCTGGCCGGCGGTGGCTGCCGCATAGTCGATCGATCGGAGCATACCCACCACATCGCGCAATGGGATGTCCGGCGAGGAGCGTTCGGCGACCGGGCGCAACGGCTCGCCTTCGAAATCCAAAACGAACCAGCGCAGCCCGGTTTCCCGGGTGCCGGTACGGATCAATTGGCCCAGATGCAAGTCACCGTGGATCCGTTGCAAGCTGGCGACTTCCCGGACCTCCATCAAGTCCGCCAGGATCTGCTCGATCTGCTCCTGATAAGGCCCGACGACGGCGCCGGCCTGGTCCCAGGCCCACCGGACGCGGCCGGCGAGCGCGCCGAGGAATTCCAGCCGGGCGGCCGGGTCGAGTGCGGTTTCGCCCAGCGCGCCGCGCATGGCCGAATGCAGCCGGGCGGTGAGCGAGCCGAGCAGCTCCGCATCCACGCTGAAATCCGCGGAACCCGGCTGCCCGGCGGTTTCCGCCTGGCCGCCGGCGCTGGAGGCGCTGGCGACGGCCAAATCCCAACCGTCCTCGGCCTCCGGGACCAATTGGTGCAGCACGCTCAGGCTGCCGAAGTCCTCCGGCCGCACCGGGGCTCCTTCGGCAGCCCAGGAATCCGACCAAACGGCCTGCAGCCAACCGTGCAGCGCAGGGGTCTCCGCCGAGCCGGCGGCAGTCAAGGCGCGGCCGACCTCGATGTCCGGATTCACCCCGTAGTTCAGCACCCGGAAGAACTTCACGATCACCGGGAACCCATGGCCCCGCACGATCACCGAGCTGTTCGACTGTTCGCTGCTGATCGGCCGGATCCTGGCGATCTTGCCGGTTTCGTACCCGGCCCGGAACTCGGCCGAGGCGTAGCTCGAAATGCCTTCGGTCTCCGCGCTGTGCTCGGCTTGCATGAATTCGAGCCAAGCCGCGATGAACACCGGATCGTGCACCGCGTCGTAGATCCACCGGGTACCCAACTCCGGATGCTCCGCCGAGCCCAGCAGGAACCCTTCGGCATCGGGCAGGGGCGCTGAACGGTAGCTCAACGGAATCTGCAGCACATCGGTGCGGCCGTCGGAGTCGACCGCGACCAAATGGACTTCCAATCCCGGCACCTCGCCGGTCAGGCCAACCGGGGCCGCGAGGGTGAAACCGCCCACCCGGCGCAGCCGCACCCCGTCCGATCCCCCGGCCTGTGCCGGCTGGTTTTTCGCCGGGAACCAACGCCGGCCGGGCAACCAGGCTTGCAGCAGTTCGGGGATCGTCGGAGTGCGGCTCGGCATCAGGGCATGGACCTCTCTTGGTTCGAAGCCTCGGTCACCGGAATCTGTCCGGTCGCCGGCACTGTCGACGGCGACGGTTCCGCCGGCGGGCCGGCCACCAACGGCATCGGCTGGGTCAACGGCGAGGCCAGATTCGAATTCGCCGAACGCAATCGCAACCAGAAGAAATCATGGCTGCCCAAGGTCAGGGTGAGCAGGCCGTCCTCGCCCACGGTCGGGAACACGGTGCCACCGAAGACATCGCGCAGACCGCGGCCGGCGTATTGCGGAAGCCGGAGCTGCGTGGCCACCGGGTGCTGCGAGAGGTTGAACACGCACAGCATGCTTTCGGCCAGCTCGCCTTCCGGGTTGTATTCCGGCAGCTCGCGCAAAAAGGCCAGCACCGAATCCGCGCTGGCTTCCACGTTCTGGTAGCCGCCCAGGCCGAACGCCAAGTGCGCCTTGCGCACGCTCAGAATCTGCCGGGTCCAGTTCAACAACGAGGCCGAATGCGCTTGCTGCGCTTCCACATTGACCTGGTTGAAGTGGTAGACCAAGGACTGCACGACCGGAAGATAGAGCTTTCCGGGGTCCGCATTCGAGAACCCGGCGTTGCGGTCAGGCGTCCATTGCATCGGCGTGCGGACCGAATCGCGGTCCAGGAGCCAGATGTTTTCGCCCATGCCGATTTCATCGCCGTAGTAGAGGAACGGGCTCCCGGGCAAGGCCAGCAGGAGCGCGTTGATCAGCTCGAGTTCGGCCCGCGAGTTGTCCAGCAAGGGCGCCAGCCGACGCCGGATGCCGACGTTCGCCCGCATCCGGGAATCCGGTGCATACCAGCCCAGCATCGCTTCGCGTTCCGCCGGAGTGACCATTTCCAAGGTCAGCTCATCGTGGTTGCGCAGGAAAGTGCCCCATTGCGCCCCTGCCGGGATCGCCGGAGTGTCCTTCATGGTTTCGATGATCGGTGCGGCCTTCTGGTCGCGCAGCGCGTAGAACAACCGGGGCATGATCGGGAAGTGGAATGCCATGTGGCATTCAGGCTCGGCGGCGGTGCCGAAATACTCGACAACTTCGCCCGGAGGCTGATTCGCCTCGGCGATGATCACCCGTCCGGGGTACTCCTGGTCCACCATCGCGCGCAGGTCCCGGAGGAAGTCATGGGTTCCGGGCAGGTTCTCGCAATTGGTGCCTTCTTCTTCGAACAGATAAGGAATCGCGTCCGCCCGGAAACCGTCGATGCCCTGGTCCAGCCAGAACCGGACCACATCGAAGATCGCCTCGACGACCTTGGGGTTTTCGAAATTGAGATCCGGCTGGTGGCTGAAGAAGCGGTGCCAGAAGAACTGCCTGCGGATCGGGTCGAAGGTCCAGTTGGACTCTTCGGTGTCGATGAAGATGATCCGCGCGTCCTGGTATTTCTCGTCGGTGTCGCTCCACACGTAGAAATCTCCGTACGGGCCCTCCGGGTCTTCACGGGAGGCCTGGAACCAGGCGTGCTGGTCCGAGGTGTGGTTCAGCGGCAGGTCGATGATCACCCGCACGCCGCGGGCGTGCGCCTCGGCGACCAGGCGTTGGAAGTCGGAAAGCGTGCCGAACTCATCCAGCACCTGGTAGTAATCCGAGATGTCGTAACCGCCGTCGCGCAGCGGGGACTGGAAGAACGGCGGCACCCAGAGGCAGTCGACGCCCAGCCATTGCAAGTAGTCCAGGCGCTCGATCAAGCCGGAGAAATCACCCGAGCCGTCCCCGTTGTTGTCATGGAACGCACGTACCAGCACCTCGTAGAAAACGGCTTTGCGGTACCAATGCGGATCATGCTGTAGCCCGGGGGCATTCATGTTGAAGTGCCCGGAGGAAATGCTCATTCAGACCGCCTTAGGTGCAGGATATGGGCCGGCTCGAGATGTGCGTCCAAGCGCACATAATTCTCATCCCGCCACTGCCAGCTCTGACCGGTGATGAGCTCGTCCACCGTGAAACTCCCGTCCGCGTTGAATTCTTCGATGCCAAGCGCGGCCAAGTCGAGATAGACGACGCCTTCGCGCACACTGTGCGGGTCCACGTTGACGACGACGATGATGGTGTCTGAGCCGGATTCCATCTGGGTTTTCGTTTTGCTGAACGCAACTGTAGCGGGATCGGAAGTCCGGTGCACAGTCAGGTTCGCCAGCTCCAGCAGGGCCGGATGCTCCCGGCGGATCTGGTTCAGTTTCGCGATGAACGGTGCGAGCGAGCGGCCGGCCTTTTCCGCGCCGGCGAAGTCCCGGGCTTTGTATTCGTATTTTTCGTTGTCGAGGTACTCTTCGGCACCCGGCCTGGCCACGTGCTCGTAGAGTTCGTAGCCGGCGTACATGCCCCATAGTGGGCTGCCCATGGCGGCGAGCACCGCCCGGATCTTGAACGCGGCCGGCCCGCCGTATTGCAGGTACTCGGTCAAGATGTCAGGGGTGTTGACGAAGAAATTGGGCCGGTAGAACGACGCCGTCTCGTGGCTGATTTCGTGCAAATAGGCTTCGATTTCGGCCTTGTCATTGCGCCAGGTGAAGTAGCTGTAGGACTGCTGGAAGCCGGCTTTGCCCAAGGCGTGCATCACTGCGGGCCGGGTGAACGCTTCGGCCAGGAACACCACCTCCGGGTGTTTCTTGTTCACCTTGGCGATCAACCACTGCCAGAACCAGAGCGGCTTGGTGTGCGGGTTGTCCACTCGGAAAATCTTGACGCCGTGGCTGATCCACAGCTGGACGATCCGCAGCACTTCTTTGGCCAGTCCGTCCGGGTCATTGTCGAAATTGATCGGATAGATGTCCTGGTACTTTTTGGGCGGGTTCTCCGCATAGGCGATGCTGCCGTCGATCCGGGTGGTGAACCATTCCGGATGCTCGGTGGCCCACGGGTGGTCCGGTGCTGCCTGCAGCGCCAAATCCAAGGCGACCTCGAGCCCCAATTCGGCGGCCCGGGCGACGAAGTCATCGAAATCCTGGAAACTGCCGAGGTCCGGGTGGATCGCGTCATGTCCGCCGGCCGCGGAACCGATCGCCCACGGTGAGCCCGGGTCTGCCGGGCCGGCCACCAGCGAATTGTTCGGGCCTTTCCGGTTCACTTCGCCGATCGGGTGGATCGGCGGCAGGTAAATCACGTCGAAACCCATCTCGGCGACCCGGTCCAAGCTGTGTTTCGCGGTCCGGAAGTTTCCGCTGGTCCATTCCCCGGTCTCCGGATGCTGCTGCGCGCCTTCGGAACGCGGGAAAAATTCGTACCAGGCGCCGCGCCCGGCCGCGTCGCGCTCCACTTTGACCGGATAGCGGCGGCTGACCGTCACCAGGTCTTTGATCGGCCGGCGCCCGACGGCGGCTCGCACCGACTCGTCCAGACCTGCAGCCAAGCGCTCCGGAACCGGTGCAGCGGTATCCGCCAACCCTGTGGCAGCGGCCGCGAGTGCTTGCCGGTCCGCGCGGGTCCGTGCCGGGTCTTCGGCAGCGTCGGCGAGCAACGCCCCGCCTTCGGCGAGCATCACCGCTACGTCCACTCCGGCCGCGATTTTCAGCTGGGCGTGATGCGCCCAAGTGGCGTACAGATCTCCGAACGCCTCGATTTCGAAGCTCCACTGACCGGGTTTGTCCGCGATCAGCTGCCCGGCCCAACGGTCTCCGGGCCGAGCTTGCAGGGTGACCCGCTGCCGCTCCCTGCCTTTGCTGTCGTAGAGCACCGCTTCGACGCCGATCAAGTCGTGGCCCTCGCGGAAGACCGTCGCGGCGACCTCCAACAGCCCGCCCGGCACGGACTTCGCCGGGATCCGCCCGTCCTCGAGCACCGGATGCACGGCGCTGATCGGGATCCGACCGATGCTGGACTCGGCCATGGTTTTGGCGGGCTTCGGTGAAGCTGGTCTGAGCACTGGCGTTCCGGACTGCTTCGCGGCGGCGAAGGTGCTTGCGCGGGGCGTCGGCTGCTCAGTAGTCACAAGCAACACGCTAGTGGGTATCGGTACCGAATGCGATGACCACCAGGTGAAGACCACAGGACCTTGTGGTGCGGATGTCGATGCTCAGCCCTTGATTCCGCCCGCTGCGGTGAAGCCGACGCCGAGCCGGCGGCCCATCAGCAGGTAGAGCACCAGCACCGGCAAGGAGTACACCAGGGAAAACGCCGCCAGTTGGCCGTAGGCGACTTGGCCGTATTGCGAGAAGAAGGTGTACAGGCTCACCGAAGCGGGCAATTTGTCCGGGGAGAGCAGCAGCATGAATGGCACGAAGAAATTCCCCCACATGCCGACGAAGGTGAAGATCGTCACTACCGAGGTCCCGGGCCGGATCAGCGGCATCACCACGAACCGCAGGGCCTGCAGGCTGCTGGCGCCTTCGGTCCAAGCGCTTTCTTCGATCTCCCTCGGCACCCCGTCCATGAAGTTCTTCATCAAGAAAATCCCGTAAGGCAGCGCAGAAGCCGCCAGGAAAAGAATTGCGGCCGGCGTCGAATCGATCAAATTGACCTGGACGAACATCGCATAGACCGGAACCATGATCGCCGTGATCGGCAGCCCGGTGGCGAACACGATGATCATCAGGAACGGTTTTTTCGCCCGGGAGCGGTAGCGGGAAAGCGGGTAGGCCGCCAGTGCGGAACAGAACACGGTGAGCACGGTTGCGCCGCCGCAGAGGATGAGTGAATTCAGGATCGGCCGGAACGTGGTCTTGGTATTGAGGATCGCGTTGAAATTCTCCAGGCTCGGCTGTTGCGGCCAGGCCACGCTCAAGGAAGCGTTCGGGTTGATCGAGGCGAGCAAGACCCAGAGCAAGGGCACGCAGAAGACCGCGGCGATCAGGAGCAAAGCCGCGCTGCTCAGAACCTTGTCCACCGTGATCGGCTGCTTGGCCGGCCCGGATCGGACCGGACGGCGGCCGGTCCGGGCCGCGGGAAGGTCAACGCGGCTCATGATTTGTCCTCTTTCGGCAGCAGGCGCAGATAGACCAGGGAAGCGATCGCTCCGATCACCAGGAGCAGCAGTGCCACGGCAGCGCCATAACCGAGCTGGCCGAAGCTGAAGGCCTGCTCGTACATGAACAACGGCAAGGTCTGACTGGCGCCGGCGGGGCCTCCGGCAGTCATCACGTAGATCAAGCCGAACACCGAGAGCGTCTGCAAGGTGATCAACATCAGGTTCGTGAGCACGGAGCGCCGGATCATCGGCAAGGTGATGCTGAAGAAGCGACGCACTGCGCCGGCGCCGTCGAGCTGGGCGGATTCGCCGATCTCGGGAGGCACCTGGGTCAACGCCGCCCGGTAGACCAGCATGCTGAAGGCCGTGCCACGCCAGATATTGGCGAAAGCCACCGCCAGGATCGGGAAGCTGATCAAAAGGTCTTGTGCCGGCAGGCCGAAGAACCCCAACACCCCGTTGAGCGAACCTTTTTTGCCGAGGAAGGTGTACCAGAGATAACCGGCCACCACCTCGGGCAGGATCCAGGCCCCGATGATGATCGCGCTGGTCAAGGTGGTGGTGATCCGGCTGGCCGAGCGCATCAGCAAAGCCAGCAGCATGCCCAGGATGTTTTGCCCGATCACCGCGGAGACTATGGTGAAGGCCAGGGTCAGCAACACCGAATGCCAGAATTGGGCCGAGCCGAAGGCTTGGCCGAAATTGCCCAGCCCGATGAATTCCGGGTCCGCAGCGCCGGCGCCGCGCAATGCCCGATTGGTGAAAGCCAAGTAGACGCTGTAAATGATCGGGCCGGCCATGAAGGCGAGCAACAGGACGACGGCGGGCAGGACCGGGAGCGCCCGCGTCCAGCTCCGCTTCCGCCGCGGATCCAGTCCGCGGCGGCCCGGCTGCGGCCCGGCGGCCTGCAGGTGCGCGGCTTTCATCGTGGACTCGCCCCGGTGACCTGGTCCGGACCGACGATGGCGGTGATTTGCTGGTCGTATTCCTTCGCGGCCTGCTCCGGTGCGGCACTGCCGGTCATCACCTTTTCCGTAGCCGCTTGGATCGAAGCCGAAATTTGCGGATAGGCCGCGAGCGCGGGCCGGAAGGTGGCTCCCTCGACCAAGGAACTGAAGAATTCCACGGTCGGCCCGGAAGCGCGATAGACGGGGTCCTGCGCAACGTCGCGCCGGACCGCGATCCCATTGTCCGCCACGTTGTAGGCCACGGTGTTCTCCTTCGTCATGGCCGCAGCCAGGAACTCCCAGGCCAGATCGAATTTCTTCGACCGGGCCGGGAACGCCCAGGACCAGCCACCGGACATCGTGGTGTAGCCGCGGCCGGCACCGAATTGGGTGGGCATCCTGGCCTGCTGCAGCACGGTCGACCACTCCGGCCATTCGGCGACGGCGCCCTTGGCCCAATACAGCCCGAGCCAACCGCCGTCGAGGTTCACGGCGAGTTTTCCGCCCGGCAACAAGTCGTTGTAGACCATGTCCGCAAGATTCGGATTGAGCGCACGGCTGGTCGACGGGCCCAGGCCGTTCTGGAAAACACTCCGATAGAATTCCAAACTGTCCCGGAAGCCGCGGCTGCCGGTGACCCACTTCCGGCGCTCCGGATCGTAAAGCCCGTCCGCGGTGCCGTACAGGAGCATTTCGAACCCTTGCATCACCGCGGCTTCACCCTGGGCTTTGCTCGAGAGGATGTTGAACGGGGTCACCCCGGGCAAGGCATCGCGCAGCACGGCCAGGTCGCGGAGCAGCTCGGCCCAGGTCGCCGGCTGCCAGGGCAGCGGCAAGCCGGCCGAGGCGAACAATTGCGTGTTGTACCAGAGGGCGCGGGTGTCGGTTCCGATCGGTACCGCGTAAACCCGACCGTCTTCACCGGTAACCGCGGTTTTCGCCGAGTCATAGATCTCGGTCCAGGGCTGCCAGGACCGGAGTTTGTCATCGATCGGCCGCAGATAGCCGGCTGCCACGTCTGATTTCAAAATGAAGGTGTCTTCGTAGACCAGGTCCGGGGCGGTCGATTCACTCGACATCATCAATTCGCTTTTGGTGAAATAGTCGTTGTCTCCGGCTACCAGCGGAATCAACTGCACGGTAATGCCCGGATTCGCCTGCTGGAACTGTGCACTGACCTTGGTCAGGAAATCTTCCAGGACCTTTCCGCTACCCCATTGTTTGTAGGCCACCCGGAGCGTATTGCCGGAATCGGCAGCGCAGCCGCTCAGCGCCGGGAGCAGAAACCCAGCCCCCAATGCAGCGCCCAAAAAGCCTCGCCGGTTCAATGCCCCGGCTTTCGGTTGAATTCTGGCGTCCCGCAAAAGATATCCCATCGTCTTCGATGCCTTTACCGGAACAGCCTAGCAATGAACAGCCCATAAAAACTATCAATTGGCGATAAGCCGCGGCCTGATCAAAAACGCTTTCTGCGCAGCGCGCTGATCGCGGTCCTGATCCCGCCGGACCCTGCGGACCAGCTGCGGAGCCCGGTGAGCAAGCGTTTACACGTCATATACCAAATGGTCATGCAAA
Organism: Arthrobacter russicus; assembly: GCF_031454135.1. NCBI lineage: Bacteria > Bacillati > Actinomycetota > Actinomycetes > Micrococcales > Micrococcaceae > Arthrobacter > Arthrobacter russicus. The sequence continues at coordinate 1,659,571 of NZ_JAVDQF010000001.1, forward strand.
GCAGTTCCAACGCTCAGCGTTCTCGGCTACCTTGGAAAAGGTGAAGGCCATCCGCAGATTTACCGTCCGAACTGTCCTGCCCGAGCCGATCGCCCCTTTGGCGCAGTTGGCCGGCAACCTCCGCTGGTCCTGGCACCTGCCGACCCGCGAGTTGTTTTCCTCGCTGAATCCGGAAATCTGGGCGGAAAGCTCCGCGGACCCGGTGAAGTTCCTGGGCTCCGTGACCCGGGAACAACTGCAGCAGCTCGCCGCCGATCCGGAGGTGGTCTCCCGGGTCGAAGTGGCCGCAGCGGATTTGCGGCGGTACCTCGAGGAACCGCGCTGGTATCAGGGACTCGGCGCGGAAGCTCCGAAAAGCATCGCCTACTTCTCGCCCGAATTCGGCATCACCGAGGTGCTCCCGCAGTATTCCGGCGGCCTGGGCATTCTGGCCGGCGACCACCTCAAGGCCTCGTCCGACTTGGGCATCCCACTGGTGGGCGTCGGCCTGCTCTACCAAGCCGGGTATTTCAAACAGTCGCTCTCCCGGGACGCCTGGCAACAGGAGACCTACCCGGTGCTGGACCCGGACGGGTTGCCGTTGACGCTGCTCCGGGAGCCGGACGGCAGCCCGGCGCAGATCAGTTTGCCGTTGCCCGATGGGCGCGAGCTGCACGCCTGGATCTGGCGTGCCGACGTCGGCCGGGTCCCTTTGTTGCTACTCGACTCGAACGTTCCGGGCAATGACGATGCTGCCCGGTTGATCACCGACCGGCTCTACGGCGGCGGCGGCGATCACCGGCTGCAGCAGGAACTGCTTCTGGGCATGGGCGGCGTGAAGGCGCTCCGGGTGCACCAACGGCTGACCGGCGGCCCGGCGCCCGAAGTCTTCCACACCAACGAAGGCCACGCCGGTTTCTTGGGCATCGAGCGGATCCGCGAACTGATCGAAAGCAAGGGCCTGGACTGGGACGAGGCACTGGCTGCCGGCCGCGCCTCGACGGTGTTCACCACGCACACCCCGGTACCGGCCGGCATCGACCGCTTCCAGAAGACGCAGATCCAACAATTCTTCGACGCCGGGCTGGCTCCCGGCGTGCCTACCGAGAAGATTCTGGAACTCGGCTCGGAAAGCTACGACGGCGGCGACTCCGCAGTGTTCAACATGGCCGTGATGGGCCTGCGCCTGGCCCAGCGCGCCAACGGGGTGGCCAAATTGCACGGTGTGGTCTCCCGGGAGATGTTCTCCGGGCTCTGGCCGGACTTCGACCACTCGGAAGTGCCGATCTCCTCGGTGACCAATGGCGTGCACGTGCCCACCTGGGTGGACCCGAAAATCAGCGCACTCGCCGTCGAGCACTTCGGCGGCAGCGTGCTGGACCAGCCGGATTGGTCGAAAGTCTACGAAATCTCGGATCAGGACGTCTGGTTGCTGCGCGGTGAATTGCGCGCGGCCCTGGTCGACGATGTCCGGCGCCGGCTGCGCGCCTCGTGGAAGAAACGCGGCGCCGCGGATGCCGAACTCGCCTGGACCGATGCGGTGCTGGACCCCGAGGTGCTGACCATCGGCTTCGCGCGCCGGGTGCCGACCTACAAACGGTTGACCCTGATGCTGCGCGATCCGGCCCGGCTCAAGGCTTTGCTGCTCAATGAACAGCACCCGATCCAGCTGGTGATCGCGGGCAAGTCGCACCCGGCCGACGATGCCGGCAAGAAGATGATCCAGGACTTGGTCCGGTTCACCGACGATCCCGAAGTACGGCACCGGATCGTGTTTTTGCCGAACTACGACATCGCGATGGCCCGGACGCTGTTCCCCGGTTGCGATGTCTGGCTCAACAATCCGTTGCGCCCGCTCGAAGCCTGCGGGACGTCCGGGATGAAGTCCGCGATCAACGGCGGCCTCAACCTCTCCGTACTGGACGGTTGGTGGGACGAAATGTACGACGGCGAAAATGGCTGGGCGATTCCGACCGCGAACAACGGCGCCTCCGCGGAAGAACGCGACGACATCGAGGCTTCGGCGCTCTACGAACTGTTGGAGACCCAGGTGGCGCCGAAGTTCTACGGCTCTGCCGGATTCGCCGAATCGGCGGGCGCGGCCGGGCCATCGATCCCGACGGAGTCGGAATTGCCGACGCACTGGATCTCGATGATCAAGCACACGCTGGCCACACTGGGTCCGGCGGTTTCCGCGGAACGGATGCTCGCCGACTACGTCAACGGCTTGTACCAGCCGGCCGCAATCGCCGGACGGGCCGCTGCTGCCGACGACTTCCGGCAGGCCCGGGAGTTCGCCCGGTGGCGAAACCGGGTACTGCAGGCTTGGCCGGCGGTCACCGTGGAGCACGTGGATTCCGAAGGGGTCACCGAAGATCCGCAGATCGGCGACAGCCTGGCAATCCGCGCCTACCTGAATCTGGGCGGCCTGGCCCCCGCCGATGTCCGGGTCGAGGTGGCCTACGGCCGGGCGCTGGACAGCGATGAACTCAGTGAAACCGCCTCGGCCGCGCTCGGCGCCGCCGAAGACCTGGGCGATGGCCGCTACCTCTTCACCGGCGACGTCGTCATCGACCGCTCCGGCAGTTTCGGTTACACGGTGCGGGTACTCCCGGAGCACCCGGCGCTGGCCAATCCGGCGGAGCTGGGTCTGATCGTCAGCGCTTAGCCCAGTCTGCGCACCGAAAGACCTTGCTGGTCGGCCCCGCGCGGCGGCCGCCCAGCAAGGTCTTTTTTGCGGCTTGGGGTCCGTCCGAACTTCAAGATTTTATGTTTCGGCATGCCTTAATTAATTTCTTCGGCGTGTCTAATGATTAATCGACATCCTCTTGATCTACTAGATCTAGTGCCATTTTGGCACTTTGGACACATCATCTTGTGTCAGTCAGTTGCTACTTAGGAGGAAGATGGTCAACCTCATCTACTTTTCCAGCGTTTCTGAAAACACTCGGCGTTTTGTGGACCGCTTGTCCTGGGCCGCGGCCCGGATCCCGCTGCGGCCCCGGCTCGAGCCCATGCTCGGTGCCACCGAGCCATTTGTCCTGGTGACGCCGACCTACGGCGGAGGCGCGGCGACCGGCGCGGTGCCCCGGCAAGTCGCCGGCTTCTTGAACCTTCCGCAGAACCGGACCCTGCTGCGCGGCGTCATCGCCTCCGGCAACACCAACTTCGGTGCGGATTTCTGCCTTGCCGGTACGCTCATTTCGCGCAAGTGTGCGGTACCGGTGCTCTACCGTTTCGAGCTGTTGGGCACCGAGCACGACGTGCTTGCCGTCGAGCGGGGGCTTGACGCCTTTTGGGCCGGCCAACCGGAACGCCGCGTCGCATGAGCCATCCCAGAACTGCCGAATCAGCCCCCAGGAACTTCTTCGACACCGCGATCACGCCCCCGGGCTTCGCCCAGGACCCACAAGCCCGCATCCGACCGATCAATTGGAATCGCATCGGGGATGAGAAAGACCTGGAAATCTGGAATCGGGTGACCGCGAATTTCTGGTTGCCGGAGAAAGTCCCACTGTCCAATGACCTGCCGTCCTGGCAGCAGTTGAGCGAACTCGAACAAACCCTCACCATGCGGGTCTTCACCGGGCTGACCATGCTGGACACCGTGCAGGCCACGGTGGGTGAGATCTGCCAGATCCAGCATGCCCTGACCGATCACGAGGAAGCCGTCTACACCAACATCGCGTTCATGCAATCCATCCACGCGCGGAGTTATTCTTCGGTCTTTTCCACCCTGTGCAGCACCCCGCGCATCAATGAAGCCTACGAATGGGCCATCGGAAACGACCTGCTGCAGCAGCGGGTGAAGACCGTGCTCGCGCATTACGCCGGCGAAGCGCCGCTCAAACGCAAAGCCGCCTCGACCCTGCTGTCCTCGTTGCTGCTCTACACCGGCTTTTATCTGCCCCTGCATTTTTCCTGCCGGGGCGTGCTGACCAATACTGCGGACATGATCCGGTTGATCCTGCGGGACAAGGCGATCCACGGCTATTACAGCGGCTACAAATTCCAGCGCGGCATCGAGCTGGCCGGCCGTACCGAACAGGCGGAACTGCGGGACTTCACCAGCGCGCTGCTGGCGGAACTCTATGCCCTCGAACTCGCCTACACGGAGGAACTGTATGCGCCTCTGGGACTTGCCGAGAACGTCGCGGTGTTCGTCCGGTACAACGCGAACAAGGCGATGATGAACCTGGGTTACCCGGCTCCCTTCGCAGCCGCCGAAACCGCAGTCAATCCGGAAATCTTGGCTGCGCTCTCTCCGGGGGCGGATGAGAACCACGATTTCTTCTCAGGTTCCGGCTCGGCATATGTGATCGGGAAGTCCGAAGGGACCAACGACGCCGACTGGGACTTCTGAGCCGTTCCGGGCCAGCCCCTGCGGATCGAGCCTCGCGGGCATATCCCACTGGGTCGGGCGTCGGAATGGGACACCACGGGCCGGTCCCACTGAGTCGGCGAACTCGGTGGGACCGGCCCGTGATGAAACTGAACTCGGATTATTTGCTTTCGTCGATGTACTTGAAACTCGCGTAGTGGTCGGCGGTGTAATACTTCTCGCCGTCCGAACCCGCGATGATCCGGCGGGCGCCGCGATCCGAAGCACCCGGGGTTTTCACGGTGTACTCCCGGTAGTAGCCGCTAGGCTCGGCGGGCAGAATGCCTTCGCGGTTGCTGAATGTCTGGTCGTCTTGTTTGTACGGATAGGGGCCGCCCTTGGCGATCAGGGCGAGGGTGTCCCGGCCCTCCTTGGGCAGCGCGGACGCATTGATGGTGGGCAGGTCGGAGGGGTTCCCGGATCGGGCCGCCGCGGATTCCGCGGAGCCGCCGAGGACCGCCGAATGGACCGCGGCCGGCTGCGCCGTCGCGGGCGAGGCCTGCGCCGGGGATAGGAAGAAGGCGCCGCCGAGCACCAGGATCATGGCGGCGAGCAGGGCAGAGAAGGCAGAGCTGAGGGTTCGTCTCATGGCTTGTGCTTTCGGTAGCATTTCGCGTCCGCAGACGCTTGACGAGCACATCGTGGCAAGCGCAGATGACTGCAGCCTGGGCACTGCCCGCGAACCGGATTAACGCGGATGTGCTAGTGCCGCTGGACCGCCGGGGCCGGAGGCTGTTCCTGCAGCACGAAACTCACCGCGGCCTTGGGCGACTCCTGCTTCGACTTGGCCGCCACCTCGGCCAGGATCTCCCGGATCAGGCGGTAGCTCCGGGTAGTTTCGAAACCCGCATCGACGCGCCAGACCACCGTGGTGGGCGCACTGGCCGCGGCCGCGAAATCATGCAGGCAATCGGCGAGCGCATCCAGGTTGCGCCCGAAGTAGTCCGGGAAATCCAGCGCTGCCGCGAAGGCGTCCAGAACCTGGTCCTTGCTCTGGGCGGCAGCCACTTCATAGACCTGCGGGCGGGTCATTGGTCCTCCTGGATGAACGAAAAACTGGCGTAATGGTCGTCCGTGTAATACTTCTCGCCGCTCTTTCCGACGATGATCCGCTTGGCTCCGCGATTCGAGGCACCCGGCGTCGGCACGGTGAATTCACGGTAATAGCCACCGGGTTGCTTCGGCAGGACCCCCTCGAAGTTCCCGAAGTTGATGTCGTCCCGGTCATAGGGGTACGGGCCGCCTTTGCCAATCAAAGCCAAAGTCTGCTGACCTTCCTTGGGGAGTTGCGAAGCCTTGATCACCGGGAGTTTGGACGGGTTCGCCGGCGCGTTGGTTTTGCTGCTCGCGGCAGCACTCGCGGAGCTGCCCGGGGTGCTGCCCGAGCTCGCCGGCGTCGGCTTCGCCGAACTGGTTTTGCCGGTGCTGGCTTTGGCCGAACTCGCCGCCGGCGCCGCGGCGTCGTTGGCGCCCAACTTGTTGATCAGGAAAGCGGCACCCAGCACGATCAATACGGCGATCACGCCGGCGATCAGGGTTGCCAACTGCTTCCGTTTCGCGGCCGGAGACTTCGCTCGGGTCGTCATATCGGGTACCTTTCCACGGGGACATCCTGCCAGAACATGCTCCGAAAGCGCTCCGGCCGGCTCAGGCCTTGTAGATCGTGATGGTGTTCGCGTCGACCTGGTCGGTGCTTCCGGGCCGGTGCAGACTGCCCTGGCGCTCCGGATGCGAGGCATTGGTGCTGAACCGGTGTTCGAACTCCCGACCGTCCAGCGGCGGCAGGACCACGTCGACCGGTTCCGCGGTGCCGTTGAAGACCACCAGGCCGTCCATCACGCCGTCCGGGGAGCCGAGCAGCATCTGCAAAACCCGCTGCGAGCCGTCCTGCCACTGCTCCGGGGACAAGGGGTTGCCCGCCGCGTCGAACCAGTGCAGATAGGACGTCTCGTCCCGCGCCGGGTAGGTGGAAGGCTGCGCCGAAAGATAGTCCTTGCGCAACCGGACCAGGCCGCGGGTCGCCGCGAACAGGTCTTGATCCGCCGCCGACCAGTCGAGCCAGGAAATCTCGTTGTCCTGGCAGTAGGCATTGTTGTTGCCCTGCTGGCTGCGGCCGAGTTCGTCGCCGGCGGTGATCATCGGCACGCCCAGGGAGAGCAGCAACGTCGCCATCACGTTTTTCGCGCTCTGCCGACGGGCCGCCAAAATCCCGGCATCCTCGGTCGGCCCTTCGGCACCGTGGTTCCAGGACCGGTTGTTGTCATTGCCGTCCCGGTTGTCCTCGCCGTTGGCCGCATTGTGTTTCTGGTTGTAAGCGGTCAGATCCGCCAGAGTGAACCCGTCGTGCGCGGTCACCAGGTTGATCGACGCGAGTTGGCTGCGCCCGGAGGCGGCGAACAACCGGGTCGAACCGGAGAGCGCATCGGCGAGCCGGGCCAGCCCGCCGCCGGTCCCGCCATTGGCGATCGAACCTTGGTCGGCAAGCCAGAAATCGCGGATCGAATCCCGGAAATTGTCATTCCAATCGGCCCAACCCACCGGGAACCGGCCGGTCTGCCAACCGTCGTTGCCCAAATCCCAAGGCTCCGAAATCAGTTTCACCCCGGATAGCGCCTGCGAGGTCGCCGCGGCGACCAGGAACGGATGCTGCGGACTGAACGCATTGGCTGCGTCCCGGCCCAGGGTGACCGCCAGATCGAAGCGGAATCCGTCGATGTGGAATTCCTCGACCCAGTAACGCAGCGAATCCAGCGCCATTTGGATCACCTTCGGCTCCCCGAAGTCCAAAGTGTTGCCGACCCCGGTGGTGTCCAGATAGCCGGCACCCGCCGCCGGGTCGCCGTCGAACCGGTAGTACCGGTGCTCCGCCAAGCCGCGCCAACTCAGTGCCGGTTCGCCCTGCGAGCCCTCGGCCGTATGGTTGTAGACCACGTCGAGGATCACTTCGATCCCGGCCGCGTGCAGCAGCTTGACCATGCCTTTGAGCTCGTCCTGCACGGCCTGCGGCCCGGCAGCCTGCGCCGCGGCGGAGGCGTACTGGGCGTGTGGGGCGAAATAGCCGATCGTGTTGTAGCCCCAATAATTCGGCAGCCCGAGCTCGCGCAAATGCACCTCGTCGAGGTGCGCATGGATCGGGAGCAACTGGACCGCGGTGACGCCGAGTTCGCGCAAATGCCGGATCATCGCCGGATGCGCCAAGCCCGCGTAACTGCCTCGGATCTCCTCCGGAACCTCAGGATGCAGCTTGGTCAGGCCTTTGACATGCGCCTCGTAGATGACGCTGTCCCGCCAAGGGGTCAAGGGTGCCGCATCGCCGCCCCAATCGAAATCTGCGGCCATCCGGACGCCCAGCAGGTGTTCTCCGGAGTCGATCGCCCGGGCATACGGGTCCAGCAGCAATTGGCTGGATTCCGGCTCGACGTCCTCGCGGCCGAAGCCGTAGTGCGATCCGACCGGCATGCCTTCCACGACCCCGTGGTGCACTCCGTCCGAAAACTCCGGCAAAAGCTGCGCTTGCCAGGCTCCGCCCGGAGGCCGGAAATAGAGGATCAGTTCGGTCAGGTCCGGGGCCCAGACGGCGACATTCACCACGGTGGCCGGGTCGCCCTGCAAAGGCGCGCTCAGGCCGAGCGGAAACGGCCGGGAAGCCGCCGCGCCGAGCACGGTGGCGGAAAGAATCTCGGTCATGGCCTAGGCAGTGGTGCTTCCCGGTTTCGGCGCGACGCGTTGCCTGGACACTTCGTACAGGCTGATGCCCACCGCCATCGAGGCGTTGAGCGATTCCATCGCGGAATCGATCGGGATCGAGACGATTTGATCGCAATTCTCCCGGACCAAGCGGGAAAGGCCTTTGCCCTCGGAACCGACCACGATGCACACCGGCTCTTTGGCCACTGCGAGTTCCGGGAGCGAAACGTCGCCGTCGCCGTCGAGCCCGAGCACGAAGTAGCCCATGCCCTTGAAGGACTCCAGGGCCCGGTTGAGGTTTCCGGCCCGGGCCACCGGGACCCGCACGGCCGCACCGGCGCTGGTCTTCCAGGCGGAGGCGGTCAGACCGACGCTGCGCCGTTCCGGTACGACGACGGCGTGCCCGGCGAAGGCCGAGACGCTGCGGATGATTGCGCCCAGGTTGCGCGGATCGGTAATGCCGTCCAGGGCGACGATCAGCGGCGCGTGCTTGATGTAGCCCTTTTTGTATTTGTCCATGGTCTCTTGGGCGAGATCGATGGCGTCCGCGTAGTTGTACGGCGGAATTTGCAGGGCCAGGCCCTGGTGCACAGCCTCATCGGTCATCCGGTCCAGCTCCGGCTTGTGCGTTTCCATCAGCGGGATGCCGCGTTCCGAGGCCAGCTTCAAGACCTCTTTGACCCGGTCGTCGACCTCGATCCGCACCGCGATGTAGAGCGCTTTCGCCGGCACGCCGGCACGCAGCGCCTCGACCACGGAATTGCGGCCGGTGACCATTTCCTCGCTGGCCCGGCCCCGCCGTTGGCCACCGCGCTGGGCGCCCTGGCCGCTGGAGCTGCCGGGGCGCTTCGCGGCCGAGCGCTCGGCGAGTTCCTTGGCCCGGTAGGCCTTGTGGTATGGACGGTCTTCGGCCTTGGGCGTGGGGCCTTTGCCTTCGAGCGCCTTGCGGCCGAGGCCTCCAGTGCCTTTCGACGGGCCCTTCTTGCCTTTGGCGGCGCGGGGATTTCCAGCCATTGCTCTACCTCTGTTGCTTTCGTTCAATGGACCACGTGGCGCCATTGGATGAGTCTTCGATCTTAACGCCTAGCGCTTCTAGCTGCTCTCGGATCTCATCCGAGCGTGCCCAATCCTTGGCAGCGCGGGCTTCAGCTCGTTCAGAGAGCCGCGCTTCAATCAATGGACCAACGATCTCGTCCCGTTTATCGATATTTCTTTCAGTTTGTGGCAGAGAAGCCAGCCCCAGGGCATCCAACATGGAGACCACCTGTAAAAAGTAGACTCTCAACATCGAACCATCACGATTAGTAAGCGCAATGTTCCCCGAACGTACTGCTTCATGCAGCACAGCAAGCGCCCTTGGCACATTGAGATCATCGTCCATGGCCTCGATGAAGCCCACCGGAAGATCCCCGGCTTCACGAACATACCTTGTCCAGCTGACCCCAGGCTGATCCAGATAGCTGACCACTTTGGCAAGGAAGCCCTCGATCCGGTCCAAAGCAGCCTCTGCCTCGGCCAAGGACTCCGGCGAATAATCCAGCACCGACCGGTAATGCGCCTGGCCCAGGTAGTACCGGACCACGCGCGGCGAAGCCTGCGCGAACAACTCTTCCGGGCCGACCACATTGCCGATCGACTTGGACATCTTCTCACCCCGGTAGGCCACCAGGCCGTTGTGCATCCAGAAGTTCGCGAACGGCTTTCCGGCCGCCTGGGACTGCGCCATCTCGTTCTCGTGGTGCGGGAAGCGCAAGTCCAGGCCGCCGCCATGGATGTCGAAAGCGTCGCCCAGGTACTTGCCCACCATCGCGGAGCATTCCAGATGCCAGCCCGGACGGCCGGGGCCCCACGGGCTGGGCCAGGACGCCGTCGCGGGCTCTTCGGCTTTGCGGCCCTTCCAGAGCGCGAAGTCGCGGGGATCTTTTTTGCCGCGCGGATCCGCGTCCGCTGCCGCTTGCATATCGTCGATGTTCTGGTGCGTCAGCGAGCCGTATTTGGCCCAGGAACGCACGTCGAAATACACATCCCCGGAGCCGTCGGGCGCCGGGTAGGCGTGGCCGCGGTCGATCAGGTCCTGGATCAGCGTGTGCATCTCCGGGATGTGCCCGGTAGCGCGGGGTTCATAGTCCGGTCGGCCGATGCCGAGCTTGTCGTAGGCGGCATTGAACTGCTGCTCATAGCGGTAAGCGCGGGCCCACCATGCCTCGCCGGCTTCGGCCGCCTTGGCCAGGATTTTGTCGTCGATATCGGTGACATTGCGCACTACCGTGGTCTTCAGCCCTTTGGCCTGCAGCCAGCGCGTCAGCTGATCGAAGACCAACGCCGAGCGCAGATGCCCGATATGCGGTTCGCTCTGCACGGTGGCACCACAGTAGTACAGCGAAGCCTGGCCCTCGACGAGGGGCACGAAGTCGCGTACTTCAGCTGTTGCGGTGTCATAAAAGCGCAGAGTCACCCCTCAAGGCTAGCCGACGAATCCACGTCGGCTCTGTTTTGCGCTTCCAATCTGGAGCTGAACTGCCACAGCTCGACATTCCGGGCCTAATGTTGAGCTGCAGTTCCGGTGCTCGGGTACACCAGGGCCGTCGCGATCGCCGCGATCCCCTCGCCCCGCCCGGCGAAACCCAAAGCGTCCGACGTCGTCGCGGAAACCGAAACCGGAGCACCCGCGGCTTCGGTCAAGACCGCCTCCGCCTCGGCTCGGCGGGGACCGAACTTCGGCCGATTGGCCACGAACTGCACCGCGATATTGCCGATGTCGAACCCCGCCTCGCGGATGATTCGAGCAGCGGCCGCGAGCAGCGTCGTTCCGGAAGCGCCGGCGTATTCAGGCCGGTCAGTGCCGAAATGCGTGCCCAAATCACCGATGCCGGCCGCTGAAAACAGCGCGTCTGCTGCCGCATGCGCCACCGGGTCCCCGTCCGAATGGCCGGACAAACCGGGTTCTCCGGGCCAATGCAGACCAGCCAACCAGAGTTCCGCGGAATCGTCTCCGTAGGCGTGCACGTCGACGCCGATGCCGGTCCGTGGGAGCCGCATCAGCCTTCCACCCAACGAGGTGCGGCCGGGCCTTCGAGCAGGGCCTCGGCGATCAACAGGTCGGTCGGCGTGGTGATCTTCAGACTCAGCTCGGAGCCGCGTACCAGGAACACTGAAACCCCCCGCGACTCCACCAGCATGGCGTCGTCGGTGATCGCCGCGGCTTGCGCGTCGTCGAACATCGTCGCGGCCTCATGCGCGGTCCGCAAGGTGGCCAAGTCGAAGCCCTGCGGCGTCTGCACCGCGCGCAACTCCTCGCGTTGCGGCGTGGAGTGCACCTGTTCCGGGGCGATGCCGGGATCCGCCGCAGGCTGCGCCCGCTTGATCGTATCCACCACGGCCAGCGCGGGAATGACCGCCTTCGCCCCGGCGTCCAGGGCGTTGCGCACCCGGTGGAAGACTTCCTCGGGAGTCAATGGCCGGGCCGCGTCATGCACCAGCACCGCATCCATGCCTTCCGGCAACACTGCCAAGGCATTGCCGACCGAGTCGGAACGGGTGGACCCGCCGTCGACCGTGATGATCTCCGGATCGATCCCGGCGCAGACCGCGCGCAACTCGGTATCCCCCCGCGGCACCACTACGCAGACCAGCTGGCCGACCCGGGCAGCCAAGACGCCGCGCAACGCATGTGCCAGCAGCGGTTCCGCGCCCAGAGTCGCCTGGGCCTTGGGCTGGCCCTGTCCGAGCCGTTCACCGGAACCGGCAGCCACCACGATGACCGCCACCCGCAATTCGTGCTGAGCATCCATCCCACCAGGGTATCCCGGGCACAGGCCGGAGTTCCGCTCGCCGCTTCGCCCTGCGGCTGTGTCCCACCGAGTAGCTCCGCCCACTGGGAGATGCTCATTCGGCCCCACTCAGTGGGCCGACTCAGTGGGACCGGACCGCCAGGCGCGACCGGGGCAAAAACCTGACGGGGGCAAAACTGGACTGGGCAAAGCAACTCGGGCAAAGAGACCGGGCAAAGCAAAGGCCCCAGTCCATGGGGACCAGGGCCTTTTGCTCAGCAGCTGCGTACTAGGAGGCCAAAACCTCATCCAATACCGTGGCTGCTTTTTCTTCGTCAGTCTTTTCCGCCAGAGCAAGCTCGGAAATCAGAATCTGCCGGGCTTTCGCCAGCATCCGCTTCTCTCCGGCTGACAACCCACGGTCATGATCCCGGCGCCACAAGTCGCGGACGACTTCTGCCACCTTGATCACATCGCCGGATGCCAACTTCTCCAGATTCGCCTTGTACCGGCGTGACCAGTTGGTGGGTTCCTCGGTGAACTCGGCCCGGAGCACATCGAAAACGTGCTCCAAACCTTCCTTGCCCACCACATCGCGGACGCCAACCAGATCGACATTCTCTGCCGGTACTTCAATGGTCAGGTCACCCTGGGCCACTTTGAGCTTGAGATACATTTTCTCTTCGCCCTTGATGGTGCGCATTTTGATCTCTTCGATCTTTGCTGCACCGTGGTGCGGGTAAACTACTGTCTCGCCGACCTCAAAAACCATGTGGATTCTCCCTTTCCCGCATCCCAGTTTATCACGAAATGATCGCGGCAGAGCCGCCAGATGCCAATGTTCTCGCAGGTCAGGGACAGCTGGGACAAAGAATTCGCTGCTAATTCCCTCTTGACTCGCTAGCCGAAAAGTGCATCGATATGCCCGCGGAATTCCAGAACTTCCAATGATCCGCGGCCCGGACGGCGGGCGTCCAAGTCGAGTCGGGCGGCATTTGCGGATACGCTATGAGGGCAAGCTTTCTGAGCCGTAGCTGTGTCCCGGGACCAAATCCGATGCGTTCCCGTCGGAGACCGCGCAGACGATCGGCACAGCCGCGTTGATATGAGGAGAATGTACGTGAAACTCGCTGCGAGCCACCGAGGCCTGAGCCTCCCCCGCCGCCTGGGCGCCGTCGCCGTGATCGGCGCAAGCCTTCTGGGAGTCTCCGCCTGCAGCTACATCGCGCCGCAGCAGACCACCCACACCTATGCTCCGTCGGACGGTGCCCAGATCAATCTGGGCGATGTCGAGCTGCGCAACATCCTGCTCGTGACCAGTGGACGCGCGGACCAGCCGGGACGGGTGCTCGGCGCGGTCTTCAACAACTCGCAGGCACCGGTCCAAGTGACCTTCCGCGGCTCCGACGGCGCCCAGACCCAGGTGACGGTCAATCCGAGCGAACCGTACTACCTCAATGAAAGCAATGAGGCGTCGATCCTGAGCACGGTGGCCGAACCGGCCGGCGCACTGGAAGCAGTCACGATCAGCCAGGACGGAACCAGCACTCCGAAGAGCGCCGAGCTCAAGGTCCCGGTGTTGGACGGCACGTTGGAAGAGTACAAGAAGTACGTCCCCGGCCCGGCACTGCCGAGCCCGACGTCGTCGGCGACGCCTTCTTCCTGAGCTTCCGGTTCCGGAATCCCCGAGATTTGCCGAAGGGCCGCCCGCTTCAAGCGGGCGGCCCTTCTGATGCTCGAAAGCAGCTCTGGCCGGGCCGGCGCGGCCGGCGATTCGCGGCCGGTGGTTACGGCTCGAACTTGTAACCCAGCCCGCGGACCGTCACCAGATACCGCGGCGCAGACGGGTCCGGTTCGATTTTGGAGCGAAGCCGTTTGACGTGCACATCGAGGGTTTTGGTGTCTCCGACATAGTCCGAACCCCAGACCCGGTCGATCAGTTGGCCGCGGGTGAGCACCCGGCCGGAGTTGCGCAAAAGCATCTCCAGCAGCTCGAACTCCTTCAGCGGCAGGGACACTTGGTCGCCGTTGACACTGACCACATGCCGCTCGATGTCCATCCGCACCGGGCCCGCCTGGACCGTCGTGGTCATCAGCTCTTCCGGCTCGCCTTGCCGGCGCAGCACCGCCCGGACCCGGGCCACCAGCTCACGCGATGAATAAGGTTTCGTAACGTAATCGTCGGCACCGAGTTCCAGGCCCACCACCTTGTCGATCTCCGAATCCTTCGCGGTCAACATGATCACCGGAACGGACGAGCGTGCCCGCAGTTGCCGGCAGACCTCGGTTCCGGACTGCCCCGGGAGCTGCAGGTCCAGAAGCACCAGATCGGCGCCCACCCGGTCGAACTCGGTGATCGCGTCGATTCCGTTGTCCACCACCTCGACCTCGAAACCTTCCTTGGCCAGCAGATAGGACAAGGGGTCGGAAAAAGACTCTTCGTCCTCTACGATCAAAATCCTGCTCACGCAGTCACTCCTTCGGTATGGACAGCCGGCGGGCATCCTCGATGCCGCCGTCTGCGCCTTGATTCTGCTGGCTTTCCATTTCCGGCAAACGAACCGTGAATGTTGAGCCCTTGCCTTGCTGGGACCACACGGTGACTTCGCCTCCGTGGTTGGAAATCACGTGCTTCACAATACTCAGCCCGAGTCCGGTGCCTCCGGTCTGCCGGGACCTGGCCGCATCGACCCGGTAGAAGCGCTCGAAGATCCGCTCCTGTTCCTCGGTGCTGATCCCATCGCCCTGGTCGGAGACCGAGACGCTGACCAGCCCCTCGGTCCGGCGCAGGCCGATGCCGACCTTGGTGTGCTCCGGCGAGTAGCGGACGGCATTGTCGATCAAATTCCGGAACGCGGTGACCAGGAGGTCCGCATCGCCGAAAACCGGCGACGGCGCAGTGCCGCCGGTCACCAACTCGATGTGCTTCGCCTCGGCCTGCAGTTTGGAACGGTCCACCGCCTCGGCAATCACATTGTTCAGGTCGACGGCGTGGCCCTGCTGCACGATGTCCGCCCCTTGCAACCGGGAAAGTTCGATGATGTCCTGCACCAGGGCGGACAGCCGCAGCGACTCCTTGTGCATCCGTTGCGCGAACCGCCGCACCGCTTCCTCGTCGTCCGGCGACGCTTCAAGCGCCTCCGCGAGCAGCGAAATCGCACCCACCGGGGTCTTCAGCTCGTGCGAAACGTTAGCCACGAAATCGTTGCGGATTGCCTCGGTCCGGGTGATTTCGGTGCGGTCGTCGGCCAACAGCAGAACGTAGTCTTCGCCGAGCGGGGCAACCCGGACCTGGACGATGATGGTGCCTTCGCCCAGCGGTCCGCGCTGCAGTTCCAGTTCGTGTTCCTCGATCACACCGCCGCGGCGCACCCGGTCGGTCATCTGCAGCAGTTCCCGGTGCACCACGGTGTGCCCGCGGACCAGACCGAAGGCATACGCTCCCGGGCTGGCCCGGACCACGCCGTCGAGCACGTCGACCACCACGAAAGCCCGCCCGACGACGGCCAGCACCTCCGCGGCACCGGCCGGCAGGCTGGGTTCGTCCTCGGCGTCGAAGACCTTCCGCTGCCGGTCGCTGAGCGTGAATGCGAGCACGCCGAAGGCGCCCATCAGCAGGCCGATCAGTCCGGAGGCAACTCCGATGAGCAGGGGGTCCACAGCACTAGCTTATGCTTAGCCTGCACCATGGATTCGCCGGATCCAGGTGCAATCGGGCCGGGTTCAACCAACGTTCACTTTCTCGTGACCGCGTGTTCATGGGCGACTGGAAAGCTGGGCCGTAGGGTTGTGGCCGTAATGGGCGGTGATCCCTGCGGGATGCTGCGTTGAGTCTGCCCGCGGCAACCATTGAGGGGAAAGGACGCTTCGTGCGCAAAGTATTCCAGGCTGAGCTACACCAGGTCGGTGAAGAGCTCATCGAAATTTCGGCGCTGGTCACCGAGGCCATCGAAAAGGCCAACCAGGCCTTCACCGGAGCCGATGTCGAGCTGGCCCAAGAGGTCATCGCCGCCGACGCCCGAATCGATTTCCTGCAGAACGATCTCGACGAACGCGCAATCGACATCCTGGCACTCCAAGGCCCGGTCGCCTCGGATCTGCGGATGATCGTGGGATCCTTGCGAATGAGCGCTTCGTTGGAGCGGATGGGCGATCTGGCCCGGCATGTGGCGCAATTGGCGCGCTTGCGTTTCCCGGAGAAAGTCATTCCCGCATCGCTGACCGCGACGTTCGACGAAATGGCCGCCTTGGACATCAAGATCTCCAAGCAGGTGGGCGAATTGCTGGAAACCCGGAACCTCGATCTGGTCAACGAGGTCGCCTCCGCGAACGCCCGGATCGACGAATTGCACAGCAGTGTCTTCAAGGCGATCGCAACCCCGGAATGGCAGGAAACTCCGGCCACCACGGTCGACGTGACCCTGGCCAGCCGTTACTTCGAGCGGTTCGGCGACCACGGAGTCTCGGTGGCCCGAAAGGTTTCCTACCTGGTCACCGGCCAGTGGCAGCCCGAGGCACACGCCTAAAAAGCCAACTGCAACGCCGAGCGGCCAGTTCTGCAGGTTATCCACGGGATCTAACCTGCAGAACTGGCCGCTCGACGGCTTAGCGGGCTACTTTTTGCCTTGGTTCGCCACGGCCTGGATGGCGGCTGCGGCAGCGTCCGGATCCAGGTACCGGCCGCCGGGGGCGACCGGCGTGAAATCGTCGTTCAATTCGTAGACCAGCGGGATTCCGGTCGGGATGTTCAGCGCCGCGATGTCGGCATCCGAAATGCCGTCCAGGTGCTTCACCAACGAGCGCAGCGAATTGCCGTGCGCGGTGACCAAGACGGTTTTGCCCTCCCGCAAATCCGCGGTGATCTCAGATTCCCAGTACGGCAGCAGCCGCTCCAGAACGTCCTTGAGGCATTCGGTCCGCGGAATCGCGTCGCCGAGGTCGGCGTACCGCGGATCGCCCACCTGGGAGAACTCGGAGTCGTCCGGCAGCGGCGGCGGCGGTACGTCATAGCTGCGCCGCCACTCCATGAATTGGGCTTCGCCGAACTCGGCGAGCGTCTGCGCCTTGTCTTTGCCCTGCAAAGCGCCGTAGTGGCGCTCATTGAGCCGCCAGGAGCGCTTGACGTCGATCCAACCGCGATCGGCGGCAGCCAGGGCCAGGTTCGCGGTGTTGATCGCGCGCTTCTGCCGCGAGGTGTAGAGGACGTCCGGCAGCAAGTCGTTTTCCACCAGCAGTTGCCCGGCTTGCACCGCCTCGGCCCGGCCCTGGTCGTTCAAATCGACATCGACCCAGCCGGTGAAAAGGTTTTTCGCATTCCATTCACTGTGGCCGTGGCGCAGCAAGATCAGCGTATAAGTCATGCTCTGAGTCTAGCCAAGCAGTTCCCCTCACCGCACCCGGAGCCGGTAGATTGGGCCAGGTGGTGGAGCGGGCGAAAAAAATGCGGACGACGACGGCCAGGACTGCCGCCAAACCGCTGGGGAATGTGACCCGAGGCACCACCAACCCGAACCGGCTGCGCCGGGTGGACCGCTGGATCGCCGGACCGCAGGCTTGGCGGCTGCGCACTGCGGCAGAGCCGCTCGTGGTGGACCTCGGCTACGGCGCCACCCCCACGACCGCCGTCGAACTCTACCGGCGGCTGGCCAAAGTCCACCCCGGAGTGGAATTGGCGGGCATCGAGATCGAACCCGAGCGGGTCGCCCGCGGACTCGAGATGGCCACCGGAAAACTGCATTTCCTGCTCGGCGGATTCGAAATTCCGACCGCGCGGCGACCGGTGATCGTGCGCGCCTTCAATGTACTCCGGCAATACGAAGCAGCGGATGTGCCTGGCATTTGGGCCACGATCTGCGCGCGGTTGACCGAATCAGGGCTTTTGGTCGAGGGGACCTGCGACGAAATCGGCCGCCGGGCCAGTTGGGTCGCCGTGGCGAAATCCGGGCCGGTATCGCTGACCGTTTCGCAACGGTTCGGCAGTTTCGACCGGCCCTCCGACGTGGCGGAACGGCTGCCCAAGGCTTTGATCCATCGGAATGTGCCCGGCGAAAGAGTCCACCGCTTCCTGGCCGGATTGGACCAGGCCTGGTTGGATCACGCCGCTTTGGCGAGCTTCGGCCCCCGGCAGCGCTGGGTCGCGGCCTGCCGCTCGCTCAAAGCCGACGGCTGGCCGGTGCTCGACGGCGTGGACCGCTGGCGGTTGGGCGAGCTGACCGTCGCCTGGTCCGCGGTGTCGCCGGATTGAGCCTCAGCCCACGGGGTCGGCCGGCAGAGCTTGCGGACCGGTAGGAATCACCAGGAGTTGTAAGGGTTCTGCGGGCGGCCGCCGCCACGCATTGCGCGGACTGCGGGGCGCACATCCGCCAAATAGGTTCCGGCCCCCACGCAACCGGCCAGCATCAGCAGCAAGGTGAAGCCGATCCCGGCACCGATCGTGTAGAGGATGCCGACCAGCACGGAGACCCCGGTGATCGCCAACCAGAACGATTTGGTCCGCTTGTCCGCGCGCTCGAAGTCGGCCGGCCGCGCCATCAGGCAATCGACCAGCGCCCAAATCTGGATGCCCAAGCCGACCAGGCCGGCCAACAGCATGATCAAAAACCCGATGGTCCCCGCAATATTCACCTGCCCAGCTTATCGGGTTTGCGAGTTCGCCAGGGATTGCCGCAGATCAGTCCACAGATCCTCGGCATTTTCAATGCCCACGCTGAGCCGTAGCAAAGCTTCCGGCACGGTTTCCGGCTCGTTCGCGTGCCGGCGCCGCCGCTCGATGAGCGATTCCACCCCGCCCAACGAGGTGGCCGGAGTCCATAGCCGGAGCCGCTCGACCAGAGCATCCGCAGCCGCGGCCCCGCCGACCGGCTCGAAGCCGAGCACCGAGCCGAA
This sequence comes from Arthrobacter russicus, assembly GCF_031454135.1. Taxonomy (NCBI): domain Bacteria; kingdom Bacillati; phylum Actinomycetota; class Actinomycetes; order Micrococcales; family Micrococcaceae; genus Arthrobacter; species Arthrobacter russicus. The sequence continues at coordinate 1,678,273 of NZ_JAVDQF010000001.1, forward strand.
CCCGCCCATCTGCGCTGCGGCCCGGGCATGCCCGGGGTCTGCGGCCAGGCCCGGATAACGCACCGACCGGACGGCCGGATGTTCGCTGAGCCGTTGGGCGAGCAAACCCGCGGTCGCCTGCGAGCGCTCGATCCGCACCGCCAAAGTGCGCAAGCCGCGCAGTGCCAGCCAGGCTTCGAACGGGCCCGCGATCCCGCCGTGGATGGAACGGTGATGCAGCAGCCGCTCCCGCAAATCGGGGTCCGGCGTCACCAAAGCGCCCAGGACGACATCCGAATGCCCGGCCAAGTATTTGGTCACCGAATGCAGTACGACGTCGGCACCGTGCTCCAGGGGCCGTTGCAGCAGCGGAGTGGCGAAAGTGTTGTCCACGATCACCAGCGCGGCCGGGTTGAGTTGCTTGGCAGCCCGGACCAGCGTCGGGAGGTCGGCGATTTCGAGCAACGGATTGGTAGGGCTTTCCAGCCAGAGCAGATCCGCGCCGGCCAATGCGGCGATCACCTGATCGGTCTCCGCGACATCGACATAGCGCAGCTCGAACCGGCCGGCCGCGGCCAACTCCGCGGCCATCACCAAGACGCCCTGGTATGCGTGCCGCGGGATGACCACCACTCCGCCGTGCGGCACCAGGCTCAAGGCCGCCGACGCCGCGGCCAGGCCGGAAGCATAGAGCAACCCGGGCAATTCGGAGCCTTCAAGCCCGGCCAGGGCTTCTTCGAAGGGGTCCCAGCTGGGGTTCGAATAGCGCCCGTATGCCCGATCCCCGTCGACCACCTGGCCGGAACCGTGGAAAGTCGAGGAAACCACGATCGGCGGATTGACCGGGGCATCGTGCCGGCGAGCCGGCCGGCCAGCGGAAACCACGAGGGTGTCCGGCGCGAGCGGGGCCCCGGCAAGCCGGTCTGCGGGCGGGGGCGGGGCTTCCGGTGAACTCACGCCTCGAGTGTAAGCCAGGTTGCAGCCAATCATTCGTTGCCCAGGAAAACTACTTGTAACAAAAACCTGACTGGAGCCTGGGAATCGCCACCCAAAATGCCGGGGGCCGTTCCCAACACCGAATTCCGCGCTCTAGGGTTGCAGCAATCTCCGGGCAAAATTCCGGGAGATTTCAGGACCCCCCTTGATAAAAATATCTAAAGGAGCCCCGAAGTGAGCAAAAGCATCACCAAAAACACGCTGCGAGCGTGTTTGGGCGGCGTGGCAGTAGCCGGTCTGCTGGCAACTACGGTTGCCGGTGTGGCCAACGCGGCAACCCCTGCCGCGGATCAGCAGCCGCAGACCGCGACCGAAGCCGCAGTGCAATACCTCGAATCCACCGGGCTGAGCAGCAAAGACGCTGCCGACCGGGTGGCGAAGCAACCGGCGCTCTCCGCCGCGGCCCAACGGCTGGATGCGGTCTTGGGCTCGGCCGGCGGCGGCGCTTTCATCGATCAGGCCAGCGGCGAACTGGCCGTCGGCGTCACCGACCCGGCAATGGTGCCGGCGGCCAGGATCAACGGCGCCGGCAAAGTGCTCGTGGTCAACCGTTCGGCGGCGCAACTGGAACAGGTCCGCAGCGCGCTGACCCCGCTTCTGGGCGAAGTCGCCGGGGCCAGCTGGGGCATCGACCCGAGCCGCAACGCCGTCGTGGTCGACCTGCCGGCGGCAGCGCCGGTCCCGGCGGCCGTGGACCAAGCGCTGGGCCGCTACGGCAGCGCCGTGACGCTGACCCGGAGCGAAGGCACTGCGATGACCACGGCCGGCGCGGTCGACGCCTACGGCGGCCAGGAATACGGCCTGCCGGTCGAAGGCCGTCCGGGTTACTGGCAAGTCTGCTCGCTGGGTTTCGCCGCCGTGGACTCCGCCGGGAATTCGTTCGATGTCACGGCGGGGCACTGCACCACGAAGCTCGGCGCCAAACCCACGCTCCGGCCGATCGAGGCAAAGGGCACCACGATCCTGGGGACCTACGAGAAGTCCAACTTCCCGGGCAACGACTACGGCCTGATCCGCACCGACACCGCCAACGTGACGCTGCAGGCCCAGGTGGACCGCCAGAACGGCAGCTACGTCAACGTCACGGGCTCCACGGAAACCGCGATCGGCGGCACGGCGTGCAAGTCCGGCCGGACCACCAAATGGACTTGCGGCACCATCCAGGCCAAAAACCAGACGGTGAACTACACCAGGGCCGACGGCACCGGTACCGACCGGGTCACCGGCCTGACCAAGTACAACGCCTGCGTCGAAGGCGGCGACTCCGGTGGCGCGATCATCACCGGGACGCAGGCCCAGGGGCTGACCTCCGGCGGGCAGGGATACTCGCAGGGGCCGAATAAACCGACAGTCTGCGGCGACAAAGTGGGCCAGCCCAATGTCGCCTACTTCCAGCCGGTGAACCCCGCGTTGAGCGCATACGGCTTGACCCTGGTCACCAAATAATCGGTTCAGCCGATCCACGGATGTCCCGTTGGGCGCATGCGCCCAACGGGACATCCCGGCTTTCTGCCCGGGGTCGGCATCGGCCGGCCGCCCTGGCTGTCGGCGATTCTCGATAGGCTTGGACGGTGAGCACACTTCCGGCGGCAGCCGATACTCCCGACTCGCCCGGCAGCGTTCCGCGCGGACTCTTCATCGCGTTCGAAGGCGGCGACGGCGCCGGCAAATCGACCCAGGCGAAATTGCTCGCCGCCGCACTGGAAGCCAGCGGCCGCGCGGTGTTGCTGACCCGGGAGCCCGGTGGTACCCCGATCGGCGAAAAACTCCGTTCCTTGGTCCTGGAGCACGGCCAGGGCGAGATCGACGCCCGGACCGAAGCCTTGATCTTCGCGGCCGCACGCGCTGCGCACGCCGCCCAAGTGATCCGTCCAGCGCTGGCGGCCGGGACCACGGTGATCACCGACCGATACGTCGACTCCTCGGTCGCCTACCAGGGAGCCGGCCGGGAGCTCGGCGAGGACCGGGTGCGCGAACTCAACGAATGGGCCACGGCCGGCTTGCATCCCGATGTCACGGTATTGCTCGACGTGGCACCGCAGGAAGCCAGGGAACGCCGAGCGGACAATGCCCCGGACCGCCTGGAGTCCGAACCCGACCGTTTCCACCAAAGGATCCGGCAGGCTTTCCTGGCCCTCGCCCAGGCCCGCCCGGAACACTATCTGGTACTGAACGCCAGGCTGGACGTGGCGACGCTGCACGCTTCGGTGCTGGCCCGAGTGGGCGAGTTGCCATGAGTGTCTGGAACGAACTGCAAGGCCAGGAGCCGGTCGTGGCACAGCTGCGCCGGGCCGCGCTGGAACAGGCCCCGGCACACGCCTGGTTGTTCACCGGCCCGCCCGGCTCCGGCCGCTCGAATGCCGCCCGGGCCTTCGCCGCCACCCTGGTCTGCGAACAGGAAGATCCGGCGAACCGCGGCTGCGGCGTCTGCCACTCCTGCCATACCGTGATGGCCGGAACGCACTCCGATGTCACCTTCGTGGCCACCGAAAAGACCACGATCAGCATCGACGAAGCCCGCGAACTGGTGACCAAAGCGCAAGACCGGCCGGCTTCTGCGCGATGGCGGATCATCATCGTCGGCGATGCCGACCGGATGTTGGAGCGGACCACCAATGTCCTGCTCAAAGCCATCGAAGAGCCTCCGCCGCGTACCGTGTGGATCCTCTGCGCGCCGAGCCCGGCAGATGTGCTGGTGACCATCCGGTCCCGGTGCCGGATGGTCACCCTGCGCGTTCCTCCGGTGCAGGACGTGGCCCAGCTGCTGGTCGATCGGGACGGCGTGGAGCCGGCCTTGGCCTTGGCTTCCGCCCGGGCCGCGCAGAGCCATGTGGGCATTGCGCGCCGGCTCGCCCAGGATGAGGGGGCGCGGAGCCGCCGGGAAGCGATCGTGAAACTCCCGCTGGGCCTGCGCGGTGTCTCCGAGGCGGTGCGGGCTGCCGGTTCCCTGGTGGAACTGGCCACGGCGGAGGCTGCCGCGAGCAACGAACAACGCGACGTGCTCGAAAAAGAGCAGCTGCTGCGTTCTTTGGGCGCCCCGGAAACCGGAACTTTGCCGCCGTCGATCCGCAGCCAAGTGCGGCAGCTCGAAGAAGACCAGAAACGGCGTTCCAAGCGCTCCGTCACAGATACCCTGGACCGGGCGCTGACCGACCTGATTTCGTTCTACCGGGACGTGATGCTGATCCAGATCTCGGCCAACCGGGCCTCGGACGACGAACTCGTCAATGCCGGCATGCGTCCGCAATTGGCGGAATTCGCCGCCCGGGGAACCGCGGAACAGACCCTGTCCCGGATCGAGTCGATCAATGAGGTCAGGCGCCGGATTGTGGGCAGCAATGTCGCCCCGCTCTTGGCCATCGAGGCGATGACGGTAAGTTTGTTGTAACGCCGTCAGCTGCGAGGAGCCGCAATGAAGAACGTCCGCACGCATCGTCCGGGAGCCAGGAAGCCCGCCTTGCGCGCCGCTGTCGCGGTTCTGGCCGGTCTGTTCACGCTGACCGCATGCACCCCGGTCTTCCCTGGGTCGGCACCGGAACCGCAGGACCCCTCGGTTGCCGCAGACGCTCCGGAAAACCTCAAGGAGTTCTACACCCAGCAATTGAGTTGGTCGGACTGCGAAAAGTCGATGCAGTGCACCAAGGTCAAGGTCCCGATGGACTACGCCAACCCGCAGTCCCAGACGATCGAACTGGCCGTGGTGAGACTTCCGGCCACCGGGCAGAAGCAGGGATCCGTGGTGGTCAACCCCGGCGGCCCGGGCGGCTCCGGTTACGACATGGTGGCGCAGAGCAACAGCCTGTTCTCCAAAAAACTGCGCAGCGCCTACGACATGATCGGTTTCGATCCGCGCGGCGTGAAGCGCTCGGCTCCGGTGACCTGCATCAGCGACGCCGAACAGGACCGGGAGCGGCAGACCGACTACGACCTGGACACCGACGCCGGCCTGGCCGCCTATGAGGCGCAGAGCAAGGCCGATGCCGCCCAGTGCGCCCAGAACACCGGTCCGGTGCTCGGCTTCGTCGACACGATTTCCTCCGCGAAAGACCTGGACGTGCTCCGTGCGGTGCTCAATTCGCCGAAGTTGGATTACCTGGGATACTCCTACGGGACCAAACTCGGCGCGAATTACGCGCAACTGTTCCCGGACAAGGTGGGCAAATTCGTGCTCGACGGCGCCTTGGACCCGACGCTGACCATCGAGACCCTGGGCTTGGGCCAGGCGAAAGCCTTCGAAGCCGCGATCCTGGCCTGGGCCAGCAACTGCGTCAAGAGCAGCGGTTGTCCGGTACGCGGGACGCCGGAACAAGCCGTCCAGCAGATCCGTGATTTGAATGCCAGCTATGACGCGACACCGCAGAAGACCAGCGACGGCCGGCTGCTGACCGGCTCCGGGTTCAGCTCCGCCCTGTCCTTGGCCATGTATTCCACCGACCTCTGGCCGGTCCTGCAGTCCAGGCTCGGCCAGGCGTTCAGCGGTGATCCCAACGGCATGATGGAGCTCGCCGACTACGCTGCCGACCGGGACCCGAACTCCGGAAAGTACACCTCCAACACGGCCTTCGCCTTCACCGCGATCAACTGCCTGGATTACCAGATGAATTCCGACCTGGCCGCGATGCGCGCCGATTCCCAGGCACTCCAGGCGGCCTCACCGACCTTCGGGAAGTACCTCGGCTACTCCGCGGCCACCTGCAAGAACTGGCCTTACACCTCGAGCGTGCAGCCCAAGCCGATCAGCGCCGAGGGCGCCGGGCCGATCGTGGTCATCGGCACCACCCGGGACCCGGCCACCCCTTACGCCTGGGCCCAGGCGCTGCGCCAACAGCTCGCTTCCGGAGTCCTGGTCACCTGGAACGGCGATGGGCACACCGCCTACGGCCGGTCCAATGCCTGCGTGCAGAATGCGGTCGACGACTACTTCGTCGACGGCAAAACGCCGTCGGACGGCCTCACCTGCTGAGCCGGCCGACGGCTGGGCGGCTTCCAGCCGCGCCGTATCGGCCTAGCCGGCCAGCGCCTTGCGCAACCACATCGAAACGCCCTCGATGACCAGGACGATCGCCAGGATCATCAAGGCGATCGTGAAAACCACGTTGTACTGGCTCCGGCTCGCCGACTCGAACATCACGAACCCGACGCCGCCGCCACCCACCACGCCGAGCACGGTGGCCGCCCGGACATTGGAATCGAGCATGTAGAAAATATGCCCGACGAAGGCCGGCGTGGCCTGCGGGAAGGTCGCCGAAGCGTAGATCTGGCCACGCCGGGCACCGGTGGCTTTGAGCGCGGTTTCCGGGCCGGGGTTCACTTCTTCGAGGGAATCCGCCAGCAATTTGCCCAGCAAACCGATCCCGCCCAGCCCCAGCGCGAAGGCTCCGGCAATCGGGCCAAAGCCGGTCGCCAGGATCAAGATGATCGCCAGCAACAACTCCGGGATCCCGCGGACCAGCAGCAGGACCAGCCGGAACGACTTGTGCACCGCGCCGTTGAGCGCCACGTTCCGCGCCGCGAAGGACCCGATCGGCACCGAGAACAGCACTGCGATCAAGGTGCCGGCCAACGCGATGTAGACGGTTTCCCAGACCAGACCCAGCATCTTCGGCGCCGGGGTGTCCCCGAATGACAGGGGGAAGAGCGCGGAGACCCGTTCCGGGATCCTCGCCCAGACGTCGATCACGTCGCGCCAATTGATCTGCGCGTACCAGAGCGCCCAAACCAGCACTGCGAGCGCCAGCCAACCGATCACATTGATCTGGACGCGGCGCGCGTTCCAGGGCGCACTCAACCGGGTTGCCGCGCCGCCGGGCAGTCCCGCGGCTCCGGACCGCCGCGGTGCGGCGACTGCGTGCCGGGAGATCCGGGCGCCGAGGGAGCGCCCGCCGGACGGACGGCCCAGGATCATCGACCGCAACAGCGTAGCGATGATTTCCATCGCAACGCATAGCAGGAACAGGATCACCGCGGCGGCCAGGGCCCGCGGATAGTCGAGTCGCAGGATCGCGGTGTACAGCTCATAGCCCAGACCGGGCATACCCACCACACCCAGGATCGCCGAAGCCCGGAGGTTGATGTCATTGCGGTGCAGCACGGTGGCCACCCAAGACGGCAGTACCTGCGGCAGTACCCCGGAGACGAATTCCTGCATCCGTCCGCCGCCGGCGGCGCGGATCGCGGTCCTGGGGCCTTCGTCGATCTGCTCGATCGCATCGGCGAAGAGCTTGCCGATCATGCCCACCGAGTGCAAGCCGATCGCCACCACGGCCGGCAGCGCGCCCAAGGCCATCAAGGTCACCAGGATGATCAGCAGGATGACTTCCGGGATGGAACGCGCCAGCACGATGATCCCGCGGGCGAGCCAGCGCAGGCCCGGATGCGGCGACGTGTTCCGGGCGGCCAAATAGGCCAGCGGGATCGAGAGCACCGTGGCGAACAGGGTGCCGCTGATCACCACGGCGAGGGTTTTCAGGGTCAGCTCGGCCAAAAGCCCCGGATCGGAGAAATCGAGCGGCACCGAACGGGCCAGGAACTTTCCGATCTTGTCCAGGCTGGAAATGATCCGCGGGCCAGAAATGCCCAGCGCACCGACGGCGACGATTCCGGCGGCCAACAAGCCGAGCAGGATCGCCGCGACGCCGATCGACCGGCCCGAAGGCCTGGGCAGCAGCCGGCGCTCGACGGCCGGCTCCGGCCGGTCCCGGGTCGGTGGCGCACTCAGTCCAGTCGTCGCCACGTCAGCCTCGCAGATTCCGGCCGCGCACCGCATCCGGCGAAGCGGCGGACAGCTGCTCCACGGCCTCGGCCAGTTCGTCCTGGACCGCCCGGATCTCCGCCGTCGACGTCGCCACCTGGCCGTAGATCTCCATCACCTGTTCCTTGCCCAGGCCCTCGGTAGGCGTGTCCAAGACCAAGGACCCGGCACGCAGGCCGATGATCCGGTCGCCCCAGGACAACGCGAGTTCCACCTGGTGCAAGCTGCAGACCACGGTGAGGCTGCGTTCCATGCCGATCTCCCGGATCAGGTTCATCACTTGCTGCGATGACTCCGGGTCCAAGGAGGCCACCGGCTCATCGGCCAAGAGGATTTCCGGATCCTGCATGAGCGCCCGGGCAATTGCCACCCGCTGCTGCTGGCCGCCGGAGAGCGTATCCGCGCGTTGGAAGGCCTTGCCGCCCAGGCCCACCCGCTCCAAGTGGTCCAGAGCTTTGGCCCGCAACGCTTTGGGATAGCTGACCAGTCCGAGTCTGGGACCGGTCAACCGAGACAAGGCGCCGGTCAGCACGTTCTCCATCACGCTCAGCGACGGCACCAGTTCGAACTGCTGGAAGATCACGCCCACCCGGGAACGCAGGCGGCGCAGTTCCTTGCCGCGCAAAGCGTCCACCCGCTCGCCCAGAACCCGCACTTCGCCGGCGCTGGGCAGTTCGAGTTGGTTGAAATGCCGGAGCAGGGTCGATTTTCCGGAACCGGAAAGGCCTAACAGAACCGCGATCTGGCCGGCCGGAACCGAAAGACTGACGTCGGAGAGCGCGCGGACCTCACCGAAGTCTTTGCTCAGATGGGAGACCGCGATCGCTTCGCTGTGCTGGTGCTGGATTACTGGCGCATGTGCCATGGGGAACTCCTGGTTAATGCTGCTGAGCGGGGCGGCCCTGAGGGCCGCCCCGCTCGTGTCGGAAGATCAGATTCCGGCGCAGGTCTTCACTTCGGGCAACTTGCGGCAGAAATCGCGCAAGTCGTTGTAGTAGGCATCGTCGACCGGAGCGTTTCCGTCGCCGAAGAACTTGTCGAACGCCGGGTTGGAAGCGATTCCGGCGTCGGTGATGTCCTTGACCGTGACGGTGGAGATCTTCTCGGTCAGGGTCTTCTTCAGATCGGCAGGCAGCGCATCCGCGATGGCGAACGGCGGGCCCGGAACCAGCGACTTGTCGACGATCTTCAGGTCATCGGCTTTGAACAGTCCGGCGGCCGGTCCCGTGGTGGTGACCGTGATTTCCTGGGCGAAGCCGGCGTCGCACTCGGTGCCCTTGGCGACCTTCTGTGCGGAGACGTCGTGCGAACCGGCCATCACCGGAGTGATTTCGGTTTTGGTGTCTATGCCCGCTTTTTTGAGCATGTACTGCGGAAAGAGATAACCGGAAGTCGAGCTTTCGCTGACGAAGCAGACCTTTTTGTCCTTGAACCCGGCAACGTCTTTGATGTCGGAGCCTGCCGGCACAATCGCGGTCGAGTAGTAGCCCGGCTTTCCGGTCCCTTTTTCCGTGATCGTGGCACCGACCGGTGTGATGGCTGCTCCTTTGGCTTTCGCCTGCAGGTAGGTGAAGGCGGAAAAGCTGATCACATCCACCTGGCCGGCGATCGACGCTTCGATCAGGGCCGCGTAGTTGGTCGACTGCTTGACCTCGACCTTTTTGCCGGTGACCTTTTGCACGTAGTCGGCCAGCGGCTGATAGGTGGACGTGGCTTGGCCCTCATCGGGGACCATGCCCATCACCAGGGTGTCGGAATCTTTGGCGAAAGTGCCGGTGGAGCTGCCGGTGCTGGCCGGGTCGGCCCCGCCGCCGCATGCGGTCAGGGCCAGTGCGGCGGTCAAGCCCACGGCAGTAAGCCGGACAAGAACCTTTGCAGAGGTCTTCATGGTGAACCTTTCGAGAGCGCGAGTGACGCTTGAAGCTTGAATGGTGCAACTTGTCGTCGCAAGTACCCGACCACACTAATCCCACAATTTGAAAGGAAAAGGGCGCAAAAAGTTACCGAAAGGTGAACGTAGAAAGAATTGTCCACACTTCTTGTATAGACAGGCTACTGGCGGCGCACCGGGACCAGCGGAGTCACCGCCTCCGGCAACAACGCTACTGAGGAGAGCACTTCGGAGGCTCCGGCGGCCCGCAACGCGCCTTCCCGATGCGCTCCGGTGAGCACGCCCAAGACCATCGATGCGCCTGATCGCAGTCCGGCCTGGATGTCCGAGGTGGTGTCCCCCACCACCACGGTTTCCCGCACGTCGTCCATGTCCAGCGCCAGCACCGCGGTCAAGATCATATCCGGATACGGCCGCCCCCGGCCGGCGTCGGCCGGGCACAGGCTCAGATCTGCCAAGCCCATCCAACCCAACGACTCCAAGATGATGTTCTGGGTGTGCCGGGCGAACCCGGTGGTCAAACAGACCTTCATGCCGGCATCCCGCAACCAGGCAATGGTGTCCTCCGCGCCGGGAACCGCGGTCAACCCGCCGTCGGCCACCAAGTCGTCATAGGCCCGCTCAAACGCCTGGTTCGCCCGTTCGGCCCGCCCGTGGTCGCCGTCGAAAAGGTGCATGAACACCGTGATCTTCGAAATGCCCATGGTGTCCCGGACATATCCGAGCATGCTCTTGAAGCGGTCACTGCCCGGTTCGATGCCCTCGGCTGCCACCGCACGGCTGAAAGCCTGCTCTACCAATCCGTCGTCGGCCACCGTCGTGCCGGCCATGTCCAGCACCGCCAGCTTGAGTTCACGGACGGGAATTGTCTGCAAGGGCTTAACACTTTCGAGCGTCACGCTTCGCGACTCCTTCATCGGGCGACGGGTGCGCGAAATCGCTCAACCGCCGCGTTGTTCCCTCCAGCATGGCCGGAACGCGGAACGGTGCACTGAATGCCGAGCGAAAGCTGAGTGAACAGCCGCGAAACGTTTTGACCCTGAGCGGCGGCTCATTTAGAGTTGTTGTTTGTGTCGTTAAGGCCCCGGTCGGAACGCACAGGCTTCCTTAGCTCAGTCGGTAGAGCGTTTCACTCGTAATGAAAAGGTCATCAGTTCGATTCTGATAGGAAGCTCCGAACCGAACCTTGACTGCCACCTCTGTGTCCTGGCCGTCAGCCGATCAGGTTGGAGAGTTCGCTTGATTCCGCGCTGGCGCCCACAAGTTCAAGGACTCGCTCAGCATGCGCAGACAGCGCGTAGTCGAACGAAGCCGCGAAATTTTCGCCAGGCGACGAAATAGCCGCATAGAGCAGCCCGAATGTGCTGGCCAAACTGACTTCAGCTTCGATTACCGCGACCGATGGCTGAACCCCGAGCGATACCATCGCATCCACCAATCGGCTCCGCCACTGATGCCAGGCCCGACCGCAGGGATTGGCGGCCTCCGGACCGAGCACTCGGAGCATAGATTCTTCCATCTCCACCCGGATACACGTCGAGTACTCCGCAGTTTGGGCCAGCGTCCAAAATCTGCGAACCCCTTCAGCGTAAGCGAAAACCGATTTCGGCGCCGTTTCCAGAACCCCGGCCAGCGCCTTGAGCCGCTCCCCGGCAGCACCGCGAATCGCCGTCATGAGTTCTTCTTGACTATTGAATTGGTAAGTCAGCGTGAAGGTGCTGACTCCCAGAGCCTGAGCCAGCCGTCGCATTGAAATGCTACTGAGCGCATTCGTTTCGAGATACCCGAGAATTTGCTCGAGCAACTCGGATCGCCGCCCAGGATTCGGCCTTCCGGTCATGCTGGCAGCTCATTTCGATGCCAAGGGCAAAGGGACGACAGTGAACCTCCGAGCCGGGCAGCAGAACCTTCGGCGGATAAAACAACGAAACGAAGCGTCGGCATATTCGTCCTTCTCACGCGAGCGACACGGCCGGCTGCAGGGAATTATGACCCGAATCCAGAGCCGTCAGCGCCCACTCCGAAGACGAAAATCATCGGACCGATCACTCAACGCCCCCCGACGCGATCTATGCAGCCCCCCGCTGCCAAGCCAGACCTCAATTGATCCAGCCAGAGCAAGTATAGCCAGCTTGAAAAGAAAATCTTCTGGGAACAGCCCGTGAACCTCACGTGAAAATCCTGACGCAGCCAACAAAAAGCAATCGAGAAGTTTCCTGCAGACCCATTTCTTTACAGCAGGGTGTCGGTTATGATTTCACATGTAATGCATAACATCTGTGATCAATGTCGATCGTTATCCCTATATGCACCACAGCCTGTGGATGCAGTTAATTGGAGGAAAGCAGTGAGCAGTGCAATTTCACCCCCGTCCCCGCAACGAAACAAAAACCGAAACCGGCTTGGCCTAGCGGCTGCCGGCCTGACGGCTTTCGCCTTGATAACCGGGCAAATCATGACCGGCTCCCAAGCCCAGGCTGTGTCATCTGATCTGGCGGAATCCGAAGCCCAAGTGGTCCGAAGCAATGCGCTGTCCGCTCCGCTAGCGTCCCTGGGCTATGCCACCACCGGAAACCCGAGTAATCCGAGTCAGCAGAGCAACGCACTCAACCTCGATTTGCTGGCCGACCAGTTTCTTGAATTGGGCGGCGTTCAGCTTCCGGTCTTCGGCTCGACCGGTCTGCTCAATCTCGGCAGCTTGGGTGCCTTGAACAGCTTCAGTGAGTCCCTTACCCAGCAGACCTCCCGTGCGTCCTCTGGAGTACTCGGAGACAACGGCGCCATCGCAGTGGACCAGGACGGCGGAGTCGGCACGTCGCCAGCGTACTTGGATCTCATCCAGTTGATGAAACAACTCAACATCACCGGCCTGACCGACCAAGTCCTGGACCAGGCGCGGCTCGACATCGGAGCCCTGGCCACTGAAGTAGCCCAGAACACCAAGGATGTCTCCGGCCGCTATGCCATAGCCGGACTGGAATTGGGCTTGCGCAGTCCGCTGGTCGGTTCGTTGCCGAGCAGGCTCGAAACCGCTTTGACCGAGGCCGTCGCCCCGATCAACGATCTTGTCGCCAGCGATGGTCTGCTGACCGAATTGCTCGGTACGATCAAGAAAACCATCAACGATGGTTCCATCGCCGGCGTCAGTTCACTGCGGGTGGATAGCAGCACAGTGACGCTGAATGGCCTGGAAACAGCAGTCAAGGGCGTCACCCAAGAGCTGCTCGGCAGCCCGATCAGCAACTCCAGCGGGTCCTTGACTATCGATTTGTCCACCGGCATGATCAAAGTCGATCTGGCCAAATTGCTCAAGGAGACCGGGGTCGGAGACTTGAACAATCTCCCTCCGAATACCAATCTGCTCTCCGATACTTCGATCGAAGCCGTGCTCCAGGGAATTGCCGAAGCCGTGCAAGGCTTGACCTCGAAGGTTGCAGCCGCTGCGACGTCCGCCCTGAACAACGTCAAGGTCACCATGAATCTCGGCGTATCGGCTGGCTGCACTACAGTTCTGGGCGTCGAAAACTGCCTCGCCAAAGGTGAGGTTACCGTGACCGGCTCCTTGGCCGACTTCAGTGGCTCCTCCGGAACATCTCCGGCGATCACGACGACGCTCGCGGCGGCCGGGATCGATTTCGGCACCGGCATCGTGAATCTGGTCAAGCCCGTGCTGGACAACGCGATCGCGACGACCACCGGCCCGCTACTTAAGACTGCGATCGCGACGGTGACCGACCAGCTTCCCTCCGTCGTCGAATCCACGACCGCACCAATCCTGAGCACCCTCGAACCGATCCTGAAACAAGCTCTGGCCCAGGCCGTGCGCGTGACGATCAACGAGCAGCCAACCGCGGCGCCGCGCAATGGCGTGGGAGACCTCGGGCCTGGTTCGTTCACCATGCGCGCGTTGAGCATGGAGCTGTTGCCCGAGCTTGCAGGGAATACTGGCAGCCCGTTGATCAGCCTGGGTTCGGCATCAGTGCGGGTAGCCGAAGCTCCGGATGCGAACGCCAACACTGCAGCGAACGCCAACGCCAGCTCCGCCAGCAACGCGAACGCCAACGCCAGCTCCGCCAGCAACGCGAACGCCAACGCCAGCTCCGCCAGCAACGCGAACGCCAACGCCAGCTCCGCCAGCAACGCGAACGCCAACGCCAGCTCCGCCAGCAACGCCAACGCCAACGCCAGCTCCGCCAGCAACGCCAACACTGCAGCCAACGGATCCGGATCTTCCCTGGGTGCGCTCGCGGTCACTGGCAGCAACGATCCGACGCCCTTATTGCTGGGCGCCGGGCTGCTCGGACTGCTCGGTGCCGGGCTGCTGATGGCGGTGCGGACCCAACGGAACAAAAAGAAGGGCACGCCAGCTGAGGGCTGAGACCGCCAAATTACTGGCGTGACCGCCCGGGATCGATAGCAGCCAAATCCCGCAGAAAGGGGTGCTGGTCGAGGAATGCCTCGACCAGCACCCCTTTCATGTCACGTCAAAGCCTCGATAATCACAATCACTATAAGATCTATTGAATTTCTGAAACTTCTCGCAGCTCACCAAAGCAGTGATGCTGCACATACTTCTAACTTCCAGGGAACTGGATGATCCGATCCGGGCGCTGCCACCGGCTGACGCGTCACGTTGATTCTGCGGGCATCAAGACTTCGGCCACCGCAACGTGCTCTACTACCTGGGCCGCGCGACGCCCGACGGCGTCCGGCGGCAGTTCCTGCAATCGCACCATGGCCACCGCTTCGGCAGCGGTGGCCAAGGCGTTGCCCGCTTTGGTCAATTCTCGGTGGACCGCCGGAAAGCGCCCCGCCGGAACGTCCAAACTTTCACTCGGCGCGATGTTCTGGGCGCGTCGGCACACCTTGCGGACCCGAGGCAGCAGATCGGCCAAATCATTGGCGATCGGCACCAAGGCAGCGCGCAGATCTTCGTCTTGGACGCCTTCAAGCATCTGGTGGAATCGATCCAGCCCGCGCCGGAACCGATCGTGTGCCCTGCGCCAGACGCCTTTGCCCAATTCGCCGTCGTCCCGTTTGGCCGCCCGGAAGGCGCCGAAGATCGCCACGGCGGCTTACAAATACTGACCGGGCGAGGGCGTTCCGTCGTCCGGCTTGCCGGAACGGTCAGGCAAAACCGCAGCGCGTTGCGGCTCCCCGTTCTCACCGATCACCACACCGGGCGCGATCATCGTTCCGGGCGGTAGTTGGCGGAGCTGAAGCTGTGCGGCGGTCTGCTGGTTGGCCAGCTGCTGGGCGGCCAAAGCAGTCTGGATGCCATGGAACAACCCTTCAAGCCAACCGACTAATTGCGCTTGGGCGATCCGCAACTCGGCTTCACTGGGTGCAGCATCGTCTTTGAACGGCAAATTGATCCGGTGCAGTTCTTGGACCAGGTCCGGGGAGAGCCCGTCTTCCAACTCTTTGATCGAACGCTCGTGGATCTCGGCGAGCCGGCTGCGCGCGGCCTCATCCAGCGGCGCGCTTTTGACCTCTTCCAACAGCTGGCGGACCATGGTTCCGATCCGCATCACCTTGGCGGGCTCGTCGACCAGGTCCTGCAAGGCAGTCCGCGGCCGCTTCTGCTCGGCCGGCTCCGGGGCTGGGCCCTGCTGCAAACCCTCGGCGAGAACGCCTTCGGCTACTGGTTCCGACGTATTTTCCGCCTCACTATCACTCATGAGGACATACTCTCACGAGCTGCGGATCCGGGACCTCCCCCGGCGGACTAATCAACGTCGCCCGTCGGAGGCTGCCCCCTGGGCCTGTCGGCTACCGTTCTGGGCTGGGCAGCAAGACTGGGCGTCTGATCACGACGGCGCTGGACAAATGGACGGTTCAATTCGAATAGCACAGTCACCGGCACACCAAGCGCTCTGGCGATCCGTACCCCGAGCGCCGGTGTGCAGGACGAACGCCGCCCGGCCAGCAGGTGCGAAATGAACCCTTTGGAGCACTGGGCCTCCTGTGCCAATCCGCCGATCGAGAGCCCTTCCTGTTTCAATAGCGCCCGCAAGGTGTCAATGCTTCTGAGCCGCATTTTGTCTCCATCACCCGATCCCCCACATCAACTGAAGCAACCAGTGTCCCTCAGTGAAATTACGAATGTCAATCACTAATTGACGAAGTGTCTGAATCCGGTAGACGTTTCGGCGGACGCCCGGAATTCTTCCGCTTCGGATCAAGAACTTCTCGCGATTCGGCTGATGCATTTGATAGACGGTTGGATAAGCTCTTGATAACCCAGCAGTGAAGGGAAGGCGCACCAGGTGGCCTCAGGTCCAACGAGCAACGACGAATCGACGGAAGTCCTGCCGATCGGCGAGCTGATCAGAGCAGAGCGGGCGCGCTCCGGTCTGTCCTACCGGGATCTTGCCGGCAAAGCTGAATCCGCCGGGTATTCGGTGAAGTTCCAATACCTCAACGATTTGGCCAACGCCGGTCCCAAAAGCTGGCCCAAGCAACCGGACACCTTCCGCGGGTTGGCCGCTGCCTTGCAACTGCCGGTCCGGGACATCGTGCTGTCCTACGCGGTCAGTTTGGGCTTGGACATCGGCGGCACCGAGTCCCGGCTCTCCGCCGGACTCCCGGAATCCATCGACTCGATCGCCCCCGAGGTCACCGACGCGCTGCTCGCCCTGATCCGCACCCTGGCGGAGCATCCGGACAGCCGCAGCTCCGCCGGGAAAACCGATGAACTCGGCCTCGCCGCAGACTCGAGCAAGAACCGCGGCAAAGCGCTCGAAGCCTCGATTGCCGAACTCGGCGAAGGCACTCAGGAGCCGCGGCGCAAGGGCTGATCCCGGACGCCAAGATGTCAGACCCCGCTCCTACACTGGGGCCATGTTCGATCCCTGGCAACTCCTCCGGTCCATGCCGCACATCACGGTGGTGTGGACCGAGCTCAGTAGCAAAAGCGCCGTGACCAACGGCCGGGACACGGTCTGGCTGGACAAACACCTGCTTCAAGTCGAGCGCCGCTGCTCGCTGACGCACGAACTCATCCACATCGAACGCGGGCACACCAGCTGCCCGCCGAACGCGGCCGAAGTCAGGGTGCGCGTGGAAACTGCCCGGCGCTTGATCCCGTTTTCCGAGCTCCTGGAACACAAGCGCTGGTCCAGGTCCGTAGAAGAACTCGCCGATTGCCTCTGCGTCACGCCGCATGTGCTGCTGGACCGGATCAGCCATCTGAGCACCGCGGAACAAGCCGCCTTCAGCCGCCCGGACGAGGAAGCACCGTGTTGATCCGGAATCCGCGGGACGCAG
Source organism: Arthrobacter russicus (assembly GCF_031454135.1). Taxonomy (NCBI): domain Bacteria; kingdom Bacillati; phylum Actinomycetota; class Actinomycetes; order Micrococcales; family Micrococcaceae; genus Arthrobacter; species Arthrobacter russicus. The sequence goes on from NZ_JAVDQF010000001.1 coordinate 1,695,159, forward strand.
TTCCGGAAGGCATGTTACCGGCGAGTAACCCAATGCTAAGCTGACCGAAACCGCAGGAAGGAAAGCCATGACCTCCGCCGAACCAACCGTTGAACGCAGCCGCACCGTGAACTGGACCGATCCGATGATCGGTGCCGGACTGGCCAGGACCATGAGCGGCCTGGAGTACATGCAGGCGATGATCGCGGGCCAAGTCCCGCCGCCGCCGATCACCGCATTGATGAACATGGGCGCGATTTCCGCGGAGCCCGGAATGGTGACCTTCACCTGTCAGCCGGACGAATCGCAGTACAACCCGATCGGCACGGTGCACGGCGGCCTGGTCTGCACGTTGCTCGACTCAGTCTGCGGTTGCGCAGTGCAAACCACTTTGCCGGCCGGCCAGAGCTACACCTCCCTGGAGATCAAGGTCAACTACCTGCGCCCGGTTCTGGCCAGCACCGGGGAGCTGACCGCGATCGGCCGGGTCAGCAAGCCCGGAAACCGTGCGGCTTTCGCCGAAGGCGAGGTCCGGGATGCCGCCGGAAAGCTCATTGCCACGGCCAGCGGCACCTGCTTGGTTTTCCCGTTCTGACTCCCTGCCGCTCCGCCGCCAGAAATCAGATCCAGCCGTGGTCCCAAGCGACTGCGGCTGCCTCGAATCTGGTTTGCACGCCGAGCCTGGCCATCGCGGAGGAGATGTAGTTCCGGACCGTGCCGGGTGCCAGGTGCAAGGTCTTGGCCATGCTCTGCACGGTGTCTCCGGCCCGGCTGAGCCGGAGCACATCGAGTTCCCGGGCGGTGAGCGGACAGCTTTCCGCGTTGAGGGCGGTGGCCGCGATCTCCGGGTCCACGTAGCGTTTGCCCGCCGCGACATCGCGGATCACCGAGGCGAGCTTCTCCGCCGGAGTGGACTTCGGCACGAATCCGGAGATCTTGCTGGCCAAGGCGCGCCGCAACACACCAGGCCGGGCATGCCGGGTCACGATGACCACTTTCGTGTCCACGCTGCGCAGGATTTGCTCGGCGGCGTAGATTCCGTCGGTGGGCGGCATCTCCAGGTCGAGCACGCAGACGTCCGGGGCCAATTCACGGGCCAGGGCCAGAGCATCGGATCCGTTGTCGGCCGATCCGACGACGTCCAAGTCGGTTTCCAAGCCCAATAACGCCACGAGGGCGCCACGGATGAGCTGTTCGTCGTCGGCGAGCACGATTCTGATCACGATTCCTCCGGAATTGTTGCGGTCAGCAAGAACCCGCCGTCGTCGGGCCCGTAGTCGAATGAGCCGCCCGCTGCTGCCAAACGCTCTTGCAGGGCCGCGAGCCCGGTGCCGGAATCGTTGCCGAGCAACAATGACGGAGTCCCGGCTTCCGGTTCGGCGACCCCGTCATTGCGAACCGTCAGCACGAGCTTCCCGGCTTCGGTCCAAAACCTGATCGACACTTCCTCGGCGCTGGAATGCCGCAGGATGTTGGTAGTTCCCTCCCGGATCACCGAACCGAAAAGCGAGCCCTGTTCACTGCTGAGTTCCGCCTCCTCAGCCTGCACCGAGGCGCGGATCGAAGCGGCTTCCAATACTTCGCCGGCGTTCTTGAGCTCCGTGGTGAATGCCACCCGACGGTAACCGCGGACCAGCGCCCGGGTGTCCTGCAACGCGGTCCGGGCCAGCACCTGGGCTTCGTGGATCTGCTGTTTCGCGGTTGCCGGGTCGGTATCGATCACCCGCTCGGCAAGTTCCGTTTTCAACGCGATCACCTGCAGGTGGTGGCCTTGGATATCGTGCAAATCCGCGGCGAACCGCAACCGTTCCCGAGCCACCGAGAGATCCCCGTAAGCTTTGCGGCTCGAGTTCAGCTGGACCACGATGTCCCACCACCAGAGGCCGCCGATCAGCACCGACGGAACCATCACCACCAAGAACCAGAAGTAGAAGCCGGCGGTTTGGAAATACACGCTGTTCGCCAGGTCGACCTTGGCAGCCGCCACCGCGGCGAAATAGATCGCAGTCAGCAACCCGGCGGCAACGGCAGTGGCCAGGAGTCGGCGGCGGGGCAGCAGCGATGCCAGAAAACATGCCGCCCACCAAGCCGGAAGCAGGAAAAACGGGTCATGCGAACCATCGGCAACGGCGAAGACGATGCTCAATAGGGCCGGGAGCAGCAACATCAGGGTGTAGCGCAGTGCCGGCAGTCCGGACCCCAAGCCTGGCTTGAGCAGCCAACCGAACCGAATCGTCGCGGCCAGCGAGAGCAGCACCGAAACCAAGAGCACCACCGAGGTCCCGGCCAGCGGCCTCGGCGGCAGGAAAACCGCGCCGACCACCACCAGATAACTGGACACCACGACGAAGACGATCGACCCCACCGTGTAGCGCCAGGTCAACAAGACGCCGCGCTCACTGGCGACCTCGATGCGATGGCCAGGAAGTTGCGAACTCATTCGTTCATCGTAGAGCTATGACAAAAGTCATGGTGCCACTGGGCACAATGCCGGTCGAACGATGACACCGCGGCCCTGCCCGCCGCCCGCCGGTCGGCACAGAATGGGATCATGGACACTTTCCCAGACGACGAGATCGCGATTTCGGCGCGCGGCCTGAGATGCGCTTACGGCAATTTCGAAGCGGTGCGCGGGGTCGACCTGACAATTCGCAACGGTGAGTTCTTCGCTTTGCTCGGCACCAACGGCGCCGGCAAAACCACCACCATGGAGACTCTGGAAGGCCACCGGCCGGCGAGCGCCGGAACCGTCCGGGTGCTCGACGGCGACCCTTACGCGCAGAAGGCCGCAATTCGGCCCCGGCTGGGCATCATGTTGCAAGAAGCAGGTTTCGCCGACGATCTTACCGTCACCGAAACCGTGGACCTGTGGTTGCGCCAATCCTCCTCGCCTCGCGGGGCTGCCTCGGCCCGGCCCACCGTAATCGCCGAGGCCTTGGAAACCCTGGAGCTGGCGGACAAATCGGGCACCCGGGTCAAGCAGCTTTCCGGCGGGCAGCGGCGGCGGCTCGATCTGGTGCTGGCCACTGCTAACCAGCCCGAAGTGCTCTTCCTCGATGAGCCGACCACCGGGCTGGATCCGGAATCCCGCGAGCGCACTTGGGCAGTGGTCAACGCGATGCACCGCGCCGGCACCACGGTTTTCCTCACCACGCACTACCTCGAAGAAGCCACGCAATACGCCCAACGAATGGCGATCATGCACGACGGCGTCATCGCCTTGTCCGGTTCCGTCGCCGAGGTTCTGGCCGCCGAACCGGCCGCGATCAGCTTTTCGGTTCCGCCCGGAGTTTCGCTTTCCGGGCTGAACCCGCAGGCCACCGTCCGGCAGGAGGCGGCCTGGCAACGGGTGGAATTGCGCAGCAACCGCCTGCAGGACGATTTGCACGCGCTGCTCGCCTGGGCGGCGGCGAACTCGATCAGCTTGGAACGGCTGAAGGCCTCCGAAGCTTCGCTCGACGAAGTCTTCCGGCGGGTTTCCAGCGGTTCCCGAGACAGCAAGTCCCCGGTATCGGCGATGGAGGATGCGGCATGAGCGACAGCGGATACCCCAGCGAGTCGGAACCCCGGAAGGTCAGCCAGCTCTCCCGGGCGCTTTCGATCGCTTCCGGAGAAGCGAAGATCACGTTCCGGAACAAGACCGTGCTCAGCGGGGCCCTGATCATCCCGTTGGCCTTCGGCGCCTTCTACATCTTCGCCGGGAGCGCTCCGGGAAGCCCGGTGCTGCAGATCGTCTTCCTGCTCACTCTGGTCAGTCTGATGGGCGTCTACCTGACCGTGACGACCACCTTGGCGACCCGTCGTGAGGAACTGTTCCTGAAGCGGTTGCGCAGCGGCGAATCCTCGGACGGCGCGATCTTCGCCGGAATGCTGCTTCCGAGCGTCGTCCTGGTGGTCCTTCAGCTTGCGGTCATCTTGACCGCGATGTTCGGGCGCGGTGCGCAGCTGCCGGAACAACCGGCCTTGCTGCTCGCAGCCGGACTGCTGGTGATTGCCATGTCGGCCGGCTGCGGGCTGTTGACCGCGGTCTACACCCCCTCGGCAGCGGCCGCCCAGATCACCGTGATGCCGTTCTTGCTGCTGGTCCTGGGCACCGCGATCTGGACCATCGCCCTGCCCGGCGGCGACTGGCGGACGCTTCAGCTGCTCAGCCCCGGTGGCGCCTTGGCCATGCTCGTCGGCCAAGCCTGGTCCGCCGCTCCGGTCTGGAGCGACTGGGTGCCGGCAGCCGGCGTGCTGCTCGCTTGGACGTTGTTGTTCGGATACTACGGCCGGCGCACCTTCCGGTGGGAAAAGCGGTGAAAAACCTGCTGCAGGACGCCATGCGTTTCAGCATTGCGCCCACCGCCGGGCGGGAAGCCGCCGTCGGCCTGCTCTCGGTCGTCGTCACCGCAGCGATCATCACCATCCTGGTGCTTTCGGCCAACGTGGATCCGGTGCTTTACGCGATTCCAGCAGCCATTGCTTCGGGGTACGGGCTGCGGGTGCTGGTCGCAGCCGGGCGCACGGCACCGGGTCGCGGTTAAGCCTGTGCCGAACCGGGCACCGGGCGGTAAGTTCAAGCCATGAGATTTTCAGACAAAGTCGCGGTAGTCACCGGCGGCGCGCATGGCATCGGCCGGTCCACGGTCCAGAGATTCCTCGATGAAGGGGCCCGGGTTGCGATCCTGGACTTCGATTCCGCGGCCGCGGCCGATCTCGCGGCCGCCGCACCCGGCCGCGCGATCGCCGTGCTCTGCAACGTCTTGGACCCCGGTTCCGTGGACGCGGCGGTGGCCAGCGTAGCCGAACGGTTCGGCGGTATCGATGTACTGGCCTCGGTGGCCGGCGGCGAATTGCCCACCGACGACCCGATGGACGAAGCCTACTGGGACGGGATCGTCGGCTTGAACTTGCGTGGCCCGGTCCGGATGATCCGGGCCTGCACGCCGCACCTGACGGCCAGCCGCGGGTCCATCGTCCTGGTCAGCTCGGTCAACGCCTTGGTTGCCTTCAGCAGTTTGGCCTACTCCAGCGCCAAGGCGGGTCTGGGCATTCTGGCGAAGAATCTCGCCGTCGAACTCGGGCCCAGTGGGGTCCGGGTCAACGTGGTGGCGCCCGGAACCGTCCGGACCAGGGTTTGGGACGATCAGGAAGGCGGCGCGGATCGACTGGCCCCGCTGTGCCCGATCGGCCGGGTCGGGGAACCGGAAGACATCGCTGCGGCAATCGCCTTCCTGGCTTCAGCCGATGCCTCCTGGATCACCGGGGTCACCTTGCCGGTCGACGGCGGCCAAACCGCCGGGCCGTTGACCATCATCAACCATCTGCAGCGCTCAGAGCCCTGACCTCCCCAGCCCGGTCAGCAGCACCGGCCTTGCGGATTGGCGTCCTGCCGATCGGTTTTGTCGCGCCAGAATTCGCGTTCGGACAAAAACGGTCCGGCCGGATGCACCGCAGCCTGGTGGGCGCAGTATTTCGCATAAGCGTCCTCACCCAGCACGCCTTTGACGAACCAGGACAGCGACTGCCAGGCTTTCCGCAGCCGGCGCACGTCAGTGCCCGGACCTGACTGGCCGTTGCGACTCGGGCAACTCGTCCCACTGCGCCTGGAGTTCTTTTTCGGCTTTGGTCACAAACAGGCCGGCCGGTGCGAAGATCTTCGAGGGCTGCTCCGGATCTTCGTAACTGAACACTTTGCCCTGCTTGGCGACTCGGATCGTCATCCACACCGCAATCACGATCACGATGATCGAGAGCACCACGAAGACCACCGAAAGCACACCTTGGACCATGGTGTTCCGGACCACCGCCTCCATCGCCGGAACCGTTTTGGCGGTTCCGAACGAGGTCTTCCCCTCGGCGAGCGCCCTGCTGAATGCCGCGTTCTGGGCGAAGTAACCGACTCCCGGCACCGAGGAGAAGATCTTCTGGTACGACGCCGTGATGGTCACCACCGCTGCGAAGGCCAGCGGCAGCCCGACGATCCACAGATACTTCCAACGCCCCGCCCGCGCCACGATCACCAGGCAGACCGCCAAGGCGATCGCGGCCAGCAATTGATTCGCGATGCCGAAGAGCGGGAACAGCGTATTGATCCCGCCGAGCGGATCGGTCACCCCCATCAACAGCACCGCACCCCAGGCAGCGACCATGATCGCCGTGGTCAGCCAGGCGCCGGGCCGCCAGGCGGTGTCCTTGAGTTTGGGGATGAAGTTGCCCAACGCATCCTGCAGCATGAACCGGGAAACCCGGGTGCCGGCGTCGACCGCGGTGAGGATGAACAGCGCTTCGAACATGATCGCGAAGTGGTACCAGAAGCTCATGAACGCCTGCCCGCCGACGAACTGGTGCATGATCTGCGCCAAGCCCACGGCGAGCGTCGGCGCCCCGCCGGTGCGCGAGACGATCGATTGCTCGCCGACGTTCTGCGCGGTCTGCGTCAGCATTTCCGGTGTGAGGTTAACCCCGGAGAGCCCGAGCGAATTCACGAATGCGACGGCACCTTCGATGGTCCCGCCGGTCGCCGCTGCCGACGAATTCATCGCGAAGTAGATCCCTCGGTCGATCGACAGCGCCGCAACCAAGGCCATGATCGCGACGAAGGATTCCATCAGCATGCCGCCGTAGCCGATGAATCTGGTCTGCCGCTCCTTTTCAATCAATTTCGGCGTGGTGCCGGAGGAGATCAGAGCGTGGAATCCGGAAAGCGCGCCACAGGCTATCGTGACGAAGAGGAAGGGGAAGATCGATCCGGTGAACACCGGGCCGTTGTCCCGTCCGGCGAATTCGCTGAAGGCCGGCACGCTGATTTCCGGACGGACCACGATGATTGCGACGGCGAGCATCACAATCACCCCGACCTTCATGAACGTGGAGAGGTAATCCCGCGGGGCGAGCAGCAACCACACCGGCAGTACTGCCGCGATGAAGCCGTAGATGATGATGCCCCAGGCGATCGTCACCTTGTCCAGATGGAAGAACGCGGCACCCCATTCGCTGTTGCCGACCCAGCCGCCGCCGACGATCGCGAGCATCAGCAGCACGAAGCCGATGATCGAGACTTCAGTGACTTTTCCGGGCCGGATGAACCGCAGGTAGCAGCCCATGAAGAGTGCAATCGGGATCGTCATGGAGACCGAAAACACGCCCCAGGGGCTTTCCGCCAAGGCGTTGACTACCACCAAGGCGAGAATCGCCACGATGATCACCATGATCACGATGGTCGCGATCAGTGCCGCGGTGCCGCCGATCAAGCCGAGCTCGTCGCGGGCCATCTGGCCCAGGGAACGGCCGCCGCGACGCATCGAGAAGAACATCACCAAGTAGTCCTGGACCGCCCCGGCCACCACCACGCCGACGATGATCCACACGGTTCCGGGCAGGAAGCCCATTTGCGCAGCCAAGACCGGCCCCACCAACGGGCCCGCTCCGGCGATCGCGGCGAAGTGGTGCCCGAACAGGATCCGCCGGTCGGTGGCCGCGAAGTCTTTGCCGTCCGCTTTGTATTCGGCCGGCGTGGCCCGGCGGTCGTTGGGCCGGAGCAGGTGTTTTTCGATGTACTTCGAATAGAACCGGTAGGCGATGAAATAGGTGCAGACCGCGGCGAAGACGAACCAGATCGCGTTGACGGTTTCACCCCGGACGATGGCCAGCATCACCCAGGCGATGCCGCCGAGCAGCGCGATGCCGACCCACAGCGCGATTTTCCCCGGGGTCCAGCGCCGGTCTTCGGCTTCGATCACCGAATCGGCGACCGCGACCGGCGGGTATGGGCTGCCGGTTCCGCTCGCACTGTCCGAACTGTACCTTGGCATCTGTGCTCCTCTTTGCTCGTCCTTGAGAAAGGCTGTGAACTCTCTAGGTAGCGTACCGCTGCACCGCTTAGGCTGTCCGCATGGACGCACAAGCTATCGATCTCGAGGAACGTTTCAGCCGGTTCGGAGCGACCTGGTCGCCCAAAGTGATCGCCCGCTTGAACGATTACGAGATCAAGTTGGCCCGCTTGGAAGGCGAATTCGTCTGGCATTCGCACCCGGAAACCGATGAACTCTTCCTGGTTCTGGCCGGCTCCTTGACCATCCAACTGCGCGGACGGGACGTGCACCTGACCGCAGGTCAGCTCTTCGTGGTGCCCCGCGGCGTCGAACATTGTCCGCTGACCCGCGACGGCGAGGTGCGGGTGATGCTGATCGAACCCGCTGGAGTGGTCAACACCGGCGATGCCACCGGTCGGGCCGGGGAGCTGACCGCGGGCTACGACGACTCGCTGGCCTAAACCTGCTTCTTCTCCTTCAGCCCCGCCGAGTGGCCAGATCTGCACGCTAAAACGGGCGTTTGGCCTGCAGTGCTGGCCACTCGGCGGCGCGGGCAAAGTTGAACATGTTCAAATACTCTGTTCTACTGGTAATTGAACACGTTCAAAGAAGGAGTCGGAGTGACCGCGAAGAGCGAACAGACCAAACAGCTGGTGATCGATACCGCACTCGGCATGTTCCGAACCCAGGGTTACGAAAAGACCACCATGCGGGGCATCGCCGGGGCGGCCGGAATTTCCCTGGGCAGTGCCTATTACTACTTCGAGTCCAAGGACGATCTGGTCCAGGAGCTGTATGCCCGGATCCAGCTGGACCATCGCGCACAGGCCTTGGCCGCGATCGCGGGCGAGGCCAATTTCGCCCGCCGCTTGGCCACCGTGCTGGACACCGGAATCACCGTGATGCAACCGTTCCACGGGTTCGGCGGCGCGTTCATCCAAACCGCGATCTCGCCGTCGAGCGCAGCCAACCCGTTCAGTGAAGCGTCCGCGGGCTCCAAGCAGGACAGCATCGAGCTGTTCCGCGAAACGTTGGACGGATCTTCACTGAGCCTCCCTGCTGCACTGCGCGCCGACCTTCCCGAACTGCTCTGGCTGGGCTATCTGGCGTTGGTCTACTTCTGGGTCGGCGACCGTTCCGAAGGGCAGACGAAGACCCGGCACCTGGCGGCCGGTGCGGCTCCGCTGATCGCCCGGGCGATCGGCCTGGCCAAGCTGCCGATCGCCCGCAAGCTGGTCGAAGACGCGTTGACCTTGATGCGGAAGGCCCGGGCATGAACGCCCCGGTCCTCGTGCTCGCCGGTGCCAGCGGGTTCATCGGCCGGTACTTGCAACGCCGGTTCGACGCGGACGGCTGGCGAATCCGCACGATCGACCGCTCCGGTGCGGCCGCCGGCAACTCGGCGCACTGGGGCGGTACAGCCGGTATCAGCCGTGCGCTGGAAGGCAGCGATCTGCTGGTCAACCTTGCCGGGAAGAGTGTCAGCTGCCGCTACAACGCCGGGAACCGGGCGGAGATCTTCCGATCGCGCACCGAGACCACCGCCGAGCTGGGCCGGGCCTTGGCCGATTGCACCGCACCGCCACGGGACTGGTTCAATGCCAGCACCGGCACGATTTACCGGCACGCCGAAGACCACGCGCAAACCGAGGCCGACGGCGAGCTCGGCTCAGGTTTTTCCGTCGAGGTGGCCAAAGCCTGGGAGGCCGCCCTGACCCAAGCCGACCTGCCGAGCATTCGGCGAATCCCGCTCCGGATGTCAATCGTGATGGGGCCCTACGTGCCGGGCGAAGGCGGCGGCGTGATGCGCCCATTCGAAGTCTTGGCGCGCACCGGGCTGGGCGGGAGGATGGCTGCCGGAACCCAGAAATACAGTTGGACCCATGTTGAGGACGTCTACCGCGCCATCCGCTTCCTGCACGATCGGCCGGAAATCCGGGGCCCGGTCAACATCGCCAGCCCGCAAGTCGTGGACAACCGGGAACTGATGCGCCGGGTCCGTGCCGCACTGCGAGTTCCGTTCGGCTTCCCGACTCCGGCCTGGCTGCTCGAAATGGGCGCCGTGCTGATCCGCACCGAAATCGAACTGGTCCTCAAAAGCCGCTGGGTGGAATCCGAAAAACTCAATCGGGCCGGCTTCCAGTGGAAGTACCCGGCGCTCTCCGGAGCACTCGCCGCGATCCGGGATGCGGAACGGCAGTGAGGGGCCTCTGGTCGATGCCTTGGCGGTCCTCGACCTTCAGCTGGCGGCAGTATGTCGCCGGCTGGGCCAGCACATTTGCGGGCTTCGTCCTGATCGTGGGCCTCATTTGCGAGAGTCTGTCGCCAGGTTTCCTGGTCGTGGCAGCGCTCTTTGGCCTTCTTTGGGGATTCATCCCGGCGCTCGTCGTCGGCTTCCCGCTGGGGCTGCTGATCGCAGGGTTCCTGGAACCCTACCCGGCGAAATGGCAACAACTGCTCGGCTATTTCGTGGGCCTGTTTCTGGTCACGTTGCTGCTCGGCCAATTCGTCGCACCGTTATCGGATAACCTCGGCAACATCTTCCCGCAACTGATCATCGCCACCTTGTTCGGCGCATCAGGTCTGATCGGGCGACTGGTGGCCTGGCATTTCCCAGCGGATCGCCGAGTGGCCAGATCTACGGGTTAAATCGGGGTTATAACCTGTAGATCTGGCCACTCGGCGAGCTCAGCCCTTGGACCGCTCGAAGGCGTGGCCCTCTTCCTGGTCCAAGAGCGTCGGACCCTTGTTCCGGAAGGCCCAGACATAGACGGCAAGCGAAATCGCGATGCAGACCGTAACGTAGCTGAAGAACACCCCGTCCAACCCGGCCGAGTTGAGCGCCTTGCCGATCAACGGAGCGGTGCCGCCGAAGATCGCATTGGCGATCCCGTAGCCCAGGCCGACACCCAATGCCCGAATCTCGCGCGGGAAGATCTCCGATTTCACCAAGGCGTTGATCGAGGTGTAGCCGAGCACAATGAGCAATGCCGCCATCATCAGCAAGAAGGAGAGCAACGGACTGTTGGTCCCGGTCAACGCGCTCATGATCGGCCAGGTGAACAGCACGCCGCCGATGCCGAACCAGAGCAGCAAGGGCTTCCGGCCAATCCGGTCCGAGAGCGCACCGGCCACCGGCTGAAGCAACATGAAAATCAGCAGCGCGAAGAAATTGACCAGGCTGACCGTAGGCTTGTCCTTGATCGTGCCCTGCATCAGGAACTGCATGTAGGACGTGAACGTGTAGAACGCCACGGTGCCGCCCATGGTCAAACCGATCACCACGAGGAAAGGCTTCCAGTACTTCGCCAGGAGCCGGAAGGTGCCCGGCGCCGCTTCACCCTTTTTCGCATTGCGGGCCGCATCCATCTGCGACTGCGGAACCGACTCGATCATGCCGCGCCGGATCCACATCACGGTCACCGCCGCCAAGGCTCCGATCACGAAGGGAATCCGCCAACCCCAATCGTGCAGGGCTTCGGCACTCAACAGGCTCTGCAGGATGATCTGCACGATCAAGGCCAGGACTTGGCCGCTGACCAGGGTGACGTACTGGAAACTGGAGAAGAATCCGCGCCGGTTCTTGGTCGCCATTTCGGACATGTAGGTGGCGCTGGTGCCGTACTCGCCGCCCACCGAGAAGCTCTGCACCAAGCGGGCGATGAGCAGGATCACCGTGGCTCCGACGCCGATTTGCTGCACTCCCGGCGATACCGCGATCAGCAATGAGCCGCCGGCCATCATGACCACGCTGAGCGTGAGCGCTGCCCGCCGGCCGTTGCGGTCCGCATATCTGCCGAAGAACCAACTGCCGATCGGACGCATCACGAAGCCCGCGGCAAACACGCCGAGAACCCCGAGGATGTCCTTGTCCTCGGAGCCACTGGCAAAAAATACGTGCGCGAAGTAGGTGCCGAAAATGGTGAACGTGTAGAAGTCGTACCACTCGACCATGTTCCCAGCCGAGCCGCGCAGGATGTTCCCGACCACTGATCTGGCTTTGGTCCGTTCCCGCTCGTGGTCGTAAGTCTGCGTCATCGGCTGAACTCCCTCGTCTACTCGCCAAACTGCCAAGTGACAGGGTAGGCCCACTCACCTTTCGGAACAAGAAAATTGCCCGGATGACATCTGACTCAACAATGTCTGAGGGGTTTCACAGCGTGAGCTTGGTCACGTAGGGTAAAGCCAACGACCCACCAGGGCCGTATTCAGTTTCAGCGACTAATTGTCACTGAAATGTTGGAGTCAGTCCGTCCGGGATCCCCGGACGGACCCTTTCGCAGAGGAATCACATGACACAGGCCCCGAAAAGGCTGGTCAGAACCACCGTTCTGTCCGGACTCACCGGTGTGGCGTTGATTTGCAGCACCGGGCTTCCCGCCTTCGCCGCAGACCCCGCCACAACCCCCAACAACGATTCAAATAGCTCGGTTGCCGCCCCGGCCGACAAGATCAAAGGCGATCTTGCCAATATCAAGGGACAGGTATCCGTTTACGTCCAGCTGAACGGGCAGGGTGCCTTTGCCGCGACCCAACCCGATTCGGTGAAGGACAACCGGTCGAAGCCGGTGGACGCAGCGGCTTCGGTGCAAAAGATCCGCAAAGACATCGAAGCCACCGCGCAGTCCGTCACCAAAGACGCGGCGGCGAAGCAGCTCTACACGACCACCAACTCGCTTCCCGGCGTCGCCATCGTGGGCGATGCCGACGCGATCCGCGATCTGTCCAAACGATCCGACGTCGCGAAAATCACGCCGATCGTGCCCAAAACCGTGCCGGAGAACAAATCGACCGACATCGACACCCGGGCGCTCAACACCTGGGCGCAAACCGGGCAAACCGGCAAGGGCGTCAAGATCGCCGTGATCGACACCGGCCTCGACTACACGCACACCGACTTCGGCGGGCCGGGGACGGCTGAGGCCTATGCCAAAGCCAAAGCTTCGCCGGAGATCCTGCCCGGCACCTACGATCCGCAGAAGTTCCTGGGCGGTTACGACTTGGCCGGCGATGCCTACAACGCGGACCCGAGCATGCCCAGTTACAACCCGGTACCCACACCGGACAACAACCCGCTGGACTGTGCATCCGCCGGCCACGGATCCCATGTCGCCGGCACCGCCGCCGGCTACGGCGTCCGCGAAGACGGATCGACGTTCACGGCGGGGCGCAATGGCGATCCGAAGTATTCCGAACTGACCGAAGCCCAGGTCAACGGCATGCGGATCGGCCCCGGTTCGGCCCCTGAAGCCCAATTGCTCTCCTTCCGGGTGTTCGGTTGCAGCGGCAGCACCGACTTGGTGATCGAGGCGCTCGATCGCGCTTTGGACCCGAACCAGGACGGAAAATTCGACGATCGCGCAGACATCGTCAACATGTCCCTCGGCTCGAAGTATGCACCGGTCGACGACCCCGAGAACGACGTGATCAACTCGATGACCAAAAACGGCGTGCTTTCGGTGATCTCCTCGGGCAACGACGGCGATGTCTACGACATCGGCGGCGCACCAGGGAACGCGAAGACCTCGCTGACCGTCGCGAACAGCATCGGTTCCGCGGTCGCCTTGGACCGCGTCGACGTGCTCGCCCCCACGGTGGGCACCGCTGCCGGACAGTACTCGGGATTCGACCCGAACACGGTCACCGGCGACAAATTGACCGGCACCGTGGTCATGGGCCCGGCCGGCAGCAATGCCGACGGCTGCGCCGCGTTCTCCGCCGAGGACTCGGCCCGGATCAAAGGCAGCTGGGTTTGGCTGAGCTGGGACGACAACAACGCAACCCGCAAGTGCGGATCCGCGGTCCGGTTCAACAACGCTGAAAAAGCCGGCGCCACCGGCGTCGTGCTTGATTCCACGCTGGATGTCTTCACGGCCGGGATCGCCGGCAACGCGACGATCGCCGGCGTCCAGTTCACCAAGAGCTTCTCCCAGCAGCTGCGTCCGGCAGCACAGGCCGGCAACTTGAAGTTGCAGTTGAAGGGCGAGTACCGCGGCACCGCCAACGGCGTGAGCAACCAGTTGGACACGCTCAATCCGGGATCGTCGCGCGGGGTCCACGGGTCCAACGGGATCGTCAAGCCCGACGTCGCCGCTCCCGGCACCTTGATCGGCTCGGCCGGTGTGGCCTCCGGCAGCAATGCGAATGTCAAAACCGGCACCTCGATGGCAGCACCGCATGTGGCCGGCATCGCCGCCTTGGTGATGGGTTCGACGAAGCTGCCGGCGCTGCAGGTCAAGTCGATCGTGATGAACACCGCCAACCACGACGTCTTCCGGGACCAGAAGGTCTACGGGCCCAATCGGGTCGGCTCCGGCCGGGTCGACGCCCTGGACGCCACCAGCACCGATGCATTCGCCTTCGCCAGCGATGATCCGGAGCTGACCAGCGTCAACTTCGGCGTGCTCGAGGTCGCGGACAAACCCGTGAACATCAAGAAGTCGGTGACCGTGCAGAGCTTCGGCAAAGCCGGACGCGATTACGCGGTGAAATACCTGCCGGCGACGACCGTTCCCGGCGTCGAGTACCAGGTTTCGCCGCAGGTCAAGGTCGGTCCCGGTGGTACCGCCAAGGTCGAGGTGACCTTGAAGATCACCGACCCGACCGCACTGCGCAAGAGCCTGGATCCGACCATGGATGCCACGCAGCTCGGCACTCCCCGGCAGTTCATCGCCGAGGCATCCGGGCGGCTGGAACTGAGCAGCGCCGGCGCACCGAGCCTGCGGGTACCGATCTATGCCGCTCCGAAGCCGACGTCGGCGATGACGGCAGGCAAATCGCTGACCTTCCCGAACGACAAAGCCGGTTCGATCAAGGTTCCGCTGAGCGGACGGGCTCTGGCCCAGGGCGGTCTCGGTTCGAGCGGTTACAACAGCCTGTTGGCCCCGTTCGAACTGCAGACTTCCAGCCCGCGGATCGACAAACTGGATGAAACCGCGGGGCCAGGCAGCAAGGAGAACAGCGCAGTCCGTGCCATGGACTTGCAGAACGTCGGCATCTCCTCGACCATCCCGGCGCTGGCCGCCACCGGCGGGAACATCCAGCAGGGCGATATCGGATTCGGGATCAGCACTTGGGGCAACTGGGCCGCGTTGACCCCGGCCTACCGCCCTTACGTTTACATCGATACCGACAACGACGGCAAGGACGACTTCCGGCTCAGCCTCGGCTTCGCCACCGGCCTGGACCTGCCGCTGGTGACGTTGAACAAGATCAATGCCGATGGCTCGCTGACCGTGGTCGGCAGCCCCCGCCCGCTCAACGGGCTCAACGGCGGGCTGGATTCGAACACCATGGACACCAATGTCATGGTGCTCCCGGTGCAGGCCGCCGCATTGGGCATCGACGCTTCCAAGGCATCGCCCTTCACCTACCGGGTGGTCACCTATTCGAACTACAAAGCGAAAGACGGCTTCCTGGTGCCGGTCGATCAGACCGAACCCAAGAAGTACGACCCGGTCAATCCGGCCTTGTGGTTCGAAGACGGCACGGCTAGCCAATTGTTCTTCGACAAGCCCGATGCCGGGCTGAACGTGCACCAGGGCCCTGGCGCTGCCAGTGCGAAAGCCCTGTTCTTGCACCTGCAGAACGCCACCGGCGATCTCAGCGCGAAGGGCGACGGCGGCAAGCGCGCCGAAGTGCTGCCAGTCTCGGTCACCCCGACCAAGCTCGCGCTGACCTTGCCGTGGACCTTCGCCGGCGGCTTCACCGTGGCTACTGGTTCCGGGTTCACGCCGGACAGCGCGGTGACCGTGAAGCTGGCTGAGAAGACGGTCAGCACGGTGAAGGCCGATAAGAACGGAAAAATCTTCGCCTTCGTCTGGATACCGTTCAACAACACCGCCGGAAGCTACAAAGTCACCGCCACCGACGCCGTGGGCGCAAGCTCGACGGCGAACTTGAGCGTGTTCTCGCTCTGGCCCAAGTGGTAGGCGCTGCTGAATAGTTCCTGAACCAGCCTCGGGGTTGGGCGTGCGGTGCCTACCGGCGCCGTCCGCCCGGCCCCGAGTCGCGTCCAGGCAGGCACAGCCTGCCCCAGGTTCCGCGAGTACGCTTTGCTCTGATGGAAATCTTTCATTTGCGCTATTTCGTTGCAGTCGCCGAGCACCTGAGCTTCTCCAAAGCCGCGCGCAGCCTGCATATGGCCACGTCGCCGTTGAGCCAGCGCGTGCGCGATTTGGAGCGCGAGCTGGGTACAGTGCTTTTCGAGCGGGACTCCCGAAGCGTGAGCCTGAGCCGGAGCGGAGCCGCCCTGCTTCCGCTGGCCCAAGAAGTGGTCCGGAAATTCGATGACATCCCGCAGCGAATGACCCGGGCCGCTGCCCCGGAACAAATAGCGTATTTCGTCGGAATCGCACCATGGCTGCATCCTTCGTTGCGGCAACGGTTGGTCGAATTCAGCGCCCAGGTGGCACACCGGTACCAACTCAACCGGTGGCCCGCCGGCAGCCGCGAGCTGCTGACCGCAGTGCACCAAGGCAAGCTCGCTTTCGCCCTGGTGCACCTGCCAGCGCAGCTGCCGGGCGTGTCCAGCCAGGAGATCTTCCGTGAGCAGCTCGGCGCGGTATTGCCGGCCCGGCAGTTCGGCGGACGCGAATCGGTGTCGTTGACGGATTTGGTGGACTTCACCTATATCAAAACCGCCAAGGGCACCCAGCCCACCTACTACGACCAGCTCGAAGTCCGGATGTCCGCGGCCGGCGTGCACAAACGGGCCACGCTGAGCACCGGCGATTTCGCCAGTCCGGCCGAGGTGGTTTCGAATGGCGATGCCTTTTCCCTGACCATTCTCGATCAAAGAATTTCGGCAAATGCCACGAATCAGGCCGAGGTCGTAGCGTTGCCCTTCAACGATTTCAACCCGGAATTGGCTACCGGAATAATCTGGCGTACCGACCGGGCTGCCAAGAATTCTGATTTAGCCGACCTGATAGCTTCGCTGCAGGAAGCGTTTCCGCCGTCCGGAACCTAGATATCCCAAGGAATTCTGCGATCCCTGAACCGTGACCACAGCGGTCACGGCAGCGTCCTTCCATCGGTGTCAAAACTGGCTGGATTTTGGTTACCTTAGCGAACTAGTGTTGAAAGTGAGCCAAGAAAGCTACGACTCAACAAATTCGAATCAATAATTCGATGAAGCTAATTTGTGAGGAATGCAGTAATGACAAACCAAAACGTCGCCACACTTTCCAGCAGCAATCGAGGCCCGCTGGCCGGCATCCGGGTCATCGACATGGCCACCGTGGTCATGGGTCCTTACGCCGCACAGGTGCTCGGCGATCTGGGTGCAGACGTGATCAAGATCGAGTCGCCCCATGACACCATACGTTCCGGTCTGTACGCCAAGACGCCGGGTATGACTTCGCTGCACCTGAACGTGAACCGGAACAAGCGCAGCGTCGCCCTGAATTTGAAGTCCGAAGAAGGTCACGCGGCCGCCCTGGAGCTCATCGACTCAGCGGACATCCTGATTTCCAATATGCGCATTGACGCACTGCGTCGCCTGGGCATGGACTACGAAAGCTTGAGCGCCAAGTTCCCGAAGCTCATCTATGTACACGCCCAGGGCTTCCGCCCGGATTCCGATCGCGCCGGACTCGCCGCCTACGATGAAACCGTGCAGGCGGCGTCGGGCTTGCTGGACATCGCCCAACGTGCCGCGGACATCGAAAAACCGGCCGTGCTGCCCACCATCATCGCGGACAAAGTCTCCGCCTTGACCATGGCCTACAGCGCGATAGCCGCTTTGGTCCACCAGCAAAAGACCGGCCAGGGCCAAAAAGTCGAGGTGCCGATGACGGACACCATGCTCGCCTTCAACTTGGTCGAGCACTTGCAGGGCCAGGCCTTCGTGCCAGCCCTGAGCCAAACCGGATTCCCGAACTCGCTCATGAAAGGCCACTACGCCCGCCCGACGAAAGACGGCGGCTTGGTCATGGTGATCCCCTACGGACCGCAGAACTTCCGCGATTTGTTCGTCGCGGCCGGCCGACCGGAACTCGCCGAGGACCCGCGGGTCAATGGCGAATTCATCGACGTCCGGGCCGATGGCAATGACCTCTCCGCGCTGCTGGACGAAGTAGTTCCGCTTCTGAGCACCGAAGAATGGGCCGAAGTTTGCCTCAGCAAGAGCATTCCGTTTGGACCAGTGCTGCGGCTCGATGACGCGATGGACGACGAATACGTCCAGGGCGGGCATTTGCTCGACGTCGCTGAGCACCCCAGCGAGGGACCGATCCGGATGATCGGCGTGCCAATGCAGTTCTCCGCAACGCCGCCGTCGATCCGTCGGCACGCGCCGTTGCCTGGTGCGGATACCGAAGAGGTTTTGGCTGAGCTGGCTGCTGCTAAAGATTCCGAACTGACCAACGCCGAACTGGCGGGCGCAGTCGCATGAGCAACTCAGTAGAAGTTAGCGAAGCAGCAGTGCTGACCGAGGTTGTTGGTAGCACCCTAGTGATCACCATCAACCGGCCGAAAGCCCGCAACGCGGTCAATGGCGAGGTTGCCCTCGGTTTGGCTGCCGCACTTGACCAACTGGAGAACGACGTCGACCTCCGCGTCGGTGTGATCACCGGCGCCGGCGGCAGCTTCTGCGCCGGTATGGATCTGCGCGCCGCTGCCGCTGGCGAAAATGTTAGTGTGCCAGGCAAGGGTTTCGCCGGATTCGTCGAGGCGAAAGTCAGCAAGCCACTGATTGCAGCAATCGAAGGCTACGCGCTGGGTGGCGGCCTGGAAATCGCGCTCAATTGCGATTTGATCGTTGCCGCTGAAGGCGCCACGCTGGGACTCCCTGAGGTAACCCGGGGCCTGATTGCTGGCGGCGGTGGCGTGATCCGACTCCCCAAGCGGATCCCGCATCACCTGGCCATGGAAATATTGCTCACCGGCTCCGGCATCAACGCCTCGCGGGCTCACGAGCTCGGCTTGGCCAATCGGGTCACCCCAGACGGTCAAGCCTTAGCCAGCGCGCTTGAGCTGGCCGCCGTCGTCGCGCAAAATGCGCCGCTCGCCCTGGCCGCGGTCAAGGAAGTTGCCCGAATTGCCGATTCCGCCCCGGAATCGGAAGCCTTCGCCGCTCAGGCGAAAGAGATTCACCAGCTCATGAAGTCCGCCGACGTCGCCGAAGGAATCAAAGCCTTCACCGAGCGCCGCGCCCCGAAATGGAGCGGAAAGTAATCATGAAGATTTCAGAAGTACGTCAACAAATCACCACCCCGCTGAGCAGCCCGGCGTATCCAGCGGTCGGTTCCCGATTCACCAATCGTGAGTATCTCAATATCGTGTACCGCACCGATGCTGAAGCATTGCGCGCCATCGTGCCGGAACCACTGGAAATCGATGAGCCGCTAGTTCGCTTTGAGATCATGAAAATGGGCGATTCCACCGCCTATGGCCCCTACGTCGAGGCCGGCCAAGCAATTCAGGTGTCCTTCAACGGTGAGCGTGGCCAAAAAGAAAAAGGCGAGTACCTGCACGCGATGTATCTGGACAATTTCGCCGCCACCGCGGCCGGGCGTGAGGTGAGCGCTTATCCGAAGGTGATGGGCAGCCCCGCGCTGACGGTAGACAACGGCGCGCTGCTCGGCACCTTGGATTACGGTTCGGTCCGCGTTGCCACCGCCAGCATGGGATACAAATTTTATCCCCTGGATTTTGACGAAGCGAAAGCCCAGATCACGGTGCCGACCTTCATGCTCAAGATCAATTCTGGCTTGAGCGGTGAGCCGCAGTTCAACCGGCTACTGCGTACCGAAATCACTGACGTGACGGTCAAAGAGGCCTACACCGGGCCTGCTCGCTTGCAGTTGTTCCAGCATGTGTTGGCACCGCTTGCGGACCTTCCAGTCCTGGAGATCGTCTCGGCCAGCCACATCAATACCGATCTGACCTTGGCCCCGGCAGTTCCGGTTTATGACTACCTAGCCGAACAACCCGAAGGCCAAATCTCGAAGGGAGCCTCAAAATGAGCCTCAAAAACGTCGCCGTCATCGGCGCTGGCACCATCGGACTCTCTTGGACGGCGCTTTTCGCTAACGCAGGGCTCAACGTCACGGTAAGCGACCCGCGGCCGGACCTGGCCGACGTCGTGCGCGACTCGATGCCGGAACTGGCCGCCTCGCTCGGCAGCACAGCGGAAAAGCTGCTGGCTCAGGTCACCGTTTCCGCTTCGCTCGCCGACGCGGTTGCGAACGCGGACCTAGTACAAGAAAACGGCCCGGAGCGGCTCGAATTCAAGCAGCAACTCTTTGCCGATATCGCAGCCGCAGCGCCGTCGCGCGCACTGCTGGCCTCATCAAGCTCCGGCATCGTCGCGACGCTGATCGCGGAAAAGCTCGACGACGACGCGGCCGGCCGGATGCTGATTGCGCACCCGTTCAATCCCCCGCAGCTGATGCCGCTCGTGGAGATCGTTCCCGGCGAGCGTACCCTTGAATCGGTGACCTTGGCCGCAATCGACTTCTACCGGGAATTAGGCAAGGTCCCCGTTCGTGAGCATCAAGAGATCCAAGGCTTCGTGGCCAACCGCTTGCAGGCCGTGGTGCTCAAAGAAGCCTTCAACTTGGTCATCCAGGGCGTGGTTTCGGTCGAAGAGCTCGACACCGCGATGAAAACCTCGCTCGGCGCCCGCTGGGCGACCATCGGACCGTTCGAAAGCTACCACCTCGGTGGCGGCCCCGGCGGCATCCGGCATATGTTCGAGCACTTGGGCGGAAATCTCACCGGTGGGGATTCCGGAGTGACCGAGGCCGACGTCGAAAAGCTCATTGCCGACGTCGAGCGCACCTATGGCGCGGGTCCGGAAGCCTACGCGAAACTCACCGCCGAACGCGACCGCAAACAGCTCGCGGTCAACGCAGCAGTCTCCGACTAATTTTCGATCCAGGAAAGTACGTGAAAACCATGGCAAGGCCAGCAAACACCAACCCCGACTACTTCGGCTTCGAAGAGCTGCTCACCGATGCGGAGCGCAGTGAACTCGCCCGGGTGCGCGAGTTCCTCACCAATGAGATCAAGCCGCTCGCCCAGGAAGCTTGGGACAAGACCGAGTTCCCCTTCGAGGTCATCGAAAAATTCGCCGAACTGAACCTTGCCGACGGCCAGTTCGCCGGCTTCGCCTCTTCCGGCACCCAACGCCGCGCACTGATGACCGGGTTCCTGAGCATCGAGCTCAACCGGATGGACCCGTCATTGGCGGTATTCTCCGGCGTGCACACCGGTTTGGCGATGGGTTCGATCTATGGCGGCGGCGATGAGGAGCAGCGGCAGCGTTGGCTGCCGGACATGATCGCCTGGAAGAAGATCGGCGCCTTCGCGCTGACCGAGCCGGAGGGCGGCTCGGATGTCTCCGGCGGCATGCGCACCACCGCCCGCCGCGAAGGCGACGAATGGATCATCAATGGCGCCAAGCGCTGGATCGGCAATGGCACCTTCGCTGATCTCGTAGTGGTGTGGGCTCGCGACGAGGCCGACAACCAAGTCAAGGGCTTCGTAGTGGAGAAGGGCATGCCCGGCTTCAGCTCGGCGAAGATCGAGGGCAAGATCGCATTGCGCACCGTGCAGAACGCGGATCTGGCTTTTGCGGACGTCCGGGTTCCCGAAGCCAACCGGCTGCAGAACATCAATAGCTTCCGGGATACCGCCGAGGTGCTGCGCGCCACCCGTGGCGGGGTGGCCTGGCAGGCACTCGGCGTTTCGGTCCGGGCGTATGAACTGGCCCGTGACTATGCAACGACTCGAGTTCAGTTCGGCAAGCCGATCGCCTCATTCCAGATGATCCAAGATCTGCTGGTGAAGATGTTGGGCAATATCTCCGCGATGTTCGGCATGGTGACCCGGCTGGCCCAGCTGAGCGACGAGCTCCGCGATACCCCGGAACAGGCCGCACTGGCGAAGGCGTTCTGCACCTCGAAAATGCGCGAGACCGTGGCCTTCGGCCGGGAGCTCTTCGGCGGCAACGGCATTGTGCTGGATTACGAGATCGCAAAGCTGTTCTCCGATGCCGAGGCGATCTATTCCTTCGAGGGTTCCCGGGAGATGAATACCCTGATCGTCGGCAAGAACATCACCGGGATCAGCGCCTTCATCTAAATCGCCAACCGCAACCCCGGCGCTGGTCCCCCAACCCAGCGCGAGTGCACAGATGATGCGGAAGTTTTCCGAAAACATCCGCATCATCTGTGCACTCGCGCGCCGGGGAAACGGGGAAGGGGGTGCGCGTCGGGGAACGGGGGTCGGGGCGGCAGGTCAGGAATGGCCCCAGGCCGCCAGCATCGATTTCATCAGCGTTTTGAACTCGTCGCGTCCCATGGTTTTTTCGGACGAGTAGGCGACGTAATAGGTGATCCCGTTGCGGAACGTCCCGTACTGGCTGCCCCGGTAACTGAGCCGGTCTTCGCCGGCAACGTTGACTTCATCGTCGGCAGCGGCCCAATCCGCCAGGGTGTTGCCACGGTCCATGCCGAAGGTCACGCCATAGCCGTCTCGGTTCTTGGCGCTGCATTGTTTCCCAACCGGCCCCTTGCCGGCGGCCAGGCCTTCGAGCTTCAAAAGCTCTTCGAGTCTGCCCAGTTTCGGAATGCTGGTGCACACGTCGTCCGGAATCGAGCCTGCGGGACCCCCGGCGCCTTGCAGTTGCGGCCCGCTGCCGTCGGTGGCAAGCCGCTCTGCCGATGGAACCGCCGACGGCACTCCGGAACAAGCCGCGAGGCTCGCGGCGATCGTGATGCCGGCCAGCGCCGCACGGATGCGCCGAATGGATGCTGTGCTCATGTCGTGGAACTCCCAACTGCGTTTGGCTACGGTTCAAGGCTCTCTTCAATCACCGCGGAAAGCCCGTCCAAAAGGGCAGAATTGCAGGTAGTCGGAGCTGCCCGGCAAGTTTTCCGGCCGAAACCGCGGCTGATCCGAAAATTTCCAGCCGGGTGCCGCCATTGCCTCGGCCTGCGAGCGATCCGCGGGATACGGTTGGCCCATGACCACCGCTGCGGCACCGCCAATCTGGGCAAGCAAACACCCGCTGCTGCTCGGCTCAGCGATCATGGTGCTGTGGCAAATCGTGGTTTACGGCTTCGGATCACTCCCGTTGCCGGGGCTGCAACCCGACTGGTTCCCCGGCCTGGGCGGCTTGCTGACAAATTTCCTGGGCGCCGCCGTCGTGCTTTTCCTCGGTTGGCGACTGGGTCTGCTGTCCGCCTCGGCTTTGGGCTGGGGCCGGATCCGGAACTACTGGTGGCTGTTGCCGTTGCTCGCGATCGACCTGAGCTATTCGTTGATCAGCACGGAAGGCGTGCCCGGGATCGTCGGCTCCCCGGGACTCCTGCTCAGCAGCGCTGCAGCCCTGGCAGCGGTGGGGATTTCCGAGGAAATCGCCGGCCGCGGCGTCGGGTTGGCGGCCGCCGAGCCGGCCGGAAAATGGCAGGCCTCGATCACCATCGGGCTGGTCTTCGGCCTCGGGCATTTGGGCAACTGGCTGTTTTTCGGCAGCAGCCTGGAGGACGCCCTGTGGCAGGTGGTGAACGCGAGCGCCGCGGGGTTCTGCTGGTCGGCTGGCCGGTTCCTGGTCGGATCCATCTGGCCCTTGGCGTTCATCCACGGGTTCAACGACTGGATGCAGATCAATTCCCCCGGGGCCGCGCCGTTCTTCTTCCAAGTCGCCGTCGTCCTGTTCCAAATCAGCTGGGGCGCCTTGTTGCTCAGCCGGGCAGTGAAAACCACCGGCGCCTGAAGCCGCCGTTTCCGAATTACGACGCCGGCCCGGCCTCCGGGGCGTGTGCGGCCAGGAACGAATAGACCTCAGTTTCGTCCACGCCCGGAAACACTCCAGGTGGCATTGCCGCGAGCAGGTGGGAGTGCGCCCGGGCACTCGGCCAAGCATTGCCGTTCCAGGCACTCGCCAGGGCTGCCGGTGGCCGCCGGCAGCAGGACTCGTCCGGGCAGCGCGATTTCGAGCGCTCGGTGGTCTCCCGGCCGCGGAACCACTTTGCATGCGCGTACGGCAGCCCGATGCTCAAGGAAAATTCACCGCCACTGGAACGTTCCGTCCTGGCGGTGCACCAATACGTGCCGGCGGGAGTGTCGGTGTACTGGTTGTAGGCGCTGAATTTGTCGCTCACGTCGAAGACTTCGCGCGAGGTCCAGTACTTGCAGATCGGCTGCCCCTCGATCGCCCCGGTGTGGTCGGTCGGAAAGGTCACGCCGTCGTTCTCGTAGGCCTTGTAGACGATCCCGCTCTCATGCACTTTCTGAAAGTGGGTCAGGATGCCCAGATGCTCGGTGGCCAAGTTGGTGAAGCGGTGCGCTGCGGTTTCATAGGACACCGCAAAAGCATCCCGAATGTCCTCCACAGCGATGCTCTTGGCGGCTTTGGCGCGCTGCAGGAAATCCACAGTCTGCTTCTCCGGCAACAACAGCGCTGCCGCGAAATAATTGGTCGCCACCCGTTGCGAGAGGAATTCCCCGTAGCTGGTCGGCGTCTGGTGCCCCAGGACGTAGTGCCCCAGGGCCTGCAGCAGCACCGAACGCGGGTCATGTTCGCTGCGGCTCGATTGGGTGAGATAAATTCGGCGATTCTTCAAGTCAGTGACGCTGCGGGTGGAATGCGGCAAATCCGTCACATGGTGCAGGGTGAAACCGAGATGGTTCGCGATGTCCGCGATGACGTGTTGCGAGAGCGGTCCCCCGGCATAGCCGACGCCGGAAAGCACCTTGGCGGCCTCCGCCTCATACTCGCCGAAATAGTTGTTCCGTTCGCGCATTTGCAGGCGCAGCGCGGTGTTGGCCCGGCGGGCTTCTTCCGGGGTGGCGATCTGTTCGTTGAGTCGGCGTTCCAGCTCGGCCTGCAAACCCACCAGGGCTTCCAAAGCATCCATCGAAAGCCGCGAGGACACCCGGACTTTGGGCAATCCCAGTGATTCGTAAAGCGATCCGCGCTGCGCCCGTTCCAATTCGATTTCCAACGCTGCCCGCCGGCTGGGCGGCTCGGCTCCGAGCAGCTGTTCGATGCTCACGCCGAGCGCCTTCGACAACCCGTGCAACAGGCTCAGTTTCGGCTCCCGCTTGCCGTTCTCGATCATCGACAACTGCGAAGGTGCGGCATCCACCATGAGCCCCAAGTCATCGAGCGTCAGCTTCGCGCTTTTGCGCAGGTGCCGGACCCGGCGCCCCAGGCTGATCACGTCGATTTCGTCGTTGCCGGGGTCCCGTTTGGTACCCGGCGCCGGCCGTTGCCAGGTTGGACTCGTCATTTCTTGATGATACGTGAAGAAACGCAAATCTTTCCAGAATATTTTCTAGAAACCTGCTTGAAAACGGAGAAAAGTAAGACATACGAAGAAGTTCAGCCCGGATTCACTTCCGGGAAGCAGATATCAAGGAGCAGGACATGTCGGAGAATCAGCAGAAAACAGCAGAGGCGCTGGAGCTGGAGTGGGCAGCCAATCCCCGTTGGGAAGGCGTGCGCCGCGATTACTCGGCAGCCGACGTCGTCAAGCTCGCCGGACGCGTGCAGGAAGAGGCCACCTTGGCCCGCCGCGGATCCGAGAAGCTCTGGGACCAACTGCGAAACGCCGGCCCGGAAGGCTACACCAATGCGCTCGGCGCGCTGACCGGCAATCAGGCCGTGCAGCAGGTCAAAGCCGGGCTCAAGGCGATCTACCTTTCCGGCTGGCAGGTTGCCGCCGATGCGAACACCTCCGGCAACACCTACCCGGATCAGTCGCTCTACCCGGTCAACTCGGTACCCACGGTGGTCCGCCGGATCAACAACGCGCTGCTGCGGGCTGATCAAATCGAATTCTCGGAAGGCAAACAGTCGGTCGAAGATTGGCTCGTGCCGATCGTCGCCGACGCCGAGGCCGGCTTCGGCGGCCCGCTCAATGCCTACGAACTCATGAAGTCGATGATCCAGGCCGGCGCTTCGGGCGTGCACTGGGAAGACCAGCTCGCTTCGGAAAAGAAGTGCGGACACTTGGGCGGCAAGGTGCTCATTCCCACCCAGCAGCACGTCCGCACCCTGAACGCGGCCCGGCTCGCGGCCGACGTCGCCGGCGTACCGTCGGTGATCATCGCCCGCACCGATGCCGAGGCGGCCACCCTGATCACTTCCGACGTCGACGAGCGCGACCAGGAATTCATCACCGGCGAGCGCACTGCGGAGGGCTTCTACAAGGTGCGCAACGGGATTGAACCCTGCATCGCCCGGGCCAAGGCCTACGCACCCTACTCCGATCTGATCTGGATGGAGACCGGCACCCCGGACCTGGAACTGGCGAAGAAGTTCTCCGAAGCCGTCCGGAGCGAGTTCCCGGACCAGATGCTCGCCTACAACTGTTCGCCGTCGTTCAACTGGAAGAAGCACTTGGACGACGCCACGATCGCCAAGTTCCAGCGCGAACTCGGCGCGATGGGCTTCAAGTTCCAGTTCATTACCCTGGCCGGCTTCCACGCCCTGAACTACTCGATGTTCGATCTGGCCCACGGCTACGCCCGGGACGGAATGAGCGCGTACGTCGAATTGCAGGAGAAGGAATTCGCTTCCGAAGACCGCGGCTACACCGCAACCAAGCACCAGCGCGAAGTGGGCACCGGCTACTTCGACTTGGTGGCAACCGCACTGAACCCCAGCGGCAGCACGCTCGCCTTGGCTGGCTCTACCGAAGCCCAGCAATTCCACTAAGCGGCAGGGCGGGCCGCCACCGGCCCGCCCCACCCACCCCACGGCTTTTAGACAGGACCAGATCATGAACTCCACGAACAGCCTGAACGGCATCACCTTCAACGGCATCACGTTGACCGCCCAGCCGATCCACCGCCAGGAAGAAATCCTCACCCCGGAAGCACTCGACTTCATTGCCGCGCTGCACCGGGCCACTTCGGGCCGGCGCCAAGAACTGCTCCAGGACCGGCAGACCCGGCGGCAGCAGATCGGCAACGGCGTGGACCCGCGTTTCCTGCGCGAGACCTCGGCGATCCGGGAGGACCCGAACTGGCGGGTTGCACCGCCGGCCCCCGGCCTGGAAGACCGCCGAGTGGAAATCACCGGACCGGTCGACCGCAAGATGACGATCAACGCGCTGAATTCCGGCGCAAAGGTCTGGCTCGCCGATATGGAAGATTCCTCGACGCCGAGCTGGCGCAATGTGATCCAAGGCCAGATCAATTTGATCGACGCCCTGGAACGCCGCATCGACTTCACCTCGCCGGAGGGCAAGGAGTACAAGCTCGGCGCGGAAAACCCGACGATCGTGGTCCGCCCGCGCGGCTGGCATTTGCCGGAAAAGCACATGTTGATCAACAACAAGCCGATCGCCGGCGGCCTGGTCGACTTCGGTTTGTACTTCTTCCACAATGCGAAGCGCCTGATCGCCCAGGGCAAGGGACCGTACTTCTACTTGCCAAAGATCGAGAACCACTTGGAAGCCCGGCTGTGGAACGACATCTTCATCCTGGCCCAGGACCTGCTCGACATTCCGCAGGGCACGATCCGCGCCACGGTGCTGATCGAGACCATCACCGCCGCCTTCGAAATGGAGGAGATCCTCTACGAACTGCGTGATCACGCTTCTGGCTTGAACGCCGGGCGTTGGGACTACTTGTTCTCGGTGATCAAGAATTTCCGCACCCGCGGCCCGCGCTTCGTGCTGCCGGACCGCAACGAGATCACCATGACCGCACCGTTCATGCGGGCCTACACCGAGCAGTTGGTCCGGGCCTGCCACCGCCGCGGCGCCATGGCCATTGGGGGCATGGCGGCATTCATCCCGAACCGCCGCGATCCGGAAGCCAATGAGATCGCGCTGGGCAAGGTGCGGGCGGACAAAACCCGCGAGGCCACCGATGGCTTCGACGGATCCTGGGTTGCCCACCCGGACCTGGTCCCGGTGGCCATGGAGGTCTTCGACGGCGCTCTGGGCGAGCGTCCGAACCAAATCGAGAAGCTCCGCGAAGACGTGATTCCGGACGACAAGGCGCTGCTCAACGTCGCCGCGACCCAGGGCTCGATCACCGAAGCCGGGGTCCGGATGAACATTGAGGTCGGCATTCGCTACATCGAATCTTGGCTGCGCGGCAACGGTGCGGCAGCGATCCACAACCTGATGGAAGACGCGGCGACGGCGGAGATCTCCCGCTCGCAGATCTGGCAGTGGATCTACTCCGAAGCGATCACCGATCAGGGCGAGATCATCACCGAGGCCTGGGTCCGGGAGTTGCTCGACGACGAATTCAGCAAGATCGAGCGCAGCGAGGGCGACCGGTTCGACGACGCCCGGGAGATCTTCGAAGAAGTCGCCTTGGGCGAAGCTTTCCCGACCTTCCTGACCGTACCCGCCTATGCCCGGTTCCTGCACGAAGCCCGAGATGCCGAGCTGAGCGCAGCCTGAAACCTGGTCGATTCGCCGACGTCACCGCCTCAGACAGCCCGAGATCCGGGCCAGGCGAAACGGCCGCATGCGAAAGGGGACCCCTCGTGGAGCGAGGGGTCCCCTTTCGCATGCGGCCGTAGCCCAGCTTCCGGGGCTGGAAGTTGAGCTGGAACGCCGCAGCCCAGCTTCCGGGGCTGGAAGTTGAGCTGGAACGCCGCAGCCCAGCTTCCGGGGCTGGAAGTTGAGCTGGAACGACGTCGAACGCGGGGCCGAAGCGACGGGTGGCAAGGCATTGACATGCAGCCATATGGCTGCCTATTCTTGATCTGTGGATGAGATTTTCCGAGCCCTCTCGGACCCGAGCCGGCGTTCCTTGCTCGATGATCTCAACCGGCGCAATGGGCAAACCCAGGGCGAACTGTGCTCCGGATTGTCCATGGCGCGCCAATCCGTGAGCAAACACCTGGCCATCCTGGAGCACGCCAACCTGATCAGTACGGTCAAACGGGGACGCGAAAAGCTCCACTATTTGAATGCGGAACCGATCAACGCCATCGCAGACCGCTGGATCAACCGGTATGACCAGCGTCGCGCAGCAGCGCTCGCCGATCTCAAATCAGCATTGGAGCACAACCCCATGGACAACTCTGGAACCGACGAAGACTTCGTCTACACCACCTACATCAAGACCACGCCGGAAAAGCTCTGGCAGGCGCTCACCGAACCAGCCTTCATCAAGCAGTACTGGGGCATCGAGTTGATTTCCGACTGGAAAGTCGGCTCGACGATCGACTGGCAAGTGGCTGGCGTGACGATTTCCGAGCCCGAGCAGGTGGTCCTGATCTCGGACAAGCCGAGGAAGCTCAGCTTTACCTGGCACACCGTGACCGAGGAATTCGGAAAGGCGATCAACGCCGACCCGCAAGAAGTGGCCGACATGGCCGCAGAGAAGCGTTCAACGGCGACCTTCGAGTTGGAACAACAAGGCGACGTCGTCAAGCTCACCTTGATCCATTCGGGCTTCCCGAAAGACAGCGCGCTGCGCGCCGGGGTCTCCCAGGGTTGGCAGCCGATCCTGTCCAGCCTCAAGACCTTGTTGGAAACCGGTACGCCGCTGCCGGCCGAATAGCACACCGCGCTTCCTGCCCTCGGGGAATTCTTCTCCGGCCTGCGGAGTTGCCGACAACGTGAAGATTGAAATCTGGTCGGACATCGCCTGCCCCTGGTGCTATATCGGCAAGCGCCGTTTCGAGACCGCGCTCGCCGGATTCCCGCAACGGGATCAGGTTGAGTTGGAGTGGAAGAGTTTCCAGCTCGACCCGTCGCTGCCCGAACATTACGACGGTACGGAGTTGGAATATCTGAGCCAACGCAAAGGCATGGCCGAAGCCCAAGTGGCGCAGATGTTCGAACACGTCAAGGCGCAAGCCGCGGGCGAGGGCTTGGCCTATGACTTCGACACTTTGACCGTGGCGAACAGCCACCTCGGCCACGAGCTGATTCACTTCGCGGCCCAGCACGGCAAACAGGACCAGGCAAAAGAGGCCCTGCTCAGACTGCACTTCGAGCAGGGGGTGGACATCGGCGACGTCGACGCCCTGGTGGAGGTCGCCGTCGGGCTCGACCTGGAAGGTGCAGCGGCACGCGCCGCACTCACCGACCGGGAGTTCGAGGCCGACGTCGATCAGGACATCGCCGAAGCCCACACCCTGGGCATCCAGGGTGTGCCGTTTTTCGTGATCGACCGCAAGTACGGCGTCTCCGGCGCGCAGAGCCCCGAGGTATTCAGCCAGACGCTCAACGAGGCCTGGAAAGAAAGCCACCCGCTCATCATGAACGGCACTGCCGACGCTGAAGCCTGCGGGCCGGACAACTGCGCTATTTGACCGCGCCCGCGGTCAGCCCTGCGACGAAGTTCTTCTGCAGGAACAAGAAGCCCACCACGACCGGGATGCTCACCACGAGCGAAGCGGCCATGATCTGGTTCCAGTAGACATTGGTCTGGGTGGAATAGAGCTGCAGTCCGACCGCGAGGGTACGGTTTTCGTCGGTGGTCATCACCGAGGCGAACAGCACCTCGCCCCAGGACGTCATGAAGGAATAAATCGCAACGGCGATCAGCCCGGGCCGCGCCGCGGGCAACACCACACGCCAGAGCGCGCCCATCGGACCGGCCCCGTCGACTTTCGCCGCTTCGTCCAATTCCCGCGGGATGCCGTCGAAGTACCCGGCCAGCATCCAGATCGAGAACGGCAGGGAAAAAGTCAGGTAGGTGATGATCAGGCCGATCCGGGTGCCCACCAGTTGGATGCCCAGCACCGTGTTGATGTTCACGAAAATCAAGAACAGCGGCAACAGGAAGAGCACCCCGGGGAACATCTGGGTGGAAAGCACCGTGGTGGAGAACAGCCCGCGGCCGAAGAACTTGTAACGGCTCATCGTGTAGGCGGCGAAAATCGCGATGATCACGCTGATCACGGTCGCCGAGCCGGCGACGATCAGCGAGTTCCCGAAATATCCGGCCAACGGCACGGTTTTCCAGATGTCGATGAACGGTTGGATCGTGAGATTGGACGGCCACCAGGTGAACGGGCCCTGCACATCGGCAAGCGGCTTCAGGGCCGAAGTGATCATGACGTAGATCGGCAGCGCAGTGAACACGCCCAATATGGCGAGGGTGACGATTCGGAAGGTTTTGCTCCCCTGGGTTTCACGCACGCTTGGACCTCCGGTTCATGATCAGCAAATAGACCCCGCTGACCAGCAGCAAAAAGAGCAGCAACAACACCGACATTGCCGAACCGGAGCCGAAATTCCAGGTCAGGAATGAGGCGTTGTAGATGTGGAACGAAATCAAGTCCCCTTGCGGCGGCTGCGCGCTGCCGAAGAGCACGAACGGGGTGTTGAAGTCGTTGAAGGTCCACAAGAACATCACCAGCAGGAGCACCAGGTTGACCGGACGCATCATCGGCAAAGTGATCGAGCGCCACTGCCGGAACGGCTTCGCGCCGTCCACCGCCGAAGCTTCATAGACGTCCTGCGGGACCGACTGCAATCCGGCCATCAGCATCAGGAAGGCGAAAGGCCACATCTTCCAAATCGCCACCACGACCAGCGCCACGAAGGAATTGTCGCCGATCAGCCAGAAGG
Source organism: Arthrobacter russicus (assembly GCF_031454135.1). NCBI lineage: Bacteria > Bacillati > Actinomycetota > Actinomycetes > Micrococcales > Micrococcaceae > Arthrobacter > Arthrobacter russicus. The sequence goes on from NZ_JAVDQF010000001.1 coordinate 1,726,447, forward strand.
GCTTCTCGCCCGGCAGATTCAGCACATCGTAGAGGAAGAAATTGATCGCGCCGGTGTCTTTCTGGAACATGAATTTCCAGGTGATGATCGCGGCGTAGGTGGGCAGCGCGTAGGGAATCAGGAACAACGTCCGCAGGAAGCCCCGGCCGAAGAACTTCCGCTGCAACGCCACCGCGCCGGCCATCCCGAAGGACCAGGAAAATCCGACCACCAGAACCGTGAAGGCGCAAGTGACCAGGAAGGACTGCAACAGGCTCTGCCCGATCGCGCCGTTGAAATCGATCGCCATCTGGTAGTTGCCCAGGCCCAGGAACGGCGCATTGCTCCAGTTCGCGATGAACACCTTGGTCAGCTTGAAGAAGCTGACCCAAATCCCGAAAACCATCGGGATCACATGGATGAGCAATTCGAAAAGCACCGCCGGCGCCAGCAAGGCATAAGGCAACCAACGGCCCACCGGCTTGCGTTTGACGAATTCAGATCGTCTTTTCGGAACTGCCGGGGGCTCCGTGGAGCTTTCGGCGCGGGTCATCGCGGACACGTCAATTCTCTTCCTTCTCAACAATCTCGCCAGGGTCCACCAGGCCGGGCGGGGCCGGGGATATCCGGTCAATGGCCGGCGAGGCATTCGGCCACCTCGCCGGCCTCGCGTCATCCGGCCGCGGCGACCTGATCCTGTGCGGTTTTGAACGCCTTGCGGATGTCATCGGAACTGACCGTGCCGCCGGAAGCGATCGTGGCGAAGAACTGGTTCATCGCTTTGCCGACGGTGTTTTCGAATTGGTCTTCGTTCGGCGTCAGCGGGAGCGGCTTGGACATGTTCGCGTAGATGTCCGCGAAGGTCTTCGCCTCCTCGGCGTTGTCCGTGAACACCGGTTTGGCGTCCTTGAGCACCGGAAGCGAGGAGAACGGCTTGCCCAGCGTGGTTTGGACCTCCGGGCTGGTCATGAAGTTCACGAACTTCAGCGCCGCATCCTTGTTCTTGGTGTTCTTGAAGACCGAGAGGTTGATCCCGGCGACGAAGCTCGCGATTTTCTGCTTTGCATTCTCCGGAGCCGGGAGCGGGACCACGCCATAGGCATCGCTTTTCATCCCGTTGCTGGTCAGTGAATTGTCGGCGTTGTTCTGGGTCAGGATCATCGCCACTTTCCCGGTGGCGAAGTCGTTGACCGCCTTGGTGCCGTTGTCATACTGCGCATTGCCCGGGTCGACCACTTTGTCGGTTTGCATCAGGTCCAAGTAGCGCTTGACGCCGTTCACCACACCGTCGGAATCGAAGGTCGGCTTAGCATCCTGATCGAAGAGCTCAGCCCCGTTCTGCGCCGAATTGATGAACGCGAAATGCGCATTCTCGGTGTAACTGGCGGCAGCGAGGGCCAGGCCGTGGACTCCCCCGGCAGTCAGCTGCTTGGCCGCGGCGACCATCGCTTCCCAGGTGGCCGGCGGCTGCAACCCGGCCGCGGCGAACATCGCCTTGTTGTAATAGAGCCCGTAAGCCAAACCGTAGAGCGGTACCGAGGTCGGGGGCTGGCCCGGGGCGCCGCCGGTGTCGAGCGCGGTTTTGACGAATTTGTCCGCACCGCCGATCGCCTGCATCTCGGCGTCGCCGTAAGGCAGGAAGGCACCGGTGGCCTGCAACGAGGATGCCCAGGTGTTGCCGATGTTGACCACGTCCGGAGCCTGGCCCGAAGTGACCGCCGTCTGGATCCGGGTCTGCAGGTCGTTCCAGCCGATGACTTCGAGATTCACTTTGACGCCGGTCTGCTGCTGGAACTTTTCCAACAGCGGCGTCAGGTTCTGCTTGTCGTTGTCCAAGCTGGTGCCTTGATTCGAGGCCCAATAGGTAAGCGCCGCATCGCCGGATCCGGTTGAACTGCCGCTGCCCCCGCAAGCGGCAGTGCTGAGTGCTAACGCGGCAAGCGCCGCTGTTGCTACGAGTTTGCGAACTTTCACGGAAGACTTCCTTGTCGGTTGAACCGGCGCAGATCACCGCCATGTGATCTGGCCCACAATGGTTATCCTCAACCTAGAACAACTTATGCCGAAGGTCAATCAAAAGTTTGCAATAAGCTGGCGTTTCTTGCCGATGCCCGCTGGATCCCTCTCCCACGCGCGCTGAGCGTTGACTTGTGGCGGGTTTGGCGCACTCAGAACCGCCGCAAGTCAACGCTCAGCGGATCCGCTACAGCGCGATCAGCGAAGGGCTACCGTGCGACCGGAAGGACTACAGCGCAGCGAGGGCCGCGTCGATCCGCCCCGCGGAGAGCACGTGGTCGGTGACCATCCGGCTCGCGCCGAGCACCCCGGCTTCGCGGGCCGCCATCGATTGCACGATCCGCAGCCGCGAGGTGGCCAGGGGCAACGAGCGCCCGTAAACCACCTCGCGCACACCGGCCAGCAGGTGCTCGCCGGCCACCGAAAGCGATCCCCCCACCACGATGATTGCCGGGTTCAACATGCTCACGCAGGTCGCCAGGACGTCACCGACGTCCCGACCGGCCTGCCGGATCGCCTGGATCGCCTGGACGTTGCCGGCACGGACCAATGCCAGCACGTCTTCCCCGCCCGACGCCGGCACGCCGGCTTCAGTGAGCGACCGCGCAATGGCCGGACCCGAGGCGATCGCCTCCAAACAGCCTTCGTTTCCGCAGCGGCAGGTGACGCCCTCGCCGCGAGGCACCCGCACATGGCCCAGGTCGCCGGCCGTTCCGTCCGCGCCGCGCTGCAGCAGCCCGCCGCTGATGATGCCGGAACCGATGCCGGTCGCCACCTTGATGAAGAGCAGGTCCTGGGCATCTTCCCAGTGCGCCGCGCGCTCGCCCAGCGCCATGATGTTCACGTCATTGTCCACCAGCACCTCAGCCCGGAAGACCCGCTGGATGTACGCCGGGATGTCGAACCGGTCCCAGCCCGGCATGATCGGCGGGTTCGACGGCTTGCCGCTGCTGTGCTCCACCGGCCCCGGGACTCCGATGCCCACCCCGGCGAGCTCTTCCGGCGTGCGGCCGGACTCGGTCAGCAACTGCCGGCAGTGCTCCAGGACCAGGTCCAGAACCACCTCCGGCCCATCCGAGACATCAGCCGGCACCCGGCGTTCGCCGATCAACCGGCCGCCCAGATCGGTCAGCCCGATCAGCAAATGGGTGGCGCCGACGTCGACGGCGAAAACCACCCGGGCGGAAGGCTTGAAGGCGACGCGCGACGGCGGACGCCCGCCCGAGGACACCGCCTCCCCGGCTGGCCCAATCAGGCCCAAGGCAGTCAATGCGTCCAAACGGGCCGCGACCGTGGAACGGGCCAGGCCGGTGAGCTCGGCCAACTCGGCCCTGGTACGGGCTTGGCCATCCCGGAAAATCTGGAAAAGCTCACCGGCCCGGGTCAATGCACTGGCCGTACCGCCGGGCAACGAGCTGATATTTGCTGGGCTTTCAAGCATTGACATGGCTTCAGTGATAGCACGCGGCAGCATCATTTGTCCCACGCATGGCAAAAAGCGCGCCGGAAACCCAAAGTATTGTCACCTTATTTGCATCTTTTGCTTGACGTTCGGCAGAAGTTGATTACAGTGGATCATGATCCACGCCAACCCCTTGAAAAGGAGCAGTCATGCCCAAGCCCTTGCTTTCGGTTCAGCTCTACTCGGTTCGCCGTCAACTCGAAGCAGACCTTCCCGACAGCATTGCCAAGCTTGCGGCGCTCGGTTTCACCGCCGTCGAACCCTACAACTTCGCCGCAATCGCCGAACCGCTTGCCGCCGCGCTCAGCGCCAACGGCCTGACTGCGCCCAGCGGCCACGCACCCTTGCTCAGCGCAGACCAGGATGAGATCTTCACAGCTGCCGAAGCTCTGGGCATCGGCACGGTCATCGACCCGTTCATCCCGGAAGAGCGCTGGCAGAGCCTCGCCGACGTCGAGCGCACCGCCCAGGCGCTCAATGCGGCAGCGGCAAAAGCCGCCGGCTACGGGATCACCGTGGGGTATCACAATCATTGGTGGGAGCTGGAATCCATCCTGGACGGCAGCACCGCGCTCGAACAGCTGGCCGCACACCTCGATGACCCGGTGATCCTCGAAGTGGACACCTACTGGGCGGCCGTGGCGGGCCAAGATCCGGCAGCGCTGCTGCGCCGGCTCGGCGACCGGGTCAAGTTCGTCCATCTCAAAGACGGGCCGCTGAGCACCGAACCGCTGGATCAACTGCCGGCCGGCGAAGGCCGGGTGGACATCCCGGCGATCTTGGCCGCGGCGCCGCAGCTGACCGCCGGAGTGGTCGAATTCGACGACTACCGCGGCGACATCTTCGAAGGGCTGGCGAAGAGCCTGGGTTATCTGAACGGGCTGGCGGGCCAGGCAGTCGGGGCCCAGGCATGAGCGGCCCGGTAGGCATCGCGTTGATCGGCGCGGGCGTCATCAGCAAGCAATATCTGGAAAACCTGGCCAAATTCCCGGACGTCAAAGTGCACGTGGTGGCCGACGTATTCGAACAGGTGGCCGCGGAACGGGCCGAAGAATTCGGCATCGGGGCACACGGCGGAGTGGCTGCGGCCCTGGACCACCCCGAGGTCGAGCTCGTGGTCAACCTGACCATTCCGGCAGCCCACGTCGAGGTTGCCGGCGCTGCGGTCGCGGCGGGCAAACACGTCTGGAGCGAAAAGCCGTTCTCGCTCGACCGGGAGAGCGGCAAAAAACTGCTCGAAGCAGCGAACCAGGCCGGGGTGCGACTGGGCTGCGCCCCGGACACCTTCCTCGGCCCGGGGTTGCAGACCGCTCGCCGGATGATCGAGCGCGGCGACATCGGCCGGCCATTGACCGCCCTGTCCTTGTTCCAGTCCCCCGGGCCGGAATCCTGGCACCCGAACCCCGCATTCCTGTTCCAGCACGGCGCCGGGCCGCTGTTCGACATCGGACCGTATTATTTGACCGCCTTGGTGCAGACTTTCGGCTCGATTTCGCGGGTTGCCGCGATCGGCTCGAAATCCCGGGAACAGCGCTCGATCGGTTCCGGGCCCAAAGCCGGCGAGGTTTTCGACGTCGAGGTGCCCACGCATTTCGGGACTTTGCTGCAGTTCGCCGACGGCGGTTCGGCGCAGAGCATTTTCAGCTTCGACTCGCCCAAAGTACGGGTGGGCTTCGTGGAGATCACCGGGACCGAAGGCACGATCGCCCTCCCGGACCCGAACAATTTCGACGGTGACGTCAAGATCTGCAAGACCGGCAGCGACGAATGGATCCCGGTCCCCTGCGAGGGCGAAGTCACCGGGCGCGGCGTGGGCGCTTTGGACATGGCCCGCTCGATCCGGGCCGGAGTGCCGCACCGGGCCCCTGGAGAACAGGCCTACCATGTCGTGGATGCAATGGTCTCGATCGCCGAATCCGGCGAGCGCGGCGAATTCGTCGAACTCAGTTCGAGCGCGCCGGCCACCGAGGCATTGCCGCTGGACTGGAATCCGTTCGCCGCAACACTGGGAGCGTGAGATGAGCGCACTGGGCGTCGCGGTGATCGGCCACGGCTTCATGGGCCGCGCCCATTCGGCGGCCTGGCGCAATGCCGGCGCCGCCTTCGGGTTGCCGCACTACCGGCAGCAGGTGCTGGTCGGCAGATCTGCCGACGCCGTCGCCGCAGCGGCAGCCGCTTGGGGCTGGCAAGAGTCCGCAACCGACTGGCGGGCAGTCTTGGCCCGCGATGACATCCAGATCGTGGACATCTGCACACCGGGCTGGGCGCACGCGGAGATCGCGATCGCCGCGCTGCGGGCCGGCAAGCACGTCATCGTGGAGAAGCCGCTGGCCAATTCGGTCGACGAAGCGGAGCAGATGGTGGAAGTGGCGGCCGCTGCGGCGCGACGCGGCGTCTTTTCGATGGTCGGCTTCAACTACCGCCGGGTTCCGGCAATCGCCTTGGCCCGCGAGCTGATCGCGGCCGGCCGGCTGGGCACGGTGCGGCAAGTCCGGGCCAGCTACCTGCAGGATTGGTTGGCCGACGACAATGCCCCGATGAGCTGGCGGCTCCGTGCCGAAACTGCGGGTTCCGGCGCGCTCGGCGACATCGCCAGCCACGCCGTGGACCTGGTGCAATTCGTTCTGACGGAGCAGGTGATGGAAGCCTCCGGCGCACTCCGGACCTTCGTTCCGCAGCGGCCTGGCGGCGCCGGAGGCGCCGAGGAGGTCACCGTGGACGATGCCGTCTGGGCGAATCTCCGACTCAGTGGCGGAGCCAGCGCCAGCATCGAGGCCTCCCGGATCGCCACTGGCCGCAAGAATTCGTTGCACTTGGAAATCTACGGTTCCCGGGGCGCGCTCCGATTCGATCTGGAACGGCTCAATGAACTCGAGTTCTTCGACGCCATGGATCCGTTGGCGGAACAGGGCTTCCGCCGCATCCTGGTGACCGAGCCGGAGCACCCGTATCTGAAAGCCTGGTGGCCACAGGGTCACATCCTGGGCTGGGAGCACAGCTTCAGCCATCAGGTTCGGGACTTCCTGGACTGCATCGACCAGGGCCGGGCGCCGTCCCCGTCGTTCGCTGAAGGCCTCCAGGTGCAGCGGGTGCTCGGCGCAATTGCCGAGTCGTCCGACCGGAACGGCATCCGGATCGCGGTTTGAGCCGGCGGCTGCAGCTAGTGCGCGCCGACTGGGCAGCCCGGCCGCTGCTGCCGCCGTTTCCGCTGGCCCGAGCCGAAACCACGAGGCATGCTTTGTTTGGTGACAAAATCGGCTAATATGTCTACATGCCTCGTATAGTTGCCTCCAGCAATGCGGAACAACGTGAGTTGACGCAACGCAAAGTCCTCGATGCTTTCGGAGAGCTGCTCTTCACGCACGGGCTGCCTGGGCTGACCATGACCGACGTCGCCCGGCGAGCCGGCGTCGGGCGGACCGCCGTATACAACTATTTCGCCGATCTGGAGCAGCTCCTGGTCGCCTACGCGCTGGACGAGACCGGCCGGTTCCTGTCCGACCTGAAACATGAGTTGGCCGGCCTGCAGAATCCAGTCGACCAACTGGCCTGCTACGTCAGAGCCCAGATCGAGGACCTGTCAAAGCGGCATCTTCCGCCCGGCCCGGCAATGCGTTCGGTGCTTTCCGCGGACTCGTTCGCGAAGCTCTCCGTCCACGTGGGCGAACTGAGCAAGCTGCTCCAGGATATTCTGGCCGCCGCCATCGAGCAGGACTACCTGCCGCGCACCGACGTGGCGGACTTGGCCCACTTGATCCACGGCTCGCTGACTGCGAGCGCTTCGCGGAGCACGGACGCCGACGACGCCGATCGGCAAGCGCGAATTTCCGCAACAGTGCAGTTCATCCAGGCCGGCGCCGGTGCACACTTCGATGCGACCGGCCGCCCCGTCCAGCTCGGCAGCCCCCGGATCATCAGCGGCGCCGCCTGATTCAGTCCCGGAAGTGTCAGCCTCCCCCAGCCGAGGCAACGTTACCGCCAGCTCCGTCCGGTGCCGGCGGGACCGGCTCCGCGGGCGCAGCCGGTTCCGCGGGTTCTGCTGGTTCGGCCGGGCCCGCTGGTTCAGCCGGCCCCGCAGGTTCTGTCGGAGCAGCCGATCCGCCAGATCCAATGGGTGCCACCGGATGTCCGGGGTCGTTCGAAGGATCAATCGGTTCGGCCGGCAGCGGGCCGCCCGCCAACAAGCTCAAGCTCTTCTGCCCACTGAACGGCACCGCATTGGTGGCGCTGAACTCATACGAGAGCACCGCATTGCCGGACAACGGATGCATCACGACGACTCCGCTGAAAACCAGATCCGTCCGGCTCGCAGAGGCGGCCACGCAACTCGCGGTAAAGCTGTCATCCGCAGTGCATTGCCAGCCTTGCGGCGGTTGATTCCAGCCGCCGAAGTGCTGGGCTAGCTTCGGATCGAGGCGGAACACCACCTTGGCCGAGGTCAGCGGCAAATTGCCAGTGACCCGGAATGCGACCTGGACGTTCTTCCGGCTGCCCAGACCGGTCGCGGTCAGCTCAGCGGAAACCACCCCTGGCGGGTCCACGGTGGGCGTGACCGGCGTGGTGACTTCGGGTGACACCGGCGGCGTCTCCGGGAGGGTGGGTGGCACCACGGCCGGCGGCACGAATGCGGTCGGCAACCGCGTCGACGTCGCCTCGGCGCTGCCGCCCGGCACCGGCCCGGGCGCCGAATCCTGCGGCGCAGGTTTGGTCTCGGAAGTCGACAATGCGGAGACCAGGCCCGGCTCCGGCAAAGCTTCGCCGAGCTGATTGCCGGGCGCTCCTGGCAGGCCGGGCCCGGAGCGGCCGGGCTGCGACTGCGAGCCGACCGCCGGCCCGCCCTCCGGGCCGGATCCCCACAGCCCCATTCCTTGGCCGACCAACATCGCCGTCGCGACTGAGACGCCGGCCACTACGCTGACCGAAGCCGCGATCGTCCCCGACCCCATCGCCTTGACCTGTTCCGCGGCGCGGGCCGCCTGGGAACGCACTCCGGCGAACAACACTGCGCCCTTGCCGAGCCCGGCAGCCGTGCCGAGCTGGGACCAAGCAACGAATCCGATGCCCAGCAATGCCGGCACCACTGCGGCGCGCATCGCCGAGCCGACGTCTTTGAGGTGCAGGAAGGCCGCGGTACAGCGCAGGCAGCCATCCAGGTGCTCCTGGACCTCGGCCCGTTGCGAACGACGCAGGGTATTCGTCGCGAAAGAACCCAGCTTCGAAGCGTACTCGGCGCACTGGTCGTCCTCGGCAGTGCTGATGTGGTTCTGCAGATAGGCCTTGCGCAGCCCTTCCCGGGCCCGGATCGCCAAGGCGGAGACGCCGTTGGCCGACAAGCCGAGCAGTGGCGCCACGGCGGCCGGTTTCAGACCTTCGATGTCGGAATACCAGAGCACCGCCTGCCAACGTTCCGGCAGCGTCTTGTAGGCGCGGGCGACCGCATCGGTTTCGAACTCGGCCAGCACCGAATCCGGGTCGGCCGATTCACGGTCCAGCACCGCCGCGTCATCGGTCGCAGTGACCTTGCCGGCCGCTACATTTCGTCGATGCGCGATCCTGGTGACCGCGGAAAGCAGGTACGCCCGGAAAAAGCTGACCGGCCCCTTGCCTCCCTGCAGAGCCTGCAGAACCGACGAAAACGCTTCGGACACCGCGTCCTCGGCGTCCGAGCGGTTGTCCGAATTCTTGCGCGCCACGGCAAGCGCGACCGAATGGTGGCGTTGGTAGAGCACCCCGTACGCGTCGACATCACCTGATCGGACAAGGCTGATCAGATCTTCATCGCTGCGCTCGGCGGTACCGTCCAATCTTTCCTTGTCACTGTTCATGTTTGTTCCCCAATTCCCCAATTCCCCTACTTAAAGGAGTGAATCCAGTGTGACCGGCAGAAGGCGCTTCAAGCAAATACAGGCAAACAAAGGTGAATACATTCCCGCCCGGCGGTCGGGCATTGCCGATAGATGAAAACCCGAACCGATAATCGCCATCATGAATTGCCGGTTGGCTGCACACCTAAACATGGCTCCCAGCAATTCCCCCTCCCCCGGGCTGGTCCAGCGATGGAAAAAGCTCAGCTTGCGCGGCTCTTGGCGGATTCCCAACGATTGGTGGATCCCGGAAGTCGATGACCTAGCCAAGCTGCCACGCCGAAGCCCCGGCTTCGAGTCCGCAGCTCGGCTCCTGGGTGCTGCGCGCTACCGGCAGGGCATCGGCATCGCCGAATCCCTCGCCGACTTCCGTTGCTACTTCCGAGCCTGCCGACGGTTGACCAACATCCAGGCGATCCAATTCTTCACTGAAGGCTGGGCGGATGCCGCCGATCTGCCAGATCCGATTTCATGCACCGACCCACTGACCGGATTCAGCACCAAAGCGCATTTCTGGCGTTCACTGCACGATCTGGAAGGCCGGCCGAGCGACTCGTCGATGATCATCGCCACCGCCTCAATTTCACCGCTGAATGCCGAGGTCGAGCCGCTGCGCTGGACCCAGGTGGCGCTCCTCGGTCTGATCTTCACCACGGCTTTCAGCGGAACCCAAACGACGCTGATGCGTCGCGGTGGGCTGATCTACATCCTGGCCCCCGACTCGCCCAACGTCTTCGCCGCCATGATGAACTGCCATGCCCGGATCAACGCGGCCAGCGAGTTCCAAGACTTCGTGCCCAAGTTCCGGTTCCAATCGTTGCCGCACCATGAGCTGGACATCAGCCGCATCATGGAGAGCATGAATCGCTGACCCAGACCGTTCCGAATACCCCGCGAGTGAAATTTTTCCGGTATCCCGTCACGATCCGGATTCGAGCTGCACTGTGATTGATGAAGGCGGTTCGAAGAGTACGAATCTCTGCTAGCCGAGGGTCCGCATCGCCCCTCGGCCGGCATGAGGAAAACATTGGGGAAATTGGGGAACGATGCGAAATTGCATAAATGTGTGGCGAGACACGCCATGACACAAGTAGACCAACGGCTGGACCAACGACGGATCGTCCACCGGGCTCGACACAACAGCAATCCGGTGCCTGCCACGGTCAACGTGGCTCAGCCCGAGGCCGAGCCGAGGCCTGCCTACAGCACCACCCGGCAACGCCAACGCAGGCTCCCGTTCATCGAATCACTGGTGATCTTCGATGTCGCCCTGGTGCTGGGCGCCACCGCAGCGGCCGGTCTGATCTGGCCGGTCTCCGGAAGCGCACTCGGTCCTTGGCCGACGATCATCGCCGGAATCGTATGGCTCGGCGCCCTGGCTGGGATCAAAGGCTTCGCCACTGAGCGGTTGGTGAAGCCGTTCCCGATGCTTTCGGTCTGGGCCGGCTGCGCGGTAGTCGCTTGTTTCGCCTTGATCGAAGTGCTTTTCGGCAGCGTTGTCGGCCTCCGGCAGCCGGTGGTCCTGGCGATCGTGCTGACCGTTGCCGACGTCCTCGGCCGCGCGGTCATCCGCCGCTTCCACCACCCTCGGGTGATCTCCGTGCTGCCGGCGCACCGTTACCAGATCGACAAGTCCGCCGGCCGGCTGCAGCACCAGACGCTGGTGCTCACCGAAGAGTTGCAGCAGAATCCCGAGGAACTGGTCCGTCTGGTTTCCCAACGGGCCAGGTTCAGCCGGGCCGACGTCGTCGAGCTGCCGGCCGACCTCGCCATCGACCAGGAGTTGATCGACCGGCTGAGTTGGGACTTGCGCAAACAGCACGTTTCGATCCGTCTGGTGCGCTGGGGCGCCTCGGTCAGTCCGGCCCGCATCCGGACGCATTCGCAAGGCGACAAAACCATGGTGGAACTGGACGCCCCCTATCCGTATCTGCCGACCCGGATGGCGAAACGGGCTTTGGACATCATCGGTTCCGGGCTCTTGATCGTCGTCCTGCTGCCGTTGTTCGCGGTCCTCGGCCTGGGCATCAAATTGACCAGCCGCGGGCCGGTCTTCTACCGGCAGGAAAGAATCGGCATCGACGGCCGCCCGTTCAAGATCTTGAAATTTCGTTCCATGGTCCCGGATGCGGATGCCCAGCTGCAGTCGCTGCTGCGCCAGCAGGGCCGCTCCGGAGAACCGCTGTTCAAGGTCGACGACGATCCCCGAGTCACCCGGATCGGCATTCTGATGCGGCGGTACTCGCTGGATGAGCTGCCGCAACTGTTCAACGTCTTCGGCGGATCAATGAGCCTGGTGGGGCCCCGGCCGCAGCGTCCCGCCGAAGTCGCGCTTTACGACCAGACTGCCAAGCGGCGATTGGGCGTCCTGCCCGGGATGACCGGCATGTGGCAAGTCAATGGGCGTTCCCGGCTGGGCTGGGACGAATCGATTGCCCTGGACCTGTATTACACGCACAACTGGAGCCTGACGCAGGATCTGAGCATTCTGGCGAAAACCGCTTCTGCCGTGGTCAGGGGGGACGGTGCCCAGTAACCCCACCGACCGGCCCGCGATCCTGCACATCACCGAGTCGATGGGCGCCGGGGTGTCCACGGCGCTTTTCGACTACGTCGCGAACACGCCTGAATACCAGCACCACCTGTGCTATGTCGAGCGCGCCGAAACCACGGCGCTGCCGGCCGGCTGGCAGCAGGGATTCGCCACGGCGGCCGAGCTGCCCTCCGGGCAATTTCGCCGGATCCTGGCGGTCCGGAACACGGTCCGGTCCCTGAAACCGGTGGCATTGCACTCGCATTCCTCGTTCGCCGGGCTGTATGCCCGGTTGGCGGTCCGCGACTCGGCCGAACTGCGCCAGATATACACCCCGCACTGCTATGCCTTCGAACGTCTGGACCTTTCCGCGACCGCGCGCTGGGCCTACCGCACCGTGGAACGGCTGCTCGCCCGCAACACGGGCGCCGTGGCCGCATGCTCGCCCCGCGAAGCGGCGCTGGCAACGGAATTGTCGAAGGTCAGACCCGGGCGCACGCTCGTCGGTTATGTGCCGAATTTCGCCGCGGTGCCAGCGGGCCGCTCCGCGGGGAGCAAAGTCGCCGTGCGCACCGAGGTCTTGCGGCTCGCCGGCTCCGGAAGGCTTGGCGCGCAGAAGGATCCCCGGTTTTTCCTGGCCGCGGTCGAAGCCCTGCGCCAGGAAGGGTACGACGTCCAAGCCCGTTGGCTCGGTGGCGGCGATCCGGAGTTGGCGCGGGAGCTGGTGGAAAACGGAATCCAGGTCACCGGTTGGCTGCCCCGGGCGCAACTGCTCGCCGAATTGGCCGGCAGCGACGTCTACCTGCATTCGGCGGCCTGGGAGGGCTTTCCGCTGGCCGTCCTGGAAGCGGACGCCCTGCGGATCGCCACAGTGCTGCGCGACATCCCGGCCTTCGAAGACTCCGATCTGCCGTTGCGGATCAGCAGTCCCGAGGGACTGGCAGCACTCTGGCCGCAATTGCGTGATCCGCTGCTGCGATCCGACATCGCGGAGCGCAGTCGGATCGCGCTGGCCCGGAACACCGGCCAGAACCAACGGAGCGCACTCTTGCGGATCTACCCCGCGGCGGCGCCCGCCGCCTCCGCCGAGCCCGGCTCGGAAACGGCAGCCGCCCGAGCTGGATCATGATCCGCTGAGCCCTTCCTCCCGGACCAGCCCTCCGCCGTCGGACGGCCCCGTACACCCACTTCCGATCAGACCATCCCGAAATGAGGCACCTCCTATGGAACAACTCGCCGTCGACCAGAAAATTCGCTCGGTGCTCGACCAACACGCTCGCCTGGCAGTCGGCATCGACGACTTGGATTCCAACGCCGATCTCTACTCGGCAGGCATGACCTCGCTTTCCAGCGTGAACGTGATGCTCGCCCTGGAAGAAGAGTTCGACCTGGAGTTCCCCGAGCATCTGCTCAACCGGTCGACCTTCGCCTCGGTAGAATCGATTCGCCGCGGAATCCAGGACGCAGACCATGGATAGCGCCAGGACCGCCACGCTGGACGAGCTGATCGACCGGGTCACCGAAGCGGCCGTCGCGCATGCCTCCGACGTCGATGAACAGTCCAGGTTCCCCAGTGAAGCTATACTCGCCGCCAAGGCTGCGGGGTTGCTCGGTGCACCGGTCCCGCTGGCCGTCGGCGGGATGGCCTTGGATTTCACGGATCTGTGCCGGATCGTCGGCCGAGTAGCCGAAGCCTGTTCCGCCAGCGGCATGATTTTGGCGATGCACTACAGCCAGCTGCTGTGTTTGCTCCGCCACGGACGCAACACCACCCATCTCGAGCTGTTGTCCCGTTGCGCGGACGAACAATTCCTTTTGGCATCCGCGACCACCGAACGCAATGTCGGAGGCGATACCCGGACCTCGTCCTGCGCAGTGGAAAGGCTCGACGCGAATGCGATCAAGCTGTCGAAGTCCTGCCCGGTGATCTCCTACGGAAGGTTCGCGGATGCCATCTTGGTCACGGCCCGCCGGAACCCTGCCGCAGTTCCGAACGACCAGGTGATGGTGTATTTGCCGATCGGGCAGGTCCGCCTGACCAAGACGAACGACTGGGATGCCTTGGGCATGCGCGGCACATGCTCCGAGGGATTCGAGCTGGAGGCCGAAAGCAGCACCGAGTACGTGCTCAGCGACGGATACGAAACGATCTCTTCGGAGACCGCGGTACCGGCCGCGCATGTGCTCTGGGCATCCGCCTGGCTGGGCATGGCTACCCAGGCCGGGAAAACTGCCCGCAGCGTGGTCCAGAAGGCCGCCAAACGCACGCCCGGATCGATTCCGCCTTCCGCGTTGCGGCTCGCGGAGCTCGAAGTCCAATTGCAGTCCATGACCGCGCTGGTCCGCTCGGCGGTACAGCAGTACCAACGGAATTGGGCCGATCCGGAGAACCTCAGCTCGTTGCAATCGGCGATTTCGATGAACACGCTCAAGGTCGCGGCGGCGGAATTCGTCCGCACGATCGTCGGTGACGCGATGCTGATCGTCGGGATGCCCGGCTTCGCCAACAAGTCTCCGATGAGTCTGGCCCGGCTGTACCGGGACAGCATCGCGCCGTCGATCATGATCAACAACGATCGGATCCTGCAACAGACTTCGACCCTTCAACTGATCTCGCGAGGAGCCCGATGAGCACCCAATCCCTTCTTCCCGAGCTGCCCTCCGGAGCAGCGGAGTTCGGCCGGAAGCTCGTCGAACACGGCTGGTTGATCCCGACCATGGCCCCGGGGGTCAACGGGCTGAGCGAGGACGCGGAACGCGTCGTGGCGGGTTTGAACCGGCGGGCCGGGCAAATCGCGCGCGCCATGCCGGAATCCCCCGCCCTGCGCAGCCTGCGGTTTCCACCGGTCAACGGCCAGGAGCTGCTGCAGCGCACCAATTACCTGACCTCGTTCCCGCAATTGGTCGGCGCCGTCGACGTTTTCGACGGCGACAGCCGGGACCACCGCGCATTGCTCGAGTCGGTCGACTCGGGCGAGCGCGGTTGGCGCGACCGGCTGGCACCCAGCGATCTGGTACTGGTTCCAGCCGTGTGCCATTCGCTCTATCCGCACCTGCAAGGCACCATCGCCGATGGCGAATGGTATGAACTCACCGGCGAGTGCTTCCGGAACGAACCCTCCGAGGACCCGTTCCGGATGGTCAGCTTCCGGATGCGCGAATACGTGCTGCTGGGCACCCCGGAGCAGGCCTTGGCGCACCGCGATCGCTGGTTGGCCGAAGCCCAGACGCTGTTGACCGGCCTCGGCCTGACGGTGCGCATCGAGGGCGCCAACGACCCGTTCTTCGGCCGGTCCGGCAGATTGCTCGCCTCCGGCCAACGCGCTGCCGAATTGAAGTTCGAGCTGCTGGTGGAAGCCGTGCCCGGCCGGTCCACCGCAGTGGCCTCGGGGAATTGGCACCAAGACCATTTCGGCGGCGAGTTCGGGATTCGCAGCGCGGACGGCGAGCCCGCGCACAGTGCCTGTTTCGGCTTCGGCCTGGAACGGATCATGTTGGCCTTGGTCGCCCGCCACGGATTCCGTCTGGCCGACTGGCCGGCCGACGTCCGCAACGCGCTCCAGGGATGAGGGGGGCCGTGCCGTCTAGCAACGCCGCCCCCGCCTCGTTGATCACCCGGAGACTGGCAGGATTGGATCCGGACAGCTTCGAGCCGCACCGCCTGCATTCCGACGACCCAGCCTGGGCGAACACCAATTGCTACACCGACGTCTGGATCGAGCTGCTTTCCGCGCTGCATCTCGATCCGTTGCCCGCGATGTCCTGCGCCGTCAGCTCGCAATTTTGCGGCGACCAGTGGGAATTCTTGAAACCCCGCTCCCAGGATTTGGAGAAGCTGTACGGCCTGCGCTTCGGCGAGTACCTGATCTGGAAGCCGATCACCGAGCATTTGGCGGCCCAGTTCGAGCTGGGGAACTTCGCCATGGTCGAGGTCGACTCCTACTATTTGCCGGACACTGCCGGCACCAGCTATCGGACCGAGCACGGGAAGACTTCGATCATCCCGCTGAGCCTGGACCCCGTGGCCGGCCGGCTGAGCTATTTGCACAACAGCGGTTTGTACCGCCTCGAGGGCGAAGATTTCCAGGCGACGCTCGGCACGTCGGCAGTGCACGGATTCGTGCCGAGCCCCTATGTGGACCTGATTGATACTGCTGGTCTCAAACGGCTCGGCCCGGCCGAGCTCCTGGCCGCAGCCGAGGAGGTCTTCGCCGGCCACCTGCAGCGGATCGCGGAATCCAGCCAACCGCAGCCGATGCGGCGGCTGGCCGATTACTTGGGCCGGCAAGCCGGGCCGTTGGCCGAACACGGGCTGCCCTATTTCCACCAGTTGGCCTTCGCGACCACCCGGCAGGCAGGTTTGGCGGCAATGCTCGCCGCAGAATTCTGCCGCTGGCTTTCCGCCGCCCGGGCCGGCCGGTCCGGCACCCTCCACGATGCCGGGCAACCCGACGAACTGCTCCGGGCCGCAGCGGCCTTCCGTGCCTGCAGCGACAGTGCGAAACAGCTCCAGTTCAAACTCGCCCGGTTCGCCTCCGGTCGCAGCACGAGTACCGAATCGGAACTCGCCGCAATGCCCACGCACTGGGAAACCGCGATCGGGATCCTGCAGAACGACCCTGCCGCCCATGGTTGACCTGCTGTCCCGCGCCCGCTGGCGGGTAGTGCGCACGCCACCCGGCGCAGCCGCCGACCCAGCCGGCTTGATCGCCCTCGATCCGGCCCAGGCAGTCTCCCTGCCGGCCACTGTCCCGGGCACCGCGGCAAGTGCCTGGCGGGACCAATTCGGCTCCGCTGCGGCTTTGGCCTTGGCCTTGGCCCCCAATGATTGGGATTGGTGGTTCCTCGCCGATTTCGCCGCCGACGCCGGTGCGGACCAACCGTGGAATCTGCACTCCGACGGGATCGCCACTTACTCGACGCTTTGGCTCAACGGAGTTGAAATCGGCTCCGGGTCCGGGGCCTTCGATGCCCTGGACTTCCCGGCGGCTCCGCAGGCCGGTCGGAACCGGCTGGCCATCCGCTGCCGCCCGCTCGGCTCGGTGAGTACGCCCAGCAAACCCCGGGCCCGGTGGCGCAGTTCGCTGATCGCCAACGGCGCCCTGCGCTGGCACCGGACGCCCTTGCTGGGCCACATCCCGTGGCACGGCACGATTCCGGCAGTGGGCCCCTGGGCCCGGATCAGTCTGAGCGAATCCGCGCCCTACGAAGTGCTGACCTTGCGCACCGAACTCGACGGCCCGCTCGGGCGAGTGGTGCTATCGGTCGTCAGCGACGCCCCGGTGGAGCTCACCTTGCGGCTGAGCCACCCGGACGGCAGCCTCAGTGCAACCGAGCAGCTCAGCGTCGACGGGGAACGGACGATCGCCGTCGAACTCCCCGAACCGCAGCGCTGGTTTCCGCACAGCCACGGCACCCCGGCTTTGTACCGGCTGGAACTGAACGGCGGGTCCCACCGGGAATCCTTCGACGTGGGTTTCCGCTCCATCGAAGCCGACCGGCAGGACGGCGGTTTCCAGCTCAAGGCCAACGGACTCCCGGTGTTCGCCCGCGGGGTGGTCTGGGCGCCGCTGGATGCGCTCCGGCTAGGCGGTTCGCCCGCAGACTACCGGGACGCGCTGAGCCAATTGGCCGAGGCCGGGGTAAATCTGGTCCGGATCAGCGGCACCGGAAGCTATGAGCAACCGGCCTTCTACCGCGAATGCGATCGGCTCGGCATCATGGTCTGGCAGGATTGCATGCTCGCCACCCTCGATCCGCCGGAAGACTCGGATTGGCTCGACCGGTTCAGCGAAGAAACCAGGACCTGGTTGACCCGGCTGGCCAAACACCCGAGCATCGTGGTGGTCAGCGGTGGAAACGAGACCGAACAGCAACCCGTGTTCTGGGGAAAATCCGCGGAACAACGTCGTATGACCGTGTTGGACACGGTGATCCCGGCGATCATCCGGCACTGCATCCCGGCAGCGGTGGCCGTCTCCTCGAGCCCTTCCGGCCCCGGGAACCCGGTGCACGCCAGGAGCGGCATCAGCCACTATTTCGGGGTGGGAGCCTACCGGCGGGGTTTGTCGGATGCCCGGACCTCCGGCGTCCGGTTCGCCGCGGAATGCCTGGCCTTCGCGGTGCCGCCGGAACCGGCGAGCATCGTCCGGCACTTCGGCGAAGCCTTTCAGAAGCACAGCCCCCCGGCGGCCTCCGCGCGCTGGCAGGCCGCCGTCGCCCGGGACCCCGGCTCGGACTGGAGTTTCGAAGACACCGCCGCGCACTACGTCCGGGAGTTCTTCGGCACCGGATCCGCAGCCGACACCGGCAGGGAACTCGACCTGCACCGGGCAGCCGTGCACCATGCGGTTTCCCGAACCCTGCTCGAATGGCGGCGTCCGGAATCGCCGTGCGCCGGCGCACTGTTGCTGAGCGCCCGGGATCTGTCCGCCGGAGCCGGGTTCGGCGTCGTCGACGTCGACGGCGTGCCGAAATCCGCCTGGTACGCACTCAAGGCCGCCTGCCGCCCGCTTGCCCTCGGGTTCCAACCGGAAGGCCTCAACGGGGTCGACCTGCACCTGTTCAACGATCGGCCCGAAGCCGTCGAAGGCCTGCTGGAAATCCGGATCCACGGGATCAGCGGAGTGGTCCAAGCCCATGCCGAAATCGCGGTGCGGCTGCCTGGGCACGGCCACCACCGTTGGGAGTTGTGCCAGGCCCTGGGCGGGTTCCTCGATCTGGACCACGTCTGGCAGTTCGGGGAACGCAGCTACGACACGGCCGAGGCGGTGCTCTGGGCGCACGACGGATCGGTGCTCGCCCGGACCGTATTGCTCTTGGGCGGCATCGACCGCCCGCTCGGCGACACTGGGCTGCAGGCCTTCTCCGGCAGCGATCACAGCGGAGATTTCATCGAAGTCAGCAGCAGCAAACTGGCGAGTTTCGTGGCCTTGGATTTGCCCGGACGGGTACCCGAGGACAACTACTTCCACCTTCCGCACGGCGGCCGCAGGCGGATCGCCTGCCGTTCGGTGCCCGCCGGACCGGCGACGCCGCAACGGGCGCCGGAGAGCCTTTGGGGCACCGTTCGGGCACTCAACGAGACCAGCGCGCCGCAACCGGTTTGGCGTTTGCCCGAGAACGACATCAACCGAGGAGGCTGACCATGGCAGAACTTGGCGAGGCAAGCTGGATCATGAGCGGCAATCGGCCCTTGCACGGCTGGGTGCACCGACCGGCCGGCAGCGCAGTCAAAGGCGCCGTGGTGATCGCGCCGCCATTGGCCCGGGAACAGGTGATCAGCTACCGCAGCTTGCGGGTGCTGGCGATCATGCTCGCGCAGCAAGGCTGGGTGGCGATCCGATTCGGTTGGACCGGAACCGGTGAATCCGCGCCGATGCCCGAGTCTGCCGACCCGGTGGCGCTCTGGCATCAGGACTTGCAATCCGTCATAGGACTGGCCGAACGGATCGTCGAACCCGGAAAGGTGCATGCCCTGGGCCTGCGGGTCGGAGCTGCCTTGCTGGCTTCGGCGCCGCTGGGCATCGGAAAACGCCTGCTCTGGGAGCCAGTCGGCGGCCGGATGTTCCTGCGCCAGCAGAGCATGCTGCGGGCCATGTCGTTGCCGGAGGACCCGGTGGTGCCCCAAGATGCCGGCGTCGAAGTGAACGGGGCGCTTTTCCTGCCGCATCAGGCCAGTGCGCTGTCCGCAGTGCCGAACCCGGCGAAAGCACCCCCCGGAACCCTGCCACCGGGCACCGAAATCAGCATCGAGACGGACGTCAACCGGAGCCGGAAAGTGCATTCCGTGGCTTCGATCCACGCCGAAGTGCCCACCGAGTCGCTGCAACGGCTCATCGATTCGTTCCCGGAATCCGGGCGACCGGTGCTGCAACGTCCCTGGGCCCCGGTGCGGGCCATCACGCTGGCAGCGCCGACTGGCCGGCGGATCGTCGAGGAACTCGTGGAGGTGGGCCCGGACCGGCTTCCGGGCGTCTACAGCCGGCCGCTCGGCAGCAGTTCGGCCGAAGCCGCGGCATTCTTCGTCGCGGCTTCGGCCGAACCCAAAGACGGCGTGACCGCGCTCTGGGTCGCCGCAGCCCGGAACCTCGCGGCTCGCGGAGTTCCGGCTTTGCGTGCCGAACGCCGGGGATGCGGCGATCTGGGGGTGCCGGAGGCACTCATGGACCCGAACCCCTACACCCTCGAGGCGATTGAGGACACCGAAAACACCGCCGCTTGGCTGCACGCCAAAACCGGAGGTTCGGTGACTGGAATCGGCTTGTGCGTCGGCGCCTGGCTGGTCAGCATGGCCAGTGAACATGCTCCGATCGACCGGGTCGTGATGTTCAACAATGTGGCCTGGCGTTCCGATGCCGATTACTTCCGTCGGGCGTTCGACGAGTGGAACATCGCGGACGATCCGGTTGACGTGCTCAGCTCGGCGGCACGCGACCAACGGCACCGGGCGAACCTGAAGTCAACGGTCAAAGAACTCCTGCGGGCCAAAGCTCCGTATCCGCTTTGGCTCGCGCTGGGGCGACACAGCATTGCGAATACGCCGGAAGTCCTGATGGACATCGGCTCCCGGCAATCCGAATTGCGCCTCTACTTCGGCCCGGTGGACCACCAGCACTTCATTTCCGAACGCGGGCCCGCCGGGCTTCGGAACCTGCAGCGTTCCGGCAGGGTAGTCACCCACCATGAGGAACCGGTACTCGACCATTCACTGATGGGCCACGCCGCACGGCTGCGCTCGCTGAGCATCATCGACGAGCTGTTCCCGCTCCGGAAAACCGGGCCGCGGCCGCTGAGCGAGCCCGGGCTCAGCTGAACAGAAGTCCGGCGTAGAGCGCCCGGTAATCCGCGGCCGCGGATCGTTCGTCGAACCGTTCCCGGGCGCGTTCCGCGGCGGCCCGGCTCACTGCCTGGTACTGCGGGTCCGGTAGCTCGAGCAAACCGGCCATCGCGGCGGCCAGTTCCTTCGGCCGCCCCGGTGCGATCAGGAATTCCGGCCGCACCGTCAACTCGGCGCAATCGCCGACGTCGGTACTGAGCACCGGAAGCCCGGCGCTGAGCGCTTCGATGCCCGCCATCGGCAATGCCTCGTGGGTGCTCGGGCTGACCAAGGCGCGGGCACCGTCAAATAGTTCTCGGACGTTTTGGACCGAGCCGTGCAAAGTCACCAGGTCGGCCACCCCGTGCGCCGCCAGGCTCGCGGCCAACTCGGGATTGTCCGCATCCATGCCGAGCCCCGCACAGTCCAGCCGGACCTCCGGATGGCTGCTGCGCAGGATCGCCAACGCGGCAAAGAGGTCCGCGTGGCCTTTCACCGGATGCCATCGGGCCAGCTGCACGAAACGCCGGCTCCGCTGACGCCGGCGGAGCAACTCCGGAGCCAATACCACGTCCGCGATCCGGGTGCCGTTGCGGATCAGGCTCGGCGCAACGCGGTAGCCGGACTGGATCGCGTATTCGAAGGCGGAAGGCGAGCAGGCCACCACAGTGAACCGCTTGCTGAGCCGGGCTACGGCCTTTCCGACCAGACGGGAAATTGCCCGGGTCTGATGCGAACTGCTGACATGCACGGTACTGACTTTGGGCACCGCGATCCGACTGAGCGCACTGACCAAATCGGATTGCGCCAAATGCGAATGGACCAGTTCGATCCGGCGCCCGAGGACTAACTCCCGCAACATCCGGATGGCCCGCCAGGGCAGCACATCCCGTTTCTGCATCCCGACGTAGCTGACCGAGTCCAAGCTCGCCGCGAACCGCTCGGAGAGTGCACCGGGTGCCATCAGAACCAAGAGGTGCACTTCGTCGTCGGGGTGCCGCTGCCGGGCCAAGCCTTCGATGAGGGTCTGCGCGCCGCCGGTCTGCGCATCATTGACCACATGCAGAATCCGCACTATCCACGCTCCCAGTTATGACCGGTGCCTTGTCCACCCCCGCCCGGCAGGAAACCTCGGGCATTAGGCGGACAAGCACCGGTCGTGCGCGTCGTTCGACGCCTGAGCCGACCCCCCAATGAGCCTGCTCCACTTATAGAAGTGCCCAAGGGGAGAATTTCGTGACGCGGTAAACCTCAAGATCTGCAGATTTTTCTCGGCCGGATCCGCGGCGGCTGCGGGCCCGGCCCGGCACAGCGAACTGCGATAGCATCGGTGGATGCGAAAGCGCGGCTTTCATCTGATTTCCGGACTCGTCGTGCTCAGCGTCGTCGGCCTCGCCGTCTGGCTCGGGGTCAGTTCCGTTTCCACGCTGGCGACCCTGGAACCGACCGGGCCCGGCGAACCGACCGGACAGGCGTCGTCCGGCACCGAGATCGTCAACCCGATGCGCGGCCAGTACCGCTGGGGCGGAACCAATAAATGGGGCAGCTTCGAGGGGCAATTGTTCCCTTCGGCGGGAAACCCAGGCTACCGGGCAGAGCAGCAATGGCCCGGTGCGAAAATCAGCTATTACCGGTTCACCTGGGCCGAGGTGCAGCCGGACCAGGACGACTTCAGCTTCGCGCGGATCGAGGCCGAGCTGGAGAAAGCCACCACGCGTGGCGAAAAACTGGGCTTTCGGATCATGCCTGCGGACAACTGTTGCGCACCGATGCCGGAGCCGCTGACCGTGCTGCCCGGATGGCTCACCGGGCTGGGCGTCAACCAATGGACCTACCGGGGCTTCGATGCGGCCGTCGTGGTGCCGGATTGGAACAACCCGGAATACCTCGCCGCGATGACCGCGCTGATCGCCAAGCTCGGTGAAAAATATGACGGCGATCCGCGGATCGCGTTCATCGACATGCTCGGCTACGGGAATTTCGGCGAATGGCACAGCTACCCGATGAACCAGGAATACCCGAGGAATCCGGGCGGCCAGAACGAGATCACTCCGGCGAACCTCAAGGCTCTGGTGGAAGCGAACGTCCAAGCGTTCCGAAGAACCCGGCTGCTCAGCTTCACCGCGAACCCGGAGGCCTTGGCCCAGGCGATGGCGGCCCGATCCGATATCGGGATCAGAATGGACTGTCTGGGCGACGCCACCGGAGGCAGCGCCTTGTTGAACATCATGGCGAATCCGGCCGCCACGGTCCGCTGGACCACCGCGCCGGTGGTGACCGAATGGTGCGGCGCCAACTTCAGCCAAACCGCCGAGATCCCCGCGGGTTCGAACTTCGACTTCTTCCGCGCCGACGTCGGGCAGGACCTCTACCGGGTGGGCCGCGGACAGGTGGACCGCTGGCACGTCTCGTTGCTCTCCAGCGGGAATTTCCCGTTCGCTTACAACGGCGGGGTGATGGCTGAAGGGCAATGGCAGGACTTCGTCGCGGCGAACACCATGAGCGGTTACCGGTACTCCGTCGCAGCCGCCGGAGCCCCGGTGCGGCTCCCGGGGAGCAACCGGGTCCAGGTGACCACCACTTGGACCAACTCCGGGGTGGCCCCCACCTACGATGCCTGGCAGATCGTTCTGGAGCTGCGGCTGAAAGGGAGCCCGACGCCGATTGCGTCGACGGTTTCCGTCTTGGATCTCCGGACGCTCTATTGGGGCGACGGCGACGGCGGCCTCGCCCCGGTCCAAGGCCGGCGAACCATGACCGACCTGATCACGATTCCGGATTCGGCCCCGGCCGGCGACTACGAAGTGGTGGTCCGGGTCCGGGCCGCAACTGCGCAGCCGGACTCCGCCGGAACAGCGAAGTTGCCGGGCCTGGGCCTGGACACCGCCATGCCCCAGCTGGGCAAAGCCGAATACTCGGCCGGTTCGCTGGCGATCAACCGCTGAAACCGTTCCGCGTCAACCGGCGAACCCGCGCGGGTTGTTTTCCTGCCAACGCCAATGGTCCCGGCACATTTCCGCGATGCCCCGTTCCGCGACCCAACCCAGTTGCTCTTGCGCTGCGGCCGGACGGGCAATGCTGACCGCGACGTCACCCGGACGGCGGGCCCCGATTTCAAAAGGGATCTCCCGGCCGGAAGCGGCGGCGAAATTGTCGATCACCTCCAACACGGAATGCCCCTTGCCGGTGCCGAGGTTCCACCGGAACACGCCCCGATGGCGGTCCAGGAAATCGAGCGCGGCGATGTGCCCCTGCGCCAAGTCCATCACGTGCACGTAGTCCCGTACCCCGGTTCCGTCCGGAGTGGCGTAGTCGGCGCCGTGCACGGTCACCTTGGCCTGCCGTCCGATCGCCACCTGGGCCACATAGGGCAGGAGGTTGTTCGGCACGCCGGCGGGATCTTCGCCGATCCGTCCGGAGGGGTGCGCCCCGACCGGATTGAAGTAACGAAGCATCGCGATCCGCCAGCTGGGATCGGCGGCGCCCAGGTCGGCGAGCGCTTCCTCGATCTGCTGTTTAGTGCGGCCGTACGGGTTGACCGGCGCCAGCGATGCCGACTCGGCCAAAGGGCTGGGCTCGTCCGCGCTGTACACCGTCGCCGAAGAACTGAACACCAAAGTTCGCACCTGGTGCTCGGCCATGCTGGCCAGCAGGTTCAGCGTGCCGATCAGGTTGTTCCGGTAGTAGCGCAGCGGGTCGCTGACCGATTCGCCCACTGATTTCAACCCGGCGAAATGGATCACTGCTTGCGGGCGTTCCTGGGCGAAGACTGTGGACAACGCCACCTCGTCCAAGAGGTCCAGCTCCCGGAACCCGACCGGCCGGCCACTGATTTCCTGCACCCGTTGCACGGCTTCGGCCGAAGAGTTCGCCAAATTGTCCACGATCACGAGCTCATGCCCGTCCTGCAATAACCCGACCGCGGTATGCGAGCCGATGTAGCCGGCCCCTCCGGTCACCATGATCTTCATGAGTCCCCCACTCTCTCTGGTATCCGTTCCCGCTCCGGGAACGGCACTTCGTCCACCGCCGGCCGGACCGTGCCCGCGCTCAAGCCCAACGCCAGGGCGAGCCAGAACGGCGGATAGGTCAGTTCGGTCACCGTGAACGAGGCCACGAAGGTGGCCACGACTGCGGGCAGCAGGCTAGCCGCCACGCTGCCGCCGGCCACACCGGGGCCGAGCACTCTGCCCAGTCGGAAGCTCTGGCCGACCATCACTGCGGCCAGCACCAGGAAAAGCCCGGTGCCGATGAGTCCGGTCCCGTAGAGCAGCTCGACGTAGCTGTTGTGCACGAACGAAACCACGAAGTCGCCAGGCGGCGAACTGAAATTCGCGGTGAGCTTCGGCTGGATCGAACCGATGCCGAATCCGGTCAGCGGCTGTTCGCCGAAAAGGCGCAGCGCCAACCGCCAGGCCAGGATCCGGCTGTCCACGTTTTCCGCCGCGATGTATTGCTTCTGCTGCAGGGTTTGCGTGATCCGCTCGTTCAGGAAGGGCAGTGCCAGCAACGCCAGGAGCATCGCCACTGCCGCGCCGCCGATCAGCATCAACCGGTCCCTGCGGTACAGGATGAAATGCACCGCGAGCCCCACCGCGACCGCCAACCAGGTCCCCCGGGAAAGCGAGCCGACGGCGACCAGCAGGCAGAGCCCGGCAGCCACCAGGAAGACGATCCGTTGGCTGCGCGGGAGACTGCGCTCCCGGGCCAACCCCAGCGAAAGGAAAAAGGCGGCCGCCACCATCACGCCGAAGTCGTTGACGTCCCCGGCCACCGGGGTCATCACCGTGGTGCGGCCGCTGAGGTAGACCAGCAGCACGAAGACGCAGCCGAACGCGATCGAAAGGCTGTATGACTTGGCCAGGTTCAACAGCCCCCGTTTTCCGGACGAGAGCTGGTACAGCGCGATCAACGAGAATCCCCAGCCGATCAGGGAAATCGAATAGCTTCTGGACAGTTCGCTGTTCCCGGAGACCTCTCCGGCGATCAGAGTCCAGATCCCGAAGGCCAGGAAAACCAGGTGCGCCCAATGGATTCTGGGCAATTTGACCCGGAGGAACAAGGCCAGCGCGACGCCGGCGGTGAGCAGCAACGCGGCCGGTTTGAGCGGCGCGATCGGCCAACCCGGCAGCGTCCAGACCAGGCCGATGACCAGCAGATAACCGGGCATCAGCACGGCGGGATAGTTGACGATCAGGAACAAGGCGAGCAAGCCGAGGACCGGCAACGCAGCCAGCGGAGTGAAAAACGCCGCGATTGCGGCAACTCCGAGGCTTCCGGCACTGATGGCCAGCGTCGGTTTTCCGGAAAGCAAGGGGGCGAGCCTGAGCTCCGAATCAGTCAACCAGGTTTTGCCGCTCTGGATTCCGGTCATCTGGCCATCCCGGGGTGGTACCCATTGAGCGCATCGAGCTTCCGTTGCCGGTTCCGCAACAACCGCAGGCCTCCGGGGATCTTGGCGATCCTGGCTTTGGCCATCAACCGCCTCTGGTACGACGCGACCTTGCCGATCTCTGCCAAAGCCGCCTTCGCCGCACCGAGGTCGTCGGCGCGCAGGGCGTTTTCGAACCGGCCGACCATGCGTTGCGGCGAGCCTACCGCGAGACGCACTTGCGCGGCCTCCCGTTCGATCGGAGTCAGCCGGACGGCGGGCGAGCGCAACAGTTTGCGCAGGACTGTGTCCTGGTTGCGGTAGAGCGCTTCGGTATCGGTGGAGAGCGAGGTCGAAGTCCAGCGGTAGATCGCCTGCGGATCGTCTTGGCGCACCATGGTCCAGCCCGCGTAGATGGCCCGGAGCCAGAGGTCCCAATCCTCGCAGGAACGCAGGGCGTCGTCGAATTCGCCGACCTCCTCGAGCATCGTGCGTGGGAAGACTGTGAAAATGCTGCCGATGTTGTACTGCAACGCGGCGAGCCGCTGCTCTGCTGGCGCAATCTGCGCTTCCCGGAGCATCGGCCGGCCGGGCGTGATCCCGGTCGGGGTGAGCACCAAAGCATTGCAGGCCGCGAAGTATTTGCCCGGGCCCTGCTCCGCGAGCAACGCCACCGCCGTTTCGAGATAGGCCGGCAAGAGCACGTCATCGGAATCGCAGATCGTCAAGAAGTGGCCGTCCGCGATGGAGATGGCGCGGTTCCGGGCCCCGGCCAGTCCGCGGTTTGCCTGCGATACCACTTTGACCCGGCGATGCCAGCCGGCAGCAGTCCGGTACCGGCCCTCATACGCCCGGGCGATCCGCAGGGTCGAGTCGGTGGAACCGTCGTCGACCACCACCGCCTCCACGGAGCCGGCATAGTCTTGGCTGAGGATCCCGCTGAGCGTGGCGCCCAACGTTTCGGCAACGTTGTAGGCAGCGACCAGCACGGTCACGCTTTCCCGCATCCGAGCCCCTTTCCTTGGCATTCTCGGCATTCCTTCATCCGCTTGCACCCAGCCGGTTCGGCTCAGCGCGCCGGTTCCAGCAACCGCGCGTAGATTTCTTCCCAATGGGCCAACGACGCGGCCAAATCCATTTCGGCGACCCGGGCCCGCCCGGCATCTGCCCGGTCCTGGGCCAGCCGACGATCCGCCAAGGCAGCCAGCAAGGCATCCCGGAAGGCATCCCGGTCCCCGGCCGGAACCAACCAGCCGCTGTGCCCGTCCCGGACCAGCTCGCCGATCCCTCCGACGTCCGTGGCGATGACCGGGACCCGATGCGAAAACGCTTCGAGAATCACATTGGGCAGGCCCTCACTCGTCGACGGGACCACGAGGACCTCGGCTTGTGCCAGGTACTCGGCCGGATCCACCCGGTCGATCATCCGGACGCTGTCCGCCAACACCGGATTTCGCCCGATCTGATCCAGCAGATCCGCACGGAGTTCGAGTTCCTCGGCGCTGGCCGCCGGCCCGGCGAGGACCAACTCGGCCGCGGGGAACGCGGCCTTCACCTCCGGCCAGATCTCCAGCAGCAGCCGGTGGCCTTTCCGGAAGTCCACCCGGCCCAGGAGTTGCACCCGGCCGCGGATCGGCGCCCGTTCGGGCCACGGTGGAAGCTGCACGCCCAAATACACGGTGTCGGTGCGAGCGGCAGCCGCACCACGGCGGATCGCGGCGCGGGTCACCGCCTGCGCACAACCGACGACCAGATCGGCGCACCGGTAGGACAGCCGGTCTGCCAGCTTGAGCAGCCTGCCTTTCCACTCGTCCAGACCCACTTCGGCGAGCACGGTCTTCGGCCGGCTGCGCCCGGTCAAGGACTTGGCCACGATCGGCCCCCAGAGGTTCGGCGTGGGCGCCCAACTGTGCACGATCGCCGGTTGCGCCCGCTGCAGTGCGCTGCGCAGTTCCCGGAGGAAGCGAAAGTCCAATGGGCGTCCTTTGGCCAGCACCGTGGTGGGCACCAAGGCGGCGAAGTCTGCAGCGAGCGGGCCCTCCCGGACCAAGACCACTTCATGCCGGTAGTCGTTCCCGGCGCCGGATAACGCGGTCTTGAGCAAAGCCAGCAGCTGGCGTTCCGCACCGCCGTGGTCGGCTCCACTGAGGTGGACGATGGTGGGTTTCACGAAGCCCTGACCCAACGACGCCGGTTGGCGTATGCCCAAGCGATCGCGCCGAACACCAGCAGCCCGGCCGCTCCGCTGCCCAGCACGATGAGCGGTTTCGGCAGGCCCTGGCCCTGCTCGGTCTTCTCGGCACCGGTCACCACGCCGAGTTTTGCACCCGAGCCGCTGAGCACCTCGGCGACTTTTGCAACCCGGGGCATCACGGTTTCGTAGGCCTGGGCCACCGCGAAGGTTTCTTCCGGGCTGCTGCCGTTGATCTGCACGCTGAACAACAACGGCGAATTCGGGATCAGGCGGGGCGACACCGTGGCGCTGGTGCTGCGGCCCACGACGTCGTCCACCGCGGCCTTGGTCGCCGGATCGGCGACGATTGCGGCGATCACCGGGGTCAGCAGCGCCAGCTGCCCCGACTCAGCCGGCGGCCGCGTCGCCTGCGGGTCCGACGGCTGGCTCGGCGCGGCGGTGCCCGGGATCAACGCATAACTGGAACTGGCCAGGTAGCTCGGTTTCTGCACGCCGCTGGCCAGCACGCCGGCCAGCAAACCAAGGCCCAGGCCCAGCAGCAGCAACAGTGCGGTCGGCCAGCTGCGGCGCCACAGGCTCGGCTTCGGCCGCGCCGCCCGGTTGGTCCGCAAGGCCGGGGTTTCTGATTCGGCCGCGGCAGGCGGTCCGGTTTCCGGCTCGGTTTCCAGTCCGATCTCAACCACATCTTTCATGTCTTCGTTTCCTTCAGTTTCTGCTGCGGATCCGGCCGGGAGCGCGGGGCTTCGGCCGTCCCGGGATCCGGGACCGGCGGTGCCGAGGCGCACCCAGCTCCGGACCGGGCCGGGCAATCGGCCCAGCACCGGGGCAGCAATTTCCATATCGTGGAGGTGCAAAGGTTTGAGCACCGGGAAGGCCAGCAGCAAAACCGCCAAGCCTCCGGCAAGACCGCCGAACAGGGTCAGCAATGACGGTGCGCCGAAGCCCAGCAAGGTCAGCCCGGGCGCGGCGATGAGCAGCATCAGGAACACCGCGTTCCGGATCTCCCGGCCCCGGGGCAAGGCCAGGCCTTCGACCCGGTGGGCTGAGGTCAGCAGTACTACAACCACCACCAATTGGCCCAGCGAGTTCGCCACCGCAGCGCCATAGATCTCATAGGGCGGAATCAGCACGACGTCCAGGACCAAGGTGGCCACCGCCCCGACTGCCTGGGCTTTGACCACTACCCGCAAACGGCCCAATCCCAGCATGGTCGCGCTCACCATGGCGGACATCGGGCCGATCAAAACCGGCAGTACCGCGGAAATCAGCAGAACCTGCCCGGCCGGCTGGTAGACCTGCCCCCAGAACAGGACGATCGCGGACGTGCCGCAGGCCAGGAGGAAACCGGCGGCGACCGCACTGACCACGAACATGATCCGCTGGCCGCCCGCATAACCGCGGCGCACTTTGTGGATCAAGCCGGCGGCTGCCAACGTCGAAACCGTGGGCAGGATCACCGGGATCAAGGCGAGCGGCAGCCGCACCGCGACTTGGCCGGCATTGAAAGCGACATTGTAAAAGGCCAGATGCTCTGGTTGATCGCCGTGGAAAATAGTCAAGAACGCCAGTTCGCTGCGCTGCATGACCACCGTGTCCAACAAAACCAGGACGCCGCTGCCGAAGGCGAAAACCAAGAGCGATCGGCGAAGCTTCCGACGGCCGGCGATCGGCAGGGCCTCGGTGTGCAAGGCGCCAATCCGATTCATTGCGCGGTACAGCATCGAAATGGTGATCACCGCGGAGAGGACCGCGGTCACTGCGACGACCAGCACCACCGCGGTGATGCCGGAGCCGTTGAGCAGGAAAACGATGGTCACCGGCACCCCGATGACTTGGCCCAACAGGCCTATCACGCTCGCCGCCCGGTAGCGGCGCATGCCCAGAAGCGCCTGCGAACCCACCGAGTGCACCGTTGCCGCCGCGGCATAGACGGTCACCGCCAGCCACTCGACCCAGCGCCCTGGTTCATAGAGCCGGCCGACCACGAAGGTCACGGCGACGGCCAGCAATGCCGGGAGCAAGCTCAGCCGAAGGGTCCAGGTGACCAGGTACCTGGATTGCCGGAGCCGGTTGCCGCCGAGCGAATCGGAGAGCGAACGCTGCAACGCGAGCGGCAGGCCCAAGGCGCAGACCACCGAAGCAGTCGACGCGACAAAGATCATGAAGCTCTGGACACCCTGTTCCGCCGGGCCCAGGATCCGGCCCACCGCAATCGAGAGCACCAGGGTCAGCAGTTGCGGGGCAACCGAGGCGAGCGCGTTCCAGGCGACGCCGCGGCCCACTGAAGCCACCGAAATCGCCTCGCCCGGAGTGCTTCGTTCCGGGCTCCGGACATCCTGGGTCAACACGGCCCGCTGCCTTGGCCGGTCCGACCGAATCGTGGCGCTAGCGAGTCATCGGAGACCGGAAGATCCACGATTTTTTGGTACTCGGCCACAGGCCCCTCTCCCCCAGCAGCACCTCAGCTGGTTCAACCCACACTGGTGTAGTGCGACTGATCGGAGAACGTGACGCGGAAACCGGACGAAAATTAGTTGCCCGAGGTAGCCGAAGGCTTGGCGCAGCTGATTTTCCCCGGAGTCGAATCGACTTTGTCCGCAGGAATCGGCGCCTGGTAGCCTGCCGCCAGGTACACGTCGACGCTGGCGTCGGCCCGATCGTCCCTGCGGAATTCCAGCCCGGGAATGTTCCGTTGCAGGTTGAACGCGGCGCTTTCGCCCATCAGCCCGGAGACCACGACGCCGGCGCTCGTGGTGCTGATGGTTTTGTCCCCGACCGTGTTCACCTGGTAGCCACGGGCCTTCAATTCGGTAGCCAGACCGCCGGCCAAACCAGCCCGGGTAGTGGTGTTGTAGATGTTGACCGTGATCCCGATGTTCGCCGGGTAGTCGAAGTTGTCCGCCGGGCAGTTGGGATCTGCGGCCGCGCTGGTCGTCGGGCTCGCAGGCGCCGCTTGCGGAAACCGCAGCACGCCGGTCCAGACCAGGAACGCCAGCGTCAAGGCGATCACGACGATTCCGCCGAGCAGTGACAGGATGATCCCGTGTGTCCAGCGGCGTCGGACTTTCACCTGCTCAGCGGTGGGTTCTTCGAAAACCGCGTCCAATTCTTCGCGGTCCACCACGTGGTGGCCGTGGTACGCGAGGCCTTCGGCTTCTTCGCGTTCCAGTCGGGACCGCTCCTCCGCCTTGAGCCGGCGCTTCTCTTCCAGCTCCTGGCGCCGGGCCTGGCGCGCCCGCTCCCGTTGCAGTTCCCGGGGCGGCAACGGCGGCTTTGGCGGTATCCGCGGCCCCTCCGGCTCAGTCATCCAAGACCAACACGCGGGCATGCAGGACGGTGCGCTGGTGCAACGCGGTGCGCACCGCACGGTGCAATCCGTCTTCCAGGTAAAGCGTCCCCTCGAACTGCACCACATGCGGAAACAGGTCGCCGAAAAAGGTCGAGTCCTCGGCGAGCAACGCCTCCAAGTCCAGCGTCCCTTTGGTCGTCACCAACTCGTCGAGCCGGACCTGCCGCGGGGCCACCGCCGCCCAGTCTTTGGGCGAGTGGTATCCGTGGTCGGGGTAGGGCTTGGAATCGCCCACTGCTTTGAAGATCACGTGACCAGCCTAAAGAAGTTATTCCAGTGTTCGACCTTATTCTTCCGAGATACCCCGGTTGTGGCCAAATGGTTACGTACCGGATTCCCCGCTCTAGGCCAGCGCCTCTTCCACCGCCGCGACGACTTCGGCGGACTCGGGCTCCACGGTTGGCGCAAACCGCGCCACGATCTCGCCGTTCCGATTGATCAGGAACTTTTCGAAGTTCCATTTGATCAGCCCGGGCAAGATCCCGTTCTTGAACTTGGTCAGTTCCGCGTACAGCGGGTGTTGGTGCTTGCCCCTGACGTCCGCTTTTTTGGTCAGCGGGAAGGTGACGCCGAAGTTCTTGTCGCAGAACTCGGCGATGTCTTCATCGGTACCGGGCTCCTGCCCCGCGAATTGGTTGCACGGCACGCCCAGGATCTCGAAACCTTGCGCCTGGTACTTTTCGTACAGCGCTTCTAAGCCGCCGTACTGCGGCGTGAACCCGCATTGCGAAGCCACATTGACCACCAGCACCGCCTTGCCCCGGAACCGGCCGAAATCGCCGACCGTCCCGTCGTTGAAGGTCAGAGGAATGTCGTAAAGCTTGCTCATGCTGGCACCTTTGCTCGCCGAAGTCGGGTGCTATTGGGAACGCATCCGTTGCCGGGCGGTATTCCGGCCTGGACCAATCTTGGCATGGCAGTCAACCATGGACAGCACACATCACACAACAACGCCGCCAATTTTGGGTGACGCCGGGAAAATTTCTGCGGCGTCACCCAAAATTGGCGGCGTGAAGTTGGTCCAGCCGAGCAATAACCGACGATCTGCGAGGTTCTTGCGGTAAAACTTGCGGTAGAACTAGTCCATGAACCAACTCCATCCGACCACGGCGGCAGCCGATTCACCGGCCCGGTTCGTCCAACTCCACCGCGGCGGCACCAGCGTGGTCGTCGAGTGCTCCGGCCAGACGATGCCGCGGATCCTGCACTGGGGGGCGCCGCTGGACCAGCAGGGGCCGTTGTCCGGGCACCAGTTGGCCGCCTTGTCCTTGGCGATCGCGCCGCAGCCGGGTCTGGCGGGCCTCGAAGTCCCCGCCCGGATGAGCTTGCTGCCCCAGGAATCCGAAGGCTGGCAGCACCTGCCCGGGCTGCAAGGGCACCGCGCCGGCCGGGCCGGCTTCCCGAGGTTCGTCGTCGAAGAGTTCGAGGCCGTCCCGGACGGTTTGTCGGTACGAGCCGCCGATCCCGATGCCGGGCTGGAGATCGGCGTCGAACTCCAACTCGGCGAATCCGGCTTGCTGCGCCAGCGGCTCTCTGTCCGGAACACCGGGGAAACGGCCTACGAAGTCCTGGCGCTCGGCGCGACGTTCCCGTTCTCCGCCAACGCGGCCGAGATCCTGGACAGCGCCGGACGGCACCTGAAAGAGCGCAGCCCGCAACGCCGCCCGCTCACCGTGGGCACGCACCTGCGTGAGGGCCGGCGGGGCCGCACCGGTGCCGATGCCCCGTTGCTGCTCGCCGCGGGGACCGCCGGGTTCGGCTTCCAACACGGCACCGTGCACGCAGTCCACCTTGCCTGGAGCGGGAACTACCGGCTCAGCGCGGAACGCACCGTCGAGGCGCAGAACTTCTTCAGCGCTGCCGAATTGCTGCTCCCGGGCGAAATCATCCTGGCCCCGGGCGAAAGCTACCGGACCCCCTGGTCCGTCGGTTCCTGGGGCGAAGGGCTCGACGAGCTGGCGGCGCGTTTCCACCAAGACCTCCGGTCCCGCCCGGAACACCCGAAACCTCCGCGGCCGGTGACGCTCAACAGTTGGGAGGCGGTCTACTTCGACCACGATCTGGGCAGATTGACCGAGATCGCCCAGGCCGCCGCCGCAGCCGGCGTCGAACGCTTCGTGCTCGACGACGGCTGGTTCGGCTCGCGCCGGAACGACTCCTCCGGCTTGGGCGACTGGCAGGTCTCGACCGCCGCCTGGCCGGCCGGCCTGAAGCCGCTCGTGGACACCGTGCGCGGGCTGGGCATGCAGTTCGGCTTGTGGTTCGAACCGGAGATGGCCAACCTGGACAGCGATCTGGCACGTAGTCACCCGGAATGGATCCTGCACCCCGGCGCCACCGGATCCGGGCGCTGGCCGGCCTCCGCCCGGCAGCAACAAGTACTCAACCTGGCGAATCCGGATGCCTGGCGCTATCTGTTCGACGCGATCAGCGGCTTGGTCGCCGAGCATTCGATCGACTACCTGAAGTGGGACCACAACCGCGACCTGCTGGAACCGGTTGACCCGCGCAGCGGTGTCGCCGCCGTGCACGAAAGCACGCTGGCCGCATACCGGCTGATGGCTGAGCTCAAAGCCACGCACCCAGGTCTGGAAATCGAGTCCTGCGCCTCCGGCGGAGCCCGGGTAGACCTGGGCGTCCTGGCGCATACCGACCGGATCTGGGTCAGCGACTGCATCGAACCGATCGAGCGTTTGGACAACCAGGCGTACACCGGCTTGCTGGTGCCCTACGAGATGATGGGCGCGCATATCGGCGGCCCGCAATCGCACACCACCCACCGGACCCACACGATGGATTTCCGCGCCAGTTCAGCACTGTTCGGCCACCTGGGCGTGGAATGGGACATCTCGCAGGCCAGCGAAGCCGAGCGGGCGGAGCTCGCCCGGTGGATCAGCATCCACAAAACGCATCGTGGGCTGTTCCACTCCGGCCGCAGCGTGCACGCCGACCTGACCGACCCGTCACTCGATCTGCGCGGTGTGGTGGCCCAGGACCGCTCGGAAGCGGTCTTCGCACTCACCCAGCGCAGCGCCCCGATCAGCAACCCGGCCGGGCCGGTGGCCTTCCCAGGATTGGACCCGGCGAAGAACTACCTGGCGGAGCTGTTGACCCCGGTTGATTCGGTGGGCCGGCAAAGCCGCGCCCCGCTGCCGTGGAACTCCGGAGCGGAACCGCTGCAGCTCAGCGGTGCCGCCTTGGCGAGCGTGGGTCTGCAGATGCCGATCCTCTACCCGGAAAACGCCGTAGTCATCCGGTTCACCCAAAGCGGGGCCTGACTCCGGACTCCGAACCACACGATTCGCGTACTGAAATCCCGTTCGCGGAGGTAACTCCATACGCGGACGGGATTTCGATGCGAGGAAAGCCCCGGGAACCGATGCATCCGGTTGGGAAGACAGCACCTGGATCCTGAACCCGATCTACGAACTTCAGCATGTTTGAAGCTCGCGGTGGCGGCATCAACTACAGACCCGGTCCGTCACCCCCGTTGGATTCGCCGCAACTGGGCCGAAATGCTCCAGCGGATAGGCGGTCCCGGCGAAGCCAGCGGGGTTCCTCCGTGTTTCCGGTGGTTTTCCGAACCCTGGTCGATGAACATCTCGGTTCCGCCCGAGGGCGTTGATCGATGCACTGCGTGCCGATCCGAACCTGGACACCCTGGGCTGGAAGCCGCAGTAGCCGCGGATATTGGCCGACGCCGGGGAAATTCCTGCGGCGTCGGCCAAAATCGACGGCGTGAAACTGGCCGAGCCGGGCATCGATGCCACCCCGGCTGCGACATGTGATTGCATGGGGTAATGAAGTTCACCCGCGGCGTCCTGCCGCTAGCCGTCCTGCTCGTGCTGCTCAGTGCGTGCAGCGTGCAGAACGCCGACCCGAAGCCGACGGACCCGAACAGCGAAGCGGCCGCCGTCGTCCGGCAGTATTACGAAGCCGTGCTCGCCGGCAATTGGAACGGGGTCTGCGCCCTGGCCCTGCCCGCGGCGCGCAATGCCCTGGGCGGCTATTGCGAAAAGTTCATCGCCGACCTCTACCAGGACAAGACGAGCTTCTTCCGCGACCCGGCCATCGACGCCGGCAAAGCCACCCCGGTCGACCAGCCGACCCGGAGCTTCGAGATGCCCAATGACGCGAGGGTCACCGTCCAGGTGGAGCAGGGCTTCATCTTCGGTCCGGACGCGCTCAGTTTCCCCGGCGGGGTCGATCCGGTCCGGGTGGGCCTGGAAGTGGTCAAAGTCGATGGCCGCTGGTTCTGGGTCTCCGGGAACTCCGTGGGCTGAGCATGGCGAACCCGTTCCGCCGTTGGAGCGCCGAGTTGAAGCAGACTTTCACCGGCGATCCGGAATCCCGCCCGGAATGGGTCGGGCGGCTCGCCGACGGCGACGACGCCGGCTACTTCCCGCCGTCGTCAGCGGTATGGGCGGTGCACGGTTCGACGACCACGATCGTCGCCGGCGTCCGAGCGCTGCTCATGCAAGCACTCCACCCGGGCGCCCTAGCCGGGGTCTGGGACCATTCCCGTTTCCGCGAAGACCCCTTGGGCCGGCTCGCCGGCACCATCCGCTGGATCTTCACAGTGACCTACGGGTCCACCGGAGCCGCCCGTGCGGCCTCTGCCTGGGTGAGCCGGATGCACGAATCGGTATCCGGCGAGTTCACCGACGGCCACGGCGTGGCCCGGAGCTACTCGGCCGCTGATCCGGAGTTGTTGCGCTGGGTGCACATCGCCTTCATGGACGCGTTCCTCAGCGCCAACCAGCGCTATGGCCGCCAGGTCGACGGGGACGCCTACGTCCGCGAATGGGCGCAGGCCGGGCGGTTGATGGGCGTCGCGGCACCACCGGAATCCGAGGCCGCCATGCGGACCGAATTGCGGGAATGGCACCGCCGCGGCGAACTGCGGGCCGACGCGCGGGTGCGCGAAGTGCTGGCATTCATCCGGAATCCGCCATTGCCCGGCTCGCAGCTGAAGGGATACCGGGTGATTTTCAGCGCTGCGGTGGACTCTCTCGAACCCGAGTTCCGCGAGCTGCTGGGCTTGCGCCGCTCACGGTTCCCCCGGTTGACCCGGGCCGGGGTCCGGGTGGTTTTGGGCATTGTGCGAATCGGCTTGGGCAGGGTTCGGCCCAGCGAACAGGCCGCGCTGCGCCGGATCGAACGGCTGCGCACCGCCTCGCGGTGAGCCGGTGCGCAACCGATCGGCGCGGTTCTCGCCTAAGGCCCTCCCGCCCGCACCGGTCATTCCGGGCGCGGACGGGAGAACTGGGCGCAGGGTTCAGCGCAGCGACGCTACTGCGGCACGGCCGTCTAGCGGGATCCTTCGGCCCGGGTCAGGCCCTGGGTCCGGGAGACCAGATCGGACAACGACCCCGAGACGTCTTTCACATTCGACGAAGCGAGTGCGGACACCGAGTTGCCGGCCGTGATCTCGAACCGGCCGTCCGCACCGCCGATGATGAAGAATTTGCCCGGCGCGTACTGGCGAAGGAAATAGATTCCGGTCTGGCCCTCCTGGAGCAGCGGATCCCGATCGTCTTGCATCAGCGCACCGTCGACCGGGCCACCGGTCTGGTGGACCGTCGCGGAACCGGTGCTGCTGCCGCCTTTGAGCCAAGCCCGGACCTTGAGGTTGTGGTCGGTGAACGGAATCCCGTCCTTGACCGTGGAGCTCTGGCCGCCCACGCTGGCGACGACCACGGCGTCAGCGCTCCGGTGCAGGCTCTTGAGGTCTTTGAAGCTTTCCGCCTGGGACAGGTGCATCACGGTGCCCGGTTGCGCAGCAGCGCGACTGCTGGCGCCGTAAATCGCCCGGACCCCGTTGATGTCGTCTTGCTGCGGCCTGTACACCCCGCAATTGGTGCGGTCCGGGGTGGTCGGGTTCATCAAAACGCAGCTA
The DNA here is from genome assembly GCF_031454135.1 of Arthrobacter russicus. Taxonomy (NCBI): domain Bacteria; kingdom Bacillati; phylum Actinomycetota; class Actinomycetes; order Micrococcales; family Micrococcaceae; genus Arthrobacter; species Arthrobacter russicus. The sequence goes on from NZ_JAVDQF010000001.1 coordinate 1,763,932, forward strand.
TTGCTGTGCGCCAGGCCCAGCGTGTGCCCGACCTCGTGCGCCGCGACGCCTTCGCGCTTCGATGCACTGTAGCCTGCGGTGTAGGCCGCATTGAGCTGCGCGCTGACATTGGTCATCACGCCGTTGGCCCCGTTGTTCCAATACGTGATGCCGTCCCAGCTGACGCTGGAATCATTGGCTTCGCTCAATGCGACGGTGGCGGAACCGGAGGTCGTGCTGGGGCTGACCCCGGCGCCGGCGTTGTTCCAATCGGACACCCCGGCTGACCAAGCAGTCCTCGACGCTGAGGAGCCTCCGTTGATCTTGTAGCTGGGGCTGGTGGTCGGCAGATGTCCGCCGGAGAGGTTGTACGCCTGGGCGGTTGCGGTGCCGCCGGCGAGTAGGGCGAAGGCGACCGCAGCGGCGCCGAGTGGACGAATCAGAGTCTTCACGAATATCTCCTGATTTTCATCGAAGTAGGCACGCCGGTCAGGGCGCGCCGGCCACCGGATCCCGAGTCTTCGGATGACCAGGGGGCAACCACCTAGAGGTCATCACCACACACTGGAACCTTCCGATGAATACCCTGATTTTCCGCGCAAAACCATCGGAGCCGGCGCGGACCGGCTCAACCGTGCAGGCTCAAGCGCCCAGGCACTCCTTGAGCACCGCACGTTGGGTGACCGCCGCTTCGGCGTGCACGCTGCGGCCCAGCGGAGTGAGCGCGACCAGCATCGCGCGGCGGTCGTCGGCGCACGCGGCCCGCTCCACCATTCCGGCTTTCTCCAACCGGTCCACGATCCTGGACAAGGCACTCTGGGTCAACGGAGAGGTGAGCGCCAAATCCTTCATCCGGCAGTTCTCCGGCGAATACTCGGCCAGAAGATCCAAAATCTCGAACTCGCTGAAGCCGATGTCGAACTTGCTTTCCAATTCCCGTTCGATCGCGTTCGAAGTACGCAAGTAGGCATCCTGCACCGAGCGCCATTGCTCAACCAGCCCAGAATCCGCGGCCTCAGCCGCACTCCTGGAGGACACTCCAAGTTTCGTCATGCCGGCCAGTTTACCATGACGAAGAATTAAATTCCATGTCATCTTTTTCCTTGTCATTCAATGATGCGTCATATAGTTTGATGCCATGACCACGACACCACCTCTCGTCGCCACGCCTGCGACGAAGCCACACTCCGCGCCCACCGGCAAATGGTCCGGTCGGCAGATCATGCTCCTGCTCGTCCTGTGCACGGTCCTGGCCCTGGACGCCCTGGACGTTTCCATGGTCGGCGTCGCCCTTCCCTCGATGGGCCGCGAACTGGGCCTGGGCACCGAATCCCTGCAATGGATCGTCTCCGCCTACGTGCTCGGTTACGGCAGCCTGTTGCTGCTCGGCGGCCGAATGGCCGATCTGCTCGGCCGCCGCAAAATCTTCCTGATCGCGCTGAGCATATTCGCAATCGCCTCGCTTCTGGGCGGAATCGTCAACGATCCGACCCTTTTGATCGCCACCCGTTTCATCAAGGGCCTGGCTGCAGCCTTCACCGCACCCACCGGCTTCTCGATCATCACCACCAACTTCGCCGAAGGCCCGGCCCGCAACCGCGCGATCTCGATCTATTCAACCTTCGGCGCCAGCGGCTTCTCGCTGGGCTTGGTGCTCGGTGGCCTGATGACCTCGCTGAGCTGGCGCTGGACCTTCCTGGTCGCGGTGCCGATCGCCGTCGTCGCGGTTCTCCTGGGCTTCAAATTCATTCCCAAAGACAAACCGGCCACCGACGGCGGGCACGACATCGGCGGTGCCATCACCTTGGCGCTGGGCATGCTCACTCTGGTGTACACGGTGGTTTCCGCCCCGGAGGCCGGCTGGACGGCACCGCGGACCATCGTCGGCTTCGCGTTGTCCGCGCTCCTGCTGGCCGCCTTCGGCATCATCGAAGCCAAGGTCAAACACCCGCTCGTCCGATTCGGCATCCTGCGCCAAGGCTGGGTAACCCGGGCCAACCTGAGCATCATCGGCTTGTTCGGTTCCTACCTGAGCTTCCAGTTCATCTTGACCATGTACCTGCAGAACGTGCTCGGTTGGTCCCCGCTCGCCATGGCATTGGCCTTGCTGCCGACCGGCCTGATCGTGGCGGCGAGCTCTCCGTTCGCTTCCGCGCTGATTGATCGGATCGGCGCGGTGAAGCTCATCGTCGCCGGATTGGCCGCCCTGTCGCTGGGTTACCTCTTGTTCCTGCACGTGGGCACCAGCCCCGACTACGCCCTGGACATTCTGCCGTCGGTGATTCTGCTGGGCATCGGCTTCGCCTTGGGCTTCCCGTCCATCAACGTGCAGGCCACGGCCGGAATCCACGACGACGAACAAGGCTTGGCCGCGGGTTTGATCCAGACCAGCGCACAAGTCGGCGCAGCCTTGGTGCTGGCCGTGACCACGGCGATCGTCGCCGGCGCGCAGGCCGGGCACCCGGCCGGCGATGCGGCGGCGACCCTTGACACCTTCCGCCCCGGACTGATCCTCAGCGCGGGGGTCGCCATCGTGGCCCTGGCCATCGCAGCCGCGCCGCAGCGCCGCAAAGCCGTTCAGCCGGAGGCCGTCCGATGAGCGAGCGGCATTTCGTCTTCATCGAAGGCAGCTCCCGGCCGAACGGAAACTCCGCGATCTTGGCCCGCCGGGCCGAACAGCACCTGCCCGACGGCGCCAGCTCGGAATGGCTCCGGCTCGCCGACTTGCCATTGCCGGATTTCGACGCCGACGCCGCCTCGGCGCCGATCTTTCCGGACGGCAATGAGGGCGCGCTGCTCGCCGCGACCCTGCGCGCCACCGACTTGGTGATCGTCTCACCGTTGTATTGGTATTCGGTCTCCGCACCGGTGAAGCGCTACCTCGACCATTGGGACGGCTGGCTGCATATTCCGGGGCTCCGGTTCCGTCGCACCATGGCCGGCCGGACGCTCTGGGCGATCAGCGCCGGGTACACCGACGACGCCGGCAAGGCCGATGGCCTGGCCACCTCGCTGCGGTTGACCGCCGAGTATTTGGGGATGGCCTGGGGCGGGCTGCTGTACGGAAACGGCGATCAGCCCGGCGACGTGCGCCAGGACCACACCGCGATGCGCAGGGCCGAGGATTTCCTCAGCCCCGCAGCCGTTCCGGCGCTGCGCGCCGGCTGACCCCGGTTTTTGCGGCGACTCTGGACTCCAGGGCAGCTCCCGCTTCCGCGGTGGACTCCGGACTCACCCAGCCGAGGCGATCAGGCGGGCGCACTGCTCGCCGATCATCATGGTGGTGATGTTCGGGTTCACCGTGGTCAGCTCCGGCATCACCGAGGCATCGGCGACTCGCAAGCCGCTGACCCCCTTAACCCGCAGCTGCGGATCGAGCGGCGAGCCCGGATCGTCGGCCGCTCCCATCCGCACGGTACCCGCCGGGTGGTACACGGTGTTGTGCGTGCGCCGGATATAGTCGGCGATCTCGGCATCAGTGCGCACCTCATCGCCCGGGTACAGTTCGGCGCCGGCCCACTCGGCCATCGCCGGCTGTGCAACAATCTCCCGCGCCTTGCGGATTCCGGCGATCATCACCTGCATATCGTGCGGATCGCTGAAATACCGCGGATCCACCAACGGCTTGTCCCGGTAGTCCCGGCTGCGCAGCCGCACCGTCCCGCGGGACCGGGCGTGCGTCACATTCGGCGTCAGGCAGAATCCGTTCTCGGTGCTGGGGTAGCCCTGGCGGACCGTGTGCATGTCGAACGGCACCGAGCCGTAGTGGAACATCAGATCCGGCCGGTCCAGCTCCGGGTCCTGCGCCAAACCCTGGGCGGTCCGAGTGAAAATCCCGATCTCCCACCACTGCGTCGATTCGCTCGGCATCGGTTGTTTGGCTTCCCATTGGATGACGCCCTCGGGATGGTCTTGCAGGTTCTCACCCACCCCTGGCGAATCCACCAACACCTCGATGCCGAGTTCCGCCAGATGCTCCGCCGGGCCGATTCCGGAGAGCATCAACAGCTTCGGCGAGTCGATCGCCCCCGCGGAAAGGATCACTTCGCGGCGGGCGGTGAGCGCCTGGCCCTTGCCGAAAGCGTTATCCACCACTTCGACGCCGGTGCAGCGCCGGCCGCCGTCGGGCAGTTGCTCGAAGCTAAGCCGCCGGGCCCACTTCCCGGTCAGCACGGTGAGATTGGACCGATCCCGGATCGGGTGCAAATACGAGACCGACGACGACGATCGGGTCCCGTCCGCGCGCCGGTTGATCTGGAAAAAGTTCGCACCGTCACGCACCGTAGCACCGGAGTTGAACCGGGCCCGGGGAATCCCGGCCTGTTCGCAAGCGTCCAGCAGTGCGATGCCGCAAGGGTCACGGGGCGGAATGCTCATCAGCTGGACCGGCCCCTGGTGGCCGTGCCCGGGACCGAATTCCATCGGCTCGTGGTCGTCATTGCTTTCCAGGCCTTGCAGCACCGGGTAGAGGCTCGCCGCGTCCCAGCCCTCGCAGCCGAACTTCGCGGCCCACTCGTCCAGATCTTCGCGCGGCGGCCAAAAGGCGATGCAGGAATTGTGGCTGGAACAGCCGCCGAGCACTTTAGCCCGGGCGTGGCGCATGAAGGAGTTCCCCTGCGGCTGCGGCTCAATCGGATAGTCCCAGTCATAGCCGGATTCGAGCAGTTCCATCCAGCGGTCCAACTGCAGTACTTCGGGGAGGTCCCGGTCGTCCGGCCCGGCCTCCAACAAGGCCACGTGCAGTTCCGGGTCCTCGCTCAGCCGCGCGGCCAGCGCAGCCCCGGCCGAGCCGCCACCAATCACCAAGTAATCGAATTCAGTCGTTTCCATGAGATTCACTCCAGTCAGATTCAGTGCTCTTCAGAACTCTTCGGCCTCAGTGCTCCGGGAACCACCCGGTGACCGCGGGTGCGATGTTGTGGTAAATGTGCTTGGCTTCGCGGTATTCGGCCAAGCCGCTCGGACCCAATTCCCGGCCGATGCCGGACTGCTTGAAGCCGCCCCATTCGGCCTGTGGAAGATAGGGGTGGAAGTCATTGATCCAAATCGTGCCGTGCCGCAATCCGGCCGCCACGCGTTGCGATTTCCCGGCGTCCTGGCTCCACACCGCCCCGGCCAGGCCGTAGCAGGTGTCATTGGCGATCTCCAAGGCCTCCGCCTCGCCGTTGAACGTTTCCACGGTGACTACCGGGCCGAAGGCCTCATCCCGCAGTGCCGAGGAGCCGCGGGCCACCCGATCCAAAACCGTGGGCAGGTAATAGAAGCCAGCAGCCAGCTCCGGGTCCTCCGGGGCCTTGCCGCCGCAGCGGATCCTGGCCCCCTCTGCAACGGCCTGCTGCACATAGTCCGCTACTTTCTCCCGGTGCGCGGCGGAAATCAACGCCCCGGTCTCGGCCGCTTCGTCGAACGGGCCGCCCAGTTTGATCTGTTCGGCACGGCGCACCAGCTCGGCCACGAAGCGCTCGGCAATCGGTTCTTCGACCAGCAATCGGGCGCCGGCCGAACACACCTGGCCGGAATGCAGGAACGCGGCATTGAGCGCATTGTCCAGCGCGGCGTCGAAGTCCGCATCGGCGAAAATCACGTTGGGGTTCTTGCCGCCGAGTTCCAGGGCGACCTTTTTGATCGACGCCGCGGCGGCAGCGGCGATCCGCTTGCCGGTCTGCAAGCCTCCGGTGAAAGAGACCAGGTCGACGTCGGGATGTTCCGCGAGCGGCGCACCTGCCTCCGGCCCGGCGCCGAGCACCAGGTTGGCGACCCCTGGCGGGAGCCCGAGTTCGTCGAAGACCTCCATCATCAGCATCGACGAATGCGGGGTAAGCTCGCTGGGCTTAAGCACAAAGCTGCATCCGGCGGCGAGCGCCGGCGCCATTTTCCACGCCGCTTGCAACAGCGGGTAATTCCAGGGCGCGATCAGCCCGCAGACGCCCACCGGTTCGTAGACGATCCGGCTGACCACGATGGCCGAACCGGCGTCGACCATCCGGCCGGCATCCTGGTCGGCGAGCTTGCCGAAATACTCGAAGCAGTTGGCGATGTCCGTCATATCGGTACGGCCTTCGACCATGCGCTTGCCGGTGTCCAGGCTTTCCGCCCGGGCGAATTCTTCGTTCCGTTCGCGCAACCGGGCCGCCACCTTGAGCAGGAAATTGCCCCGTTCCCCGGCAGGCACCTCGCGCCACGCCCCGCGGTCAAAGGCCCTGCGGGCGGCCGTGATCGCGGCTTCGGTGTCTTCGCGGGTGGCTTCGGAGACCTCGCCCACCGGCTGGCCGTCAGCCGGGCAATTGATCATCCGCACGCCGCCGCGCTGCGCGGCCACCCACCGGCCGTCGATGAACAAGGTGCTGACCGGATTCGATTGGTTCACTTGGTTTCCTCCTCGAGTTCGAAATCCTGCTCCCATTGCGTACTCGCTTCGGAGCTGTAAGCGTCATCGGCCACCGAGCTGGCGCCGGGATTGCCGCGGTTCAAATGCAGGAATTCCAGGTGCCGCTCATAGTGGTCCAATACATCGGTGATGATCTGCGAAGCGGCATAGCCCATCAGGTCGTAGCTGTGGCTGCCGGATTGACTGAAGACTTCCAGCCGGTAGTAAGTGTCCTCGGACCGGGCCATCCTGGATGCGTAGGACGGCGTCTCGTAGCGGACCGGGTAGACCTGGTATTTGAAATCGCGTTCGGCACCCATGGTCACCTGCAGGTCCACTTGGTTGATCCCGCAGCTGGCCACCAGGCCGTTTTCCAGCTGCACCGCCAAGCCTTGAGCGCGGAACTCTTCGGCTACCTCGGTCAGCGCGGGCAGCACGGTCTGCTGCACGAAGCGGTCCACCGATTTGGGTCCCGGATAGGACATCACCCGGCCTAGCCGGTGTTTCCAATTGCGCCCGCGCTCCCCCGCACCGGCCCGGCCGGAAAGCACCGCGGGCAGACTGGAACGGAAGCTGTCCGCGGCCAGTTGCTCCACCTGCAGGGCTTTGTACAGGCCCAGCATGATGAGCACCAGGACGAAGGAAAACGGCAGACCCATGATGATCGTCGCGTTCTGCAGGGTCGGGATGCCGCCCACCGCCAGCATGGCCAAGGTCAGTGCGCCGGTGGCGATCGCCCAGAACAGCCGGGACCACTTGGGCCCGTCTGCCGCCGGGTCCTTCAACCGGGCGCTGAAGTTGGACATCACCAGAGCTCCGGAATCCGCTGAGGTGATGTAGAAGAGCAGCCCGGTGAAGGTCGCGATCCCGGCGCTCAGCGGCACTGCTGGGTATTGCTCCAGGAGCGAATAGAACGCGCGCTCCGGCTGGTTCAACGCGACCTCGCCGAAGGCCTGGTTTCCACCCATCACGATGTCCAGGGCGCTGTTGCCGAAAATCACGATCCAGATCGCGATGAACGCGAACGGAACCGTGAGACAGCCGAAAACGAACTGCCGGATCGTCCGACCGCGGGAAATCCGGGCCAGGAACAGTCCCACGAAGGGCGCCCAGGCGATCCACCAGGCCCAGAAGAACAGTGTCCAGGAGTTCAACCAGTCATCGGGGCGGTCATAGGCGAAAGTGTTCAGCGCCATGCCGGGGAACATCGCGAAGAAATCGCCCACGTTCTGTACCAGGGAATCCAGCAGGAAACTGGTTTTGCCGGCGAAGAGGATGAACAGCATCAAGCCGATCGCCAGCACCACATTGAGTTCGGCGAGCCTGCGGATGCCCTTGTCCACGCCGGAAATCGAGGAAACCGCGGTGATCGCCACGGCCAGCACGATGAGCGCGGCTTGGACCGCGAGACTCTCCGGAACGCCGAAAAGGAAACTCAGGCCGAAGTTCAACTGCGCGACGCCGATGCCCAGCGAGGTGGCGATACCGAAAATCGTGCCCAGCATGGCTGCGATGTCCACCCCGTCGCCCACCGGGCCGTGGATCCGCTTGCCGAAGATCGGGTACAAAGCAGAACGGATGCTCAACGGCAGATTGTGCCGATAGGCGAAGTAGCCCAGCGCCAGGCCCATCAAAGCGTAGAGCCCCCAGCCGGCCAGTCCGTAGTGGAAGAGCGTCCAGACCATGGCTTGGCGGGCTGCTTGCAAGGTCTGGCCCTCGCCGACCGGCGGAGCCAAGTACTGGGTGACCGGCTCGGAGACCGAGAAGAACATCAGGTCCACGCCGATTCCGGCGGCGAAGAGCATGGAACCCCAGGTGAACAAGTTGAACTGCGGCTTCGAATGGTCCGGCCCGAGCTTGGTATTGCCCACCCTGGTGATCGCCAGGAAAATCACGAAAAGCAGCACTGCGGCAACGACCAGGAAGTAGAACCAGCCGAAGTTTTTGGAGATCCCATCGACCACCGCGCCGATCACCGAGCTGGCCGAATCCGGAGCCGCAGCGGCCCAAACGGTAATCGCCACTACGCCGACGGCGGTGCCCCAGAATACCGCTCGGTTGATCCGTGGCTTGGCCTCGACCGGGGCGGGAGGATCGTTTTCAGGCTCGTTGCGGTCGGGTGGGTTGCTTGCTGAGGCAGGCAGACTCATCGATTCCTTAGTCCGTCGGCTCAAGACGGTTAGACATCAGGTTTCCGAGCTTCGAAGCGCCAACTCAGGCTATCAGACCCTTGGATTCCGGCCTCAGCGGGGTGCGCGGCTGCCCGGGCAGCGGCAGCTCCCCGCGGCTACGCCTCCGCTTTGGCTTGGAGCTTTTTCCGCGCGCTGAAGCCCAGTTCCGGAACGTCGAATTTGGCTGCCCGCAGGGCCCGGTAGTCGGAGAGGTAGCTCATCCGCACCTGCCATTGGCGCCGATCCCCCTGCAGCGGGAACTGCTGCGCGCTGCGCTCCATGTAACCGGCCTTGAAATCCAGCATCCGGCGGAGCTTCATCGACGGATCGGTGATCTGCGGGACCACGCTGTGGTAGCCGTGTTCGTCCATGTGCTTCATCAACCGGCAGATGAAATCTGCGGTGAGATCCACTTTGAGCGTCCACGACGAATTGATGTAGCCGAACGTGAAGGCGAAATTCGGCACTCCGGACGCCATCGTGTCCCGGTAGACCACCACTTTCGAAACGTCGACCGGAACTCCGTCCACGGACGCCCGGATGCCGCTCAGTGCGGACATGTTCAGGCCGGTCGCGGACACCACGATGTCGGCTTCGAGCTCTTTGCCCGAGCGCAACCGGATGCCGTTTTCGGTGAAGGTGTCGATCTGATCGGTGACCACCGAGGCCTGGCCGTTGCGGATCGACCGGAACAGGTCGCCGTCGGGCACCAGGCACAAGCGTTGGTCCCAGGGGTTGTAGCGCGGGCCGAAGTCGGTTTCGACGTCGTAGCCTTTGGGCAGCTGCTTGGCCACCATCCGGATCAGCCCTTTCCGGATCACCCGGGGCATGGCCTTCGACGACTTGTAGATCGCGACTTGCTTGAGGATGTTCGCCCATTTCACGATCGGGTAGCTGACCGAAAGCGGCAGCACCTTGCGCAGCGCGCGATCGAGCGGATCCTGCTTTGGCTGCGCGACGATGTAGGTGGGCGAACGCTGCAACATGGTCACGTGCTCAGCGGTCCCGGCCATGGTCGGCACCAAGGTGACCGCGGTGGCTCCGCTGCCGATCACCACGACCTTCTTCCCGGCGTAGTCCAGCTCCTCCGGCCAGAATTGCGGGTGCACGAATTCGCCCCGGTACCGGTCCCGGCCGGCGAACTCGGGCTGGTAGCCGGAATCGTGCTGGTAGTACCCGGTGTTCATCAGCAGGAAATTGCAGGTGTACTGCTCGGTCTCGCCGTTGTCCTGGCGGACCGCCTCGACAGTCCAGATCCCGCGCTCGGAAGACCAATCGGCAGCCACCAGCTTGCGTTGGTAGATGATGTGCTGGTCGACGCCGTATTCGACTGCGGTCTCCCGCAAGTACTTGAGGATCGCCGGGCCGTCGGCAATCGAGTCCTCGGATTCCCAAGGCCGGAAGCCGAAGCCGAAAGTGTGCATGTCCGAATCCGAACGGATCCCGGGATAACGGAACAGGTCCCAGGTGCCGCCGCTGACCTCGCGGGCTTCCAGAATCGCGTAGCTGCGGTCCGGATGCGTGCGGCGCAGATGGCAGGCGACGCCGATTCCGGACATCCCTGCGCCGACGATCAGCACGTCCACATGTTTCGCTGACATGAACACCTCCCTGTGTTCTAGCGGCATCGAATGCTACTAGTGAGTAACAAAACTACAGGAGTTGTTTCATTGCTTCAATGGAAGCGGCCTGGGAGTTTCTCCCGCCGGAACCATCTGGCCCAGATCCCGGGACCGGTTTTCCGCCGGCTCCGGCCCGTCGCCGGCACCGGGGACGGATTGGCCGCAGCCCGTCGCGCCCGCCAGCGTAGGATCTCCTGTTCGATGTCACGGACTTTCGTCACCACCGGAGGGCCGCCGAGCAGCTGCCGCCGAGCATCGACCACCCGGGCATTGAAGTCTTCGAGCAATTCCCGGACCTGGCCTTCGGTCGGCAGTTTGTCCAGTTCGGCGTCGAGCTCGGCGTCTTCTTTGCGGAGCATGATCGCCGGCGGGCCCAGACCGGTCAGTTGCTCCCGTTGGATCAGCCCCTGGACCCACCAATCCGGGTCCAGGTTGGCACCCATCGCCGGAAGCGGTTTGCCGGCGTAGGCCAGATTGTCGAAATCGCCCCGGGCCACAGCCAGGTCAACTGCAGCGTCGGCCCGGGCCGCAACGTCATCCGGCCGGAAGGGCGGAATTTCCGCCTCAGCGGGCGCTCCGGATTCTGCCTGCGCTTCCTGGCTGGCCCGGTAGCGGGCCGCGCGGGTCACTGGGTTGTCGAACTCGTTCATATCCTGCTGGGGCATCGGGATCAACCGCCTCATACGCCATTGTGGAGGCCTCCATTCTAGCCCCGGCGCCGGTCCGGCCAGGACCTGAAATTCCCATCTGATTTTCAGGATACGGGAGTACAACGTTGCTCGACGTCAACTATGAATTGGGGATAGGCAGATGTTCAGAGCTCGTTTGTCATCAAGTATCGGCGCTCTCGGCGCAGCCGCGCTGTTGCTGGTCGCGCTTCCCGTCACTACGGCATCCGCCGCCACCGGTTGCGATCAATCAGCCATCGTGGGCTTGGCCCAAGCGACCGGTTGTTTCAGCAGTCAGGACAACACCATCAGCACCGAGTCCACGGTCGTGATCGGTGGTTTCGCACTCACTCCGGAACCGGGCAGCAGCTTGGTGCTGGACACCAAGGGCGGCAAAATCGTGCGCGGCGCGGCGCAAACCACGGTGACCTGGGGCGGTGCTGCGGTTTCGACCGATCCGCAGGCCCTGGATTTCAGCGTAAAAAGCCAGAAGGCCGCGATTCCGGACGTTTCGAGTATCTTCGCCGCCGACGACTTCTTCCGCGAACTCGCTCCCGCAGCGCCCCGGGACTGGACCATCACGCTGGACTCCGATGGTGCCGGTTCGACGGCGCTGGGCCGGGCCGACCTGCAATATTTCGCGCAGCGCGCCGGTAGCTCCGGGGCCGCGATCGGCAACCTTTCCGACGCCACCGGGCTGCGGCCGGATACCGGAGTGAGCCTGATGCTGGCTTCGCGAAACGATACTGCGGGCAAGGGACAACCGGATCCCACACAGTTCGCCTTGGAATTTTCCTCGACGAACATCACTTTTACCGGCCCGGTCTTCGGAGTCGATCCCAGTTCCGCAGTACTGGGCATACTCCCGGTAGCGAAAGCCAGTTTGCACCGGGTGGACGATCCGATCAGCGGAAACCACTGGCAAATCGATGGGAGCTTCAACCCGGAACTGATCAAAAACCAGGATCCGGCAGCTTCGGATTCGCTGCTGAGCTACGGAAAGACCGTGGGCGAGTGGAAGTTCAGCTTGATTTGGGGCAAGACTTGGCGCGACGGTCCGAAGGGCTTCAACGCCGAGATCTACAAATCTTCGGTCTTATCAGGGCTCACCGGGAGCTTGGCCGGATTGGTCGGAGCCAGCGTTGGCGTACCCTTGCCATTCAGCGTTGAGACCATCGGGGCCGGCGCCCGGATCGACCCGCTCGGTGCGCGCGGCGAATTGGGCGTGGTACTCGGCCCGCAGACTCCTTTCGGAGTGTTAGGGATATCGCCGAGCGCCGAAGTCGGCCTGGGTGCCATGGTGAATCCGCAATGCGGCGCGGTGACTCCGCTCAGCGCCTCACTCGGCGGGGACGTGTTCTTCAAAATCCCCACCCCGCTGGTGCCAACCCAGTTCGTCGTTTCCGGTATTCTCTGCGGCACCGCGCAATCGGCGACCATCGGGCCAATTGCCGTTTTGAACCAACCGGGATCAATCTCCGACCCGACGGTCAAGGTCCTGGGCAAGTCAGTGTTGCGGGTCTTCGGCATCAAACTCAACCAGGCAGACGTCACCGGCGTGATCAGGGGCGGCAAGGCCACCCTGGACGCCGTTTCGCAGACCGCTGTGCTCGGCACCGACTTGGGCAAAGCCACGGCCCACCTGAGTTCCGAGGGTCTGAGCACCGTGTGCTTCACCCCGCAAAGCCCGCTCGGCAATCTGCCGGGAAGGGGCTGGGCTGCCGAAAAAGGCGGTTTGCCGTATCGGATTTCGTGTTGAGCTGACCGGTTTTCGACCAAGCAATCCTCGGTTTCGGATAGCCGTTTGGCTTTTGGTTAACCTTTTGACGCCCATATGGCTATCCGAAACGCAAATGGCTATCCGAAACGCGGCATGACACGAAAAAGCCCCGGGGCCGCAATGGCTCCGGGGCGTTCTCCGGCGGAGGATGGGGGATTTGAACCCCCGAGGGCGTTAACCCAACACGCGTTCCAGGCGTGCGCCATAGGCCGCTAGGCGAATCCTCCTTGGCTGCTTTCCATCGGCCGCCAAAGGCAAGCCAGAGAAGAGCAGACTCCAGAATACCCGAAGCGGACAGCGCCACGAAATCACCGGCTGCGACCCGGTTCGAACCACCGGCTCGGATCCAGTAGAATGGACGGCAGCCCCTCGTGCGGCGTCACCCTGTGAACTCCCCCAGGACCGGAAGGTAGCAAGGGTAAGCGGGCTCTGGCGGGTGCACGAGGGGTCCTTACGTTCTAGGAGCGCCATGCCAGATCTTCCAGGGCTCCATTCTGGGGCCGGCCGATTCGCGCCCAGCCCATCCGGCGAACTCCATCTGGGAAACCTGCGCACCGCGATCCTGGCCTGGCTCTTCGCCCGCAGCACCGGCCGGCGCTTCCTGCTCCGGATCGAAGACCTGGACCGGGCCCGTGCCGGGGCGGAGGCCGAGCAACTCCGGGACCTGGCGCTGATCGGCTTGGACTGGGACGAAGCCCCGATCCGGCAGAGCGACCGGGTCGCCCGGTACCGCGAAGCCCTCGACCGGCTCCGCGGGCAGGGCCGGTTGTACGAATGCTTCTGCACCCGGCGGGACATCGCCGAGGCCGCGAGTGCGCCGCACCAAGCGCCGGGGCGCTATCCGGGCACGTGCCGGAGCCTCAGCGAAACGGAGCGGGCCCGGAAACGGAGCGAACGCCCGGCCGCCTGGCGGTTGCGCAGCGACGTCGCGGAATTCCGGATCCACGATCGGCAGCACGGAGAGTTCCGCGGCCCGGTGGATGATTTCGTGCTGCTCCGGAACGACGGCGTCACCGCCTACAACCTCGCAGTGGTCGTCGACGACGCGCTGCAGGGCGTGGACCAAGTAGTCCGCGGCGACGATCTGCTGGCGGCGGCACCGGGCCAAGCCTATTTGGCTTCGCTGCTGGGTTATCCGGTTCCCGGGTACGCCCATGTCCCGCTTGCCCTGAACCCGGCCGGGCAACGTCTGGCCAAGCGCGACGGCGCGGTGACCCTGGCCGACGTCGGCCGCGATGCAGCGCTCGGCCTGATCTTCGGTTCACTCGGCTTGCCGCCCGCATTGCCGGCCGCCTTGGCCGAATTCGATCCTGCCCGGTTGCCCCGTGAGGCTTGGCTGGTCCGCCCGGCGCCGGGGCACGGTACTAACAATGTCGGCGCCGGACGGTAGGGTTTCTACGTGACCACAGCTCTTTATCGCAGGTATCGGCCGGACACGTTTGCGGACGTGATCGGGCAGGGCCATGTCACCGAACCGCTGATGGCGGCGCTGCGCAAGAACCGGGTGAATCACGCCTACCTGTTCTCCGGCCCGCGCGGCTGCGGCAAGACGACGTCGGCCAGAATCCTGGCCCGCTGCCTGAACTGCGCCCAGGGCCCCACGGACACGCCCTGCGGCGTGTGCGACAGCTGCGTGGAACTGCGCACCGGCGGCCCCGGCAGCCTCGATGTGATCGAGATCGACGCGGCCAGCCACGGCGGCGTCGACGATGCCCGGGATTTGCGGGAACGCGCTACCTTCGCCCCGGTTCGGGACCGCTACAAGATTTTCATCATCGACGAAGCCCACATGGTCACCAGTGCCGGCTTCAACGCGCTGCTGAAAATCGTCGAAGAGCCACCGGAGCACATCAAGTTCATCTTCGCGACCACCGAGCCGGACAAGGTCATCGGCACGATCCGTTCGCGCACCCACCACTACCCCTTCCGCTTGGTGCCGCCGGAGCCTTTGATGGCCTACCTCCAGTTGCTGTCCGACCAGGAACACGTCAAGGTCGCGCCCGGGGTGCTCTCGCTGGTGGTGCGGGCCGGCGGCGGCTCGGTGCGGGACTCGCTCTCCGTGCTGGACCAGCTCATGGCGGGCGCCGGTGAACAAGGCCTCGATTACGAGCTCGCGGTTTCGCTGCTCGGCTATACGCATGCCTCGTTGCTCGACGATGTGGTGGACGCCCTGGCCGCCGCCGACGCAGCTACCGTGTTCCGAGCGGTAGACCGCATCATCCAGACCGGGCTGGACCCGCGGCGCTTCGTGGAAGACCTGTTGGAACGCTTCCGCGACCTGATCATCGTGCAGGCCATGCCGGAAAGCGCGCCGGCGATCCTGCGCGGCATGCCGGACGACCAAATCGCCCGGATGCAGAACCAGTCCGCGCAACTGGGCCGGGCGGAACTCTCCCGGGCGGCCGATGTCAGCAATACTGCATTGACCGAAATGACCGGAGCCACCTCTCCCCGGCTGCATTTGGAGCTGCTCTGCGCCCGCTTGCTGCTCCCGGGTGCAGAACAAAGCGAACGCGGCATGGCCGCCAGGGTGGACCGGATCGAACGGCGGCTCTCCTATGCGGGGACCGCTCCCGCCGATGCGGCACCCGCGGCCGCGCAGCCGGCACCGCAACGCGAACAACCGGCGAGCAACCCCGCTGCGCCACGGTCGGCAGCACCGGTCGCCTCCGCGCCGGCGGCCGCAGTTCTGGCCGCCGAGGTTCCGGTTGCCGCGCCGGACTCGCGTCCGGTCGCGGCTCAGCCGGTGCGCCAAGAGCCGCAGCCACCGGCTGAGCCGGCACCGGCGACACCTGCCGCACCGGCAGCTTCGACCGAGTTGGACGACTGGGGCATCCCGATGCAACCCCGGGAATCGGCAACCCCGGCTCCGATCGCCTCGGAGCCGGCGGATTCGACAGCCGCGCCATCCGCTCCGGCCACCTCGACGCCGGCTCCCCCGCCCGCTGCCGACCCGGCACCCGCTGCGGGCCCGGCGTCCGGCAATGCCCCTGGTTCCGCGCAGGGCATCGAAATGATCCGCCGTGCCTGGCCGGATGTCCTGGACCAGCTGAGCAAGATCAAACGCTCGAGTTGGGCGCTCATCGCCCCCAACTCGACACCGCAGAGCTTCACCGGCGGCGCTTTGGCCTTGGCCTTCAGCACCGATGGCCTGGCTGCCGCATTCAGCCGCGGCGAGCACGCCGAGAATCTGCGCTCCGCGATCAAAGCGACGCTCGGCCTGGATTGCCAGGTCTCCGCAACCGCCGGGGCCAGTGCTCCGGCGGCCTTCAACAGCACAGCGAGCTCTGAACCAAACCCAAAAGGCCTGAGCACTCCGGTTGAACCGGCGGAGCCGTCGGCACCGGACGACGTTCCGCCACCGGTCGACGAGGGCGGCTTCCCAGAGGAACCACCGGCTCCGGAGGACGACCCGCGGGAACAGATCTGGCGCCGCCCGGCTGAACCAAGCGCAGCGCCCGCGCCGACGGCCCAGCCCACTGCGCCGAGCCGCGCCACCCCGGTGGCCGAACCCGGCTGGGGCGAGATTTCGGCAGCGCCGGATTGGATCAGCGGCGCCGCCGATCCGGCGGCTCCGGCCGCGCCGGCAACCCCGGGAGGGTCCTCGTCCGCTCCTGCCGAAACCGCACCATCGGCAGCGGAGCAACCCGAGGGACCCGGCAAGACCAGCCTCTACCAACGGTTGAGCGAACAGGCCAAGAAAGCGGCTCCCGAAGCAGCGCCGGAGCCGGAAGCCTATGTCGAGGACATCCCGAGTGCCGACGATGAGACCATTGAGGAGTCCGGGTTGGTGGGTCGGGCCGCAGTGGAACGGATCCTCGGTGGCAGACTGATCGAAGAACGCCCCAGCAGCAAGAACTGAAACAGCAGCCCGGCAGGCCAGGTACAGCGCATCCTCCCGGGCCTGCCGCGCGGATCCTAGGGAAGCAGAACAGACAGTGTACGAAGGCGCAGTCCAAGAACTGATCGACGAATTGGGGCGGTTGCCCGGAATCGGCCCGAAATCAGCGCAACGCCTGGCATTCCATGTCCTCGAGGCGGATCCGGAAGACATCAAACGGCTGGTCGCGTCGATCGTCACCGTCAAAGAACGGGTGAAGTTCTGCACCATCTGCGGCAATGTCGCGGAACAGGAAACCTGCGGCATCTGCCGCGATCCGCGTCGCGATCCCACCGTGATCTGCGTCGTGGAGGAGTCCAAAGACGTGATCGCCGTCGAACGGACCCGCAGTTTCCGCGGCCGCTACCATGTGCTCGGCGGCGCGATCAACCCGATCGCCGGCGTTGGCCCCGACCAGTTGCGCATCCGGGAACTTTTGGGCCGGCTCAACGACAGCCAGATCGAAGAAGTCATCATCGCCACCGATCCCAACCTCGAAGGCGAAGCGACCGCGACCTATCTCGCCCGGATGCTCAAAACCATCGGCATCACGGTGACCAGATTGGCCTCCGGCCTGCCGGTCGGCGGCGACCTCGAATACGCGGACGAAATCACCTTGGGCCGGGCCTTCGAAGGCCGCCGCAACGCCTTGAACTGAGCCCGGCGTACTGCGGCGATACCCCACTGGGTTGCGAGGCCGCTGGGACAACCCCATGGTCGGCCGAGGAGCCGGTCAACGGGTTGGGACATGCTGACCGAGCCCCGGGCGCATCGCGGCGGTGCAATCTCGAAATTAGCCGCAAAACCCCTGATAATCAAGGAAAATGGCTGCCACAAACCACGTTGATGTGGCTTTGCGCAAACGCTTGCACGCGGCCTGAACGCCTGTTACGGTGACATGACTCTGATCACCGTCCCACCCGAAGCAGGCAACACATGTCAAGCGGCTCGAAGACGAACCGCCAGGGCCCCGGCCTTGGAACCGCCCCGATTCCGGGCAGCAACTTTGCGGCCGGAAGCGCCATCGACCAGAGCCATGCCGCAGCGGCAGCGGTCCGCCGCAGAATGTTCCTCGGTGCCACGTTTGCCGCGGGCGCCGCAGCGCTCACCGCCTGCACCGCTCCGGCCGCAAATCCCACAGCCGGCGCGGCCGGACCAGATGAATCGGCCACCGTTCCCCCGGAAAAACCGGGCGACGCCGATCTGGTGGTCTGGGCAGATGCGAAAAAGGCCGCTGCGGTAGCACCGGTCGCGGCCGAGTTCGGAACCCGCTGGGGCATCAAAGTGGCGGTGCAGACCGTCGGCACCAACCTGCAACCGAACTTCATCACTGCCAATCAAGCCGGCAAAGGCCCGGACGTGTTGCTGGCCGCCAATGACTGGATCGGCAACCTGGTGCAGAACTCCGCGATCGACCCGGTGCTGATCAGTGCAGAACAGCGGTCCGCGATCGCACCGATCGCGATGACCGCGATCGAGTTCAACGGCCAAGCCTATGGCGTGCCTTATTCGATGGAGACCCTGGTGCTGTTCCGGAACCAGAACCTCGCGCCGCAGGCACCGGCCAGCTTCGAAGAACTGGTGGCGATCGGCCAGGAGGCCCGGCACTCCCAGGGCGCGGAACGGGTGCTCAGCCTGCCGGTCGGCACCATTGGCGATGCTTACCACATGCAGCCGGTGTTCTCCTCGGCGGGCGGCTACATCTTCGGCTCCGCGGCCGACGGGACGCCCGATCCGAAAGATCTGGGCATCGGCAAACCGGGTTCCGTCGAAGCGGCGAAGCTGATCGCCCAGTACGGCGAAACCGGCAACGGGGTCTTCAGCCGTTCGGTGACCAATGACAACTACATCTCGCTCTTCACCCAAGGCAAGATCCCGTTCATGGTCAGCGGCCCGTGGGCCCTGGCCGACGTCGCGAAGGCCGGCTTCCCCTTTGCGACCAGCCTGATCCCGGGGTTCGAAGGCAAGGCTCCGGCTCAGCCGTTCGTCGGCGTGAATGCCTTCTACGTGGCATCGAAGGCCCGGAACAAAGTCTTCGCCCAGGAATTCGTGCGCACCATCCTTACCTCGCCGCAGGCGCAGCGCCAGCTTTACGACGCGAACCCCTTGCCGCCGTCGCTGTCGGCGTTGGCGGATGAGATCTCCGCCCAAGACAAAAACATCGCCACGGTCCTGCAATCCGCCGCGACCGGCGTCCCGCTGCCGTCGATCCCGGCGATGAACGCCGTCTGGGCGCCGTTGGGCAATGCCTTTTCCTCGATCATCGCGGGATCCGCGGCCGAGAGCACCATCGAACAAACCGGCGCCGCGATCCGCAAGGCGATCGGATGATCCGGGGAAAAGGAACCATGCCCACTGCGAAAAGCGGACCGAAAAGCTCCACCCCGGAACTTCCGCTGCGCTTGGGCAGCACGAATTCCGTGATCGGACTGACCGTGAAGATCCTCGGTTTGGGCCTCGCCGCCGCGTTGGCGATCGGAGCCACTCCGGTGCTCTTGGCCTCCGGAAGCTGGCTGTTGCTGGGCGGCCTGTGGCTGGCCACGATCGCCCTGTTCGTCATTTACGCCGGAAAACGCTTGATCCCGGCGAAGTATCTTGCTCCAGGAACCGTCTTCCTCGCGGTCTTCGTGATCGTGCCGATTCTTTACACGGTACAGATTTCCACCACCAATCAAGCGGATGGGACCAGAGGCAGCAAGGCCGAGACGATTCAGACGATCGAACGGAACTCAGTTTTGCAGGGCCCCGAATCCCGCAATTTCAACTTGTCGATCGCGGTTCCCGGCAGCACTGCGAACAGTGACGGGCCGTTCACTTTGTTCCTCGTCGACCAGAAGAGCGGCGAAGCACTGCGCGCCGATGCCAACGGCACCGAGCCGGCCCCGCAGGCTCAGATCCAAGACGGCTTCGTGCGCAGCGCGCCGGGCTTCGCTTTCTTGGACCCCCGCCAAGTGGCGCAAGCCGGGAAAGCCCTTGCGGCAGCCGAGTTCCCGTCCGGTCGGGAAAGCATCCATCTGGTCGGGCTGAGTTTCGCATTCGAAGGCAGTCAGCAATACCGTTACGACCAGGCCAGCGACTCGATGCGCAACAGCGCCACCGGGGAGCTGTATCCGGTGCGCGAAATCAACGGCAAAGATTACTTCGTGCGAGCGGACGGCAGCCCGGCCTTCGACCAGAGTTGGCAGAAGTACGTCGGCGCAAGCAACTATCTGAAGTTGTTCACCGATAGCTCGCTGCGCGACGCTTTTGCCGGCACCTTTCTCTGGACCGTGGTGTTCGCGGTGGTCTCGGTGGCCAGCACGTTCCTATTGGGGTTGCTGCTCGCCCTGACCCTCAACGAACGCAGGATGCGCGGACTGAAATACTACCGCGCCGCGATGCTCATCCCGTATGCGATCCCCACGTTCATTTCCTTCCTGGTCTGGGCGAGTTTCTACAACAAGGATTTCGGCTTGATCAACGGCTTCCTCGGCGGCGCCCAGATCGATTGGCTCGGCGACCCGACCTTGGCCAAGGTCGCCATTCTGCTGACCAATCTCTGGGTCGGGTTCCCGTACATGTTCCTGATCTGTCTCGGCGCACTGCAGTCCTTGCCCGGCGACGTCGATGAGGCGGCGAAGATCGACGGCGCCTCGGCTTTCCAGTCGTTCACCCGGGTCAAATTCCCCTTGGTGATGGTCGCGGTGGCGCCTTTGCTGGTGGCATCCTTCGCCTTCAATTTCAATAACTTCGCGATCATCCAGCTGCTCACCGGAGGCGCGCCGTTCCCGAGCGACGGCGCGCAAATCGGCTCCACCGACATCATGATCAGCGCCACCTACCGGGTGGCTTTCGGCAGCTCCGGCGCGGACTTCGGCTTCGCGGCGGCGATTTCGGTGTTGTTGTTCGTGGTCACCGCAGTTCTGGCCAGCATCCAATTCAGGTTCACCAAAGCTCTGGAGGACGTCCGATGAGCATTCCCACGGCTACCCGACCGGCCAAACGGCGCAGCAAAGTGCGCAAAGACGGTCTCGAGGTTCCCACCGGCGGCCGGTGGTGGCGGGAGATCGGTTGGCGGCACCTGATCGGGCTTTTCGCAGTGGTATTTTCCTTGTTCCCCGTGGTCTACATCCTGTCCGCGGCCTTCAACCCGCTGGGCACGGTGGCGAGCACATCGCTGATCCCTTCGAGCCTCGGGCTGGACAATTTCAGCGCGCTGCTCAGCTCCCAGCAATTCCCCTTCGCCCAGTGGTACCTGAACACGCTGCTGATCTGCGCGGTGGTTTCTTTGGCCCAAGTGGCCGCGAGCACGCTCGCCGCCTACGCCTTCTCCCGGATGCGGTTCCGGGGCCGGCGGACCGGCTTGTTGGCGATCCTGTTGATCCAGATGTTCCCAGCGTTCTTGGCCATCGTTGCGCTGTATGCGATGATCGGCGCGATCGGCGATGTGCTTCCGGCGGTCGGCCTGAACACCCTGGCCGGCTACGGTCTGGTCCTGATGGGCGGCGCCCTGGGCCAAGTCTGGCTGATCAAAGGCTTTTTCGACTCCTTGCCCCAGGAACTGGATGAGGCGGCCCGGCTCGACGGCGCCGGCCATTTCCAGATCTTCCTGCGGATCATCCTGCCGCTGATCCGCCCGGTCCTGGCCGTGACCGTACTACTGGCATTCGTCGGCGTGATCGGCGAATTTCTGTTGGCCAGCATCTTCTTGACCGATAATTCGGTGAAGACCCTCGCCGTCGGGCTTTACTCGATCATCACCGGCGACCGGAGCAACAACCTGGGCATTTTCGCGGCCGGCTCGCTGCTGATCGCGATCCCGGTGGTACTGCTGTTCCTCTGGCTGCAGCGGTTCATCGTGGGCGGGCTGACTGCCGGCTCCGGAAAGTAACCCGGCCCGCGCTCCGCAGGCAGGCCGGGTGCGGCGTGGATTCAGCCGGCCGGGGTTGCGGTGATGTTGACCATCCAGTCCACGCCGAACTTGTCTTTGCATTGGCCGAAGAAGTCGCCCCACGGGGCCTGTTCCAAGGGCATCGCGACGACCCCGCCGGCGATGAGCTTCTCCCAATACCCGCGCAGCACGGACTCGTCCTCGCCGCTGAGCGACAACGTGCCGTTGGCGCCGAGTTCCATGCTGTTCGGGGTGTCCGCCCCCATCAGCACCAAACCGTTGTCCGCCACGAGCATCCCGTGCATGATTTTGTCCTGCTCAGCCGGGTCTTCGCTCACCTGGAATTCTCCGAAACTGGACATCGTGAGCTCACCGCCGAACACCGACTGGTAGAACGTCATCGCGTCTTTCGCGGTGTCTTGGAAGCTCAGATAAGGGTTGAGCCGAACGGCCATGTCGAAACTCCTTCATCGGCAGGAGCCGGGTGCCGACCCCTTTCCGCTCATCCTAGGGGCATTGCCGGGAGACCGGAAGGGTCGGCGTGCCGCCGAGCTGGGCTCAGGCGGTCCGGCAGCGCAGAACTTCCTGCGCAATCTTCGGCCGCGGATTCACCGTCACGCGGGCCGGCGGATAAACTGGCCACAATCTTGTCCCTTCGCTCAGGAGTCTCCGTGCTTTTCCGATGCCCCGTTTTGCCCTGGCTGCCGTCATGGGTCTGATCGTGCAGAAATACGGCGGATCCTCCGTCTCCGATGCCGCCGGAATCAAGCGGGTGGCCCAGCGTGTGGTCGCCACGCAGCAAGCCGGGAACGACGTCGTCGTCGTGGTTTCGGCGATGGGCGACACCACGGATGAACTGCTGGACCTGGCCGCGCAGGTTTCGGAACACCCGCCGGCCCGCGAATTGGACATGCTGATGACCGCGGGCGAGCGGATTTCGATGGCTTTGCTCGCGATGGCGATCAGCGCCCAGAACCGCATCGCCCAATCGTTCACCGGCAGCCAGGCCGGCATGATCACGGACGGGATCCACGGCAAGGCCCGGATCATCGACGTCGATCCGCACCGGGTGCGCACCGCCTTGGACAAGGGGCACATTGCGATCGTTGCCGGATTCCAGGGCATGAGCCGGAGCACCAACGAAATCACCACGATGGGCCGGGGCGGCTCGGACACCACTGCGGTGGCACTGGCTGCCGCCCTGGACGCCGACGTCTGCGAGATCTACACCGACGTCGACGGCGTGTACACCGCGGATCCGCGAGTGGTGCCCAGCGCGAAGAAGATCGACCGGATCTCCAGCGAAGAGATGCTCGAGCTGGCTGCTTCCGGAGCCAAGATCCTGCACCTGCGCAGCGTCGAATACGCCCGCCGCTTCGGCTTGCCGATCCACGTCCGGTCCTCGTTCAGCGATCACGAAGGCACTTGGGTGCTGCCCAGTCCCGACGACAAAATCACCAGGTCCCAAGGAGTTGCTTTGGAACAGCCCATCATTTCCGGCGTCGCGCACGACCGGTCCGAAGGCAAAGTCACCGTGGTCGGCGTGCCGGACATCCCGGGCAAGGCCGCGGAGATCTTCGGAATCATCGCCGCCGCCCACTCGAACATCGACATGATCGTGCAGAACATCTCGACCCAGGGCTCCGGACGCACCGACATCTCCTTCACCTTGCCGATGGTCGAAGGGGCCGACGCCCTGCAGGCGCTCAAGGACGCCCAGGCCGCGGTCGGTTTCGAAGACATCATCTACGACGACAAGATCGGCAAGCTCTCGCTCATCGGCGCCGGAATGCGCTCGCATCCGGGGGTGTCCTTCAAGTTCTTCAAGGCGCTCTCCGACGCCGGGGTGAACATCGACTTGATCTCCACCTCGGAGATCAGGATCTCCGTGGTCACCCGGGCCGATCTTCTGGACATCGCAGTGCGCGCCGTGCACAAGGCCTTCGACCTGGACGGCACCGAAGAAGCCACGGTGTACGCCGGAACCGGCCGCTAGCAGCAACCGCCGGCGATCAGTCGCCCGGAGCGACCAACTGGAACAACACGTTGTCCTGCCAGCGGTTCTGGATCCGCAGGTATTTCTCGGCCACGCCGATCCGCTGGAATCCGCAGTTCGCCAGGACCTGCTGCGAACCGGTGTTGTGCAGCAGGGTGCCGGCTTGCAGCCGGTGCAGGCCGAGGGTGCCGAAGGCGAGGCCGATGACGGCGCTCACGGCTCTGGTCATCGACCCTCGGCCTTGCTCTGCGGCATCGATCCAGTAACCGAGATGGCCGTTCTCGAAGGGCCCCCGGACGATGTCGCTGATCGTGACCGCACCGATCGCCACACCGGCCTTCGTGATCAGCAGCGGCAGAGTGGTCCCGGCAGCGTAGCCCGCAAGCAAGCCCGCGATCCGTTCGGCTTGACCCGGTTCGGTGTAGAACTCCTCCGGGCGCGCCGGGTCCCAGGGCGCTAGATGCTCCCGATTGCGCCGGTAGGCCGCCGCCAGGGAGGCCGCATCGCTTGCCGCGAGGAGCCGCAGCTCGAGGTCTTCGGATAGTCGAATCGAGGTGATCACCGGACCAGCCTATGTTTTCGCGAAGGGAAATCCCTTTCGCATGCTGAATTCGATGCGCATCCGGGATTCCGGTACGCGAATTCCGAGCGCGAGGCGGACAGTATGCTGAGGTTTGACCACGCCCCCGACCCTTGGAGGTCCGTTGAATCCGGAAATGCTCCTGCTCCTGCTCGTCGGAGCCCTCACAGTGACCGCTTTGGCCCGGAAACTCGGCTGGCCGGCGCCGCTGCTGGTCACCGCGGTGGCGATCGCGGTCTCTTTCCTGCCCAATCTGAACGTCGAGATCGAGCCGGAACTGATCCTGACCCTGGTCCTGCCGCCGCTGCTGTATTCGGCGGCCCTGGACATCTCGTTCCAGGACTTCCGGACGTCGTTGCGGCAAATCCGCCGTTTGGGCATCGGGCTGGTGATCATCACGGCCCTGGTGGTCGGCGGCATCGCGAACATCCTGATCGGCGAAATCGGGTTGCTCGCCGCGCTGCTGCTCGGTGCCATCGTGGCCCCGCCGGACGCCGTATCGGCCACCGCGATCGGCAAGAAGCTGGGCCTGCCGCGTCGGGTGATGACGGTGCTCTCCGGCGAAAGCCTGATCAACGACGCTGCGGCGCTGACCATGTTCACGCTCTTCCTGACCGGGCTCAACCAGCACACCGAGGTGAATTTCGGCCAAGGCTTCGTGCTGCTCCTGGTCAATATCGTGGTCGGCGTCGGGGTGGGTTTGGCGATTGCTTTCGTGATCCAGTTCGTCCGGATCCGGATCGACGATCCGCTGATCGAAACCGTGATCGGTTTGCTGGTGCCGTTCGCGGCCTATCTGCTGGCCGAAGAGCTGCAGGGCTCCGGGGTGCTCGCCGTCGTTGCGGCCGGGCTCTACCTCGGTTACAACGCGCCCAAAGCCAGCTATGTGATGCGGCTCCAGGAGCAGCCGATCTGGGCCTCGTTGGATGTCCTGCTCGAAGCCTTCGTCTTCGCCCTGATCGGCCTGCAATTCAAGAACGTGCTGATCGAAGCGATCAACAGCGAGCGCGGGCTGGGCTACAGTCTGGGCGTCGCTTTCATCGTGCTGGGCGTGGTGGTCCTGATCCGGCCGGCTTACGTCTTCTTCTCCTACTACCGCAGACAGATCCCGGTGTTCAAGGAGCGCAGGATCCGCCGCGGCCGGGCCGAGCCGGAAATGAGCTGGCAAGATCTGACCGTAGTCTCCTGGACCGGCATGCGCGGGGTGGTGACTTTGGCTGCCGCGGCGGCTGCGAAAGCTGCCCTGGGGCCGGCCGGCGATTTGATCTTCCTGATCGCCTTCGTGGTCACCATCGGTACTTTGCTGTTGCAAGGGCTGACGCTGCCCTGGGTGATCAAAGCGCTCAAAGTCAGCGATCCCGACCAGGAAGCGCGGGACTTGGCCGCCGAGCAGGCCTTGATGTCGAAGACTTTCAAGGTGGCCATGGAACAAATGCAGCCGACCTGGGAAAAGCTCGCCGCGAAAATCGGTCAAGACAAAGCGGACAAACTGATGGCCCGGATCCAGGGCTCGGCAGCCGCCAGGATGGCGGCCTTGCAGGACGACGACGACGGCGCTGCCGCCGCGCAGCCGAGCCGGCTCGGCTTGGACCGGGTGCCGCAGCAGCAAATGGCGAAATACATGACCGATGCCCGCCGGCAGATGAACGAACTGCGCCGGAAGGTGCTGATCGAGGAGCGGGACCAAGGCAACCTCGATGAGGAAGTCATGCGTACCGTATTGCTGGAGCTGGACACCGAAGAGTTCGCCCTGGACAAGTCTTGGCAGTCGCGGATGCGTTCCTGAGCTGCGGGACCGGGGTTCAGGACTCCGGCAGCTGCCAGACCTGGCCGAGCTCGCGCTGGTAGCTCTGCCCCTCGGTGGTGTCCAGGAAGACGTTCATCCGCTCCTGCCACGCCCGGTCCACCGGCTCGGCCGCCATTGCGGCTTTGAACTGCGCCCAATCCCGGACCTCGACTTCGTGGAAGAGGTCTTCGCCCGAGCGCCAGATCCGCCAGGCGGTGACGCCGTGCTGGCGGAGCAGCTGATCTAGCTCGGCCGGGATCACCGCATGCGCCCGCTCGTAATCTGCGGCCATACCGGGTTTGAGCTTGGTGTGCAGCGCGATTCGTGGCATGCGATTCCTTAAAAGTAAGACGGGAAAATTCATATGTACATCAGATGAATTCAATCAATTTGCTCACCCTCTTGCAAGATCCGAAAAGGAAATCTCTTTTAAATTGCTTGACAGCTGATTCACAGTAGCTCATTCTTGATTCTTAAAGGTCTGATGTATGAATAAGGGGTGCGCAATGATGCGAGTTCGACGACGGGCTGCCGGGTTCTGCGCGGCACTGGCCATCGGAGCCCTTCTGTTGGGAGGATTGGTGCCACCAGCCGTCGCGGACAGCTCCGCAGCAGTGCCGGCGAGCGACGACTTGAAGGTCCGCTTCGCCGGGTCACTCGTCGGCACCACCGCTTACACCACTGCTGGCGATGAGCAGTTGCGCGGCTCGCTGCGCCGGGTCCAAGGCGGCGAAGAACAAATCGTCGGTACCGGGGTGAAACTCTCCGGCGGAACCCAGGGATTGCGTTTCGAGCCCAGTGACTGGACTCTGGGCCAAGGCACCGCGACGAAGAATTTCATCGCGGAGCTGCAATTCACGCCGACGGCGACGCCGGCGAACCTCAGTACTTTGCTGTCCGCTGGCGGCAATTTCTATGTCCGGGCCGAAGCCGGGCAGCTGCGCTACGGATTCAATTCGCCCAATGGCAGCCAATGGACCAACAACTCGGCATCGACCGCGTTCCCGACGCTCAATCAGAAGCACACCTTGTCCCTGCAATACTTGCCCAGCAGCACCGGCGCCTCGCTCTACGTGATCCTCGACGGCAAGCAGTTGCCCACGGTGACTGCCAGCAAGGGCTTCGGCCTGGTCTCGGGCGGGGAAAAAGCTTTCGGTTTCGGCAACGAAGTGCACCCGAGCGGAACCAATCGGGGCTTCGTCGGCTCCTTGCAGCAACTCCGGGTGACCACCGGACCGGACGCCTTCGACCCGAAGGCCTTCGTGCTCGGCGACGGCGGGACCGGCCCCGGGCCGGGCGGCAAATGCACCGATCTCAGCCAACTTTCGCCCGGGAACTACATCCCGGTCAGCGCCGATGATTGCGACCAGGACATCGTGACCAAGTCGACGATGGTCCGGCCCACCGCACAGCAGTGGCAGTGGCAGGACGACCGGCTGAGCGCGTTCGTGCACTTCGGCATCAATACTTTCTACAACCAGGAGTGGGGCAACGGAACCGAGGATCCGAAGCGTTTCAACCCCACCGGCCCGGTCAATACCGACCAGTGGGTCAGCAGCCTGGCCGACGCCGGCTTCCGGCGGGTCATCCTGACCGTGAAACACCATGACGGGTTCCTGCTCTATCCGAGCCGTTACACGGACTATTCGGTGGCATCCTCACCGTGGTTGGACGGCAAAGGCGATGTGGTCAAGCAGCTCACCGATTCGGCCCGGAAGTACGGGCTCGACGTCGGCCTGTACCTCTCCCCGGCGGATTCCAACCAGGAAGTGCGCGGCGTGTACGGCAACGGCAGCGCCCCGAGCACCCGGAGCATCCCGACTCTGGTCCCCGGGGACACCCGAGCCGGCCAGCCCAACCTGCCCAGCTTCAGCTACCAGGCGACTGATTACGGCGCCTACTTCCTGAACACGCTCTACGAGATCCTGACCCAGTACGGGAAGATCAGCGAAGTCTGGTTCGACGGCTCGAACGGCAATACCGCGAAGACCGAAAAGTACGATTACCCGGCCTTCTACGACCTGATCGGCAAGTTGCAGCCGAATGCCGTCGTCGCGGTAGGCGGCCGCGACGTCCGCTGGGTCGGCAACGAAGCCGGGCAGGCCCGGGCGGACAATGAGTGGAGTCCGCTGGCCGTGGGCGATCCCGCGGACAAAGGGAAGTTCACCGAAATCATCCCCACCGACGCCCAAGCCCTGGGCGATCGGCCCAGCTTGATCTCCGCCGTCAGGCAGGGCGCCAATACCTTGCACTGGTGGCCCGCCGAAGCCGACTTCAAATTGACCCAAGGCTGGTTCGCGCACCCCAACGACAAACCGCTCACTGGAAAACAGCAGCTGCAGAAATACGAAGAATCAGTGGGCCGCAATGCGGTGTTCCTGATGAACGTGCCGCCGACCACGAATGGTTCGTTCTCAGCAGCTTCGGTCCAAGCCCTGAAAGACTTCAAGGCCGAACGGGACAAGGCTTACGCCACCGACTTCGCCCGTGGCCGGGATGCGGTATCCGCGGACGGCTCCGTGGTCCGCACGCTCACCGACGACAATCCGTTGACCTCATGGAGTTCCGGCCAGACCGGCGCCGGCAGCGTCACCGTGGACCTCGGTGCGCCGAAGCCGGTGAAACGGATTTCGCTGGCCGAAAATGTACTGAACTTCGGGCAGACCGCAGAGAAAATCACCATCGAGGCGGAGCAGAACGGAACCTGGAAGGAAATCGGCCAATCCGGTGCGGTGGGCCAATCCCGAATCCTGGTCTTGCCGGCAACCGTCACCGCGCAGAAGTTCCGGCTCTCGGTCAAAGCCTCCCGCGCTCCGGTGCAGCTTGCCACCCTCTCGCTCTGGGGCGAATCAGCGGTAGCCCTGCCGCAGCCGGCAGAAACCTACCTCGATTGCTCCGCCTCACGGGCCGGCGATGGTTCCCGGTTGGCGCCGTTCAATTCGCTGGAACAACTCCGCCAGGTCACCTTGGCACCGGGAAGTTTCCTGCGGATCAAGTCCGGCACCGATTGCGCCGCCGGCGGATCCGGGATCTGGGGCTACGGCACTGCCCAGCTGCCGATCACCGCGACCGGTTATGCCGGAACCGCGGAACCGAGCATCGGCGGCAAGCCGGCCAGTGAAGTGCTGGCCCCGTACACCGTCAAGGGCTGGCAACTGTCCTTCGGCACTCCGGTACCCTGATCGGATGAACCCGAGGATCGACGCGCACCACCACCTCTGGGATTTGGCCGTCCGGCCCCAGGACTGGATCAGCGGCCCCGAGATGGCGGCAATCGACCGGGACTTCCTGATCGAGGAGTTCGAATCACTGGCTGCCGCGAACGGCGTCCACGCGAGCGTTCTGGTGCAGACCGTCTGCGTGCCGGCGGAGACTCCGGAGTTCTTGGCGATCGCGGAGCGGTCACCGCTCATCCAAGCGGTGGTCGGCTGGGTGGATCTGGAATCGCCCGACGTCGTCGATCGGCTCGCCGAACTCAGCGCTTTGCCCGGCGGCAGATACCTGCGCGGGATCCGGCACCAGGTGCAAAGCGAGGCCGATCCGGACTGGTTGCTCCGGCCCGCGGTCCAGCGCGGCTTGCAGGCCGTGGGCCGGGCCGGACTGCAATTCGATCTGGTCCTCCGGCCGGACCAGCTCGGCATGGCGGCCCGGGCCGTGCGCCGGCTGCCCGACGTCGGCTTCGTGCTCGACCACGCGGGAAAGCCGCCCATCGCCTCCGGCGAGCTGACCCGCTGGCACACGGATCTCGCAGAACTCGGCACGGCGCCGAACCTGCGTTGCAAGCTTTCCGGGCTGATGACCGAGGCGGCCTGGGATTCCTGGACTATCGGCGATCTGCGCCCGGTCGTGGAGCGCCTGCTGGCCAGCTTCGGCCCGGACCGGCTGATGATCGGTTCGGATTGGCCGGTCAGCACGCTGGCTGGGGACTATGCCCGGATCTGGACGGCGAGCGAGGAACTGATCTCCGGGCTCTCCGGGGCGGAGCGCGCTGCGGTCGGCTGGCAGACCGCAGCCGCTGCCTACCGGATACCGGTGGTTTACTGAGCCTGGCAGCTGGATTCGGCCGTTGCCGCGCTGGAACGGTTCGGTGAAGGTCGCCACCAGCTGCGGTGCCAGCTGCACCCCGGTGTTGTTCACGATCAGGGTCACCGAATCCGTTTCGACGGCGGTGCTGACCTCCACGGTTCCGTGCTCCGGGATATTGTGCACGATCGCGTTGTGCACCAGATTCGTGGCCAACTGCAACAAGAGCGTGGGCGAGCCGGTGGTGGGCGTGATCTCTCCCGTGGTGGTGACCGTCACCCCGTGCTTTTCGGCGAGCGCATGCAGCGTTTCGGTGGCTTCCTCCGCGATGAGCGACAAATCGACGGGTTCCCGGGTGAACGACTGCTGCTCGGCCCGGCTCAGCAGGAGCAATGCCTCGGTGAGCTCGATCGCCCGCGTGTTGACGTATTGCAGCCGTTCCAGCAGCTCCGACCTCTCCTGCCCGGGGCCGCTGCGCGCCACTTCCAGAAGCGTCTGGGTGATCGCCAACGGCGTGCGCAGTTCGTGCTAGGCATTGGCCGCGAACCTGCGTTGCTCGGCGTCGTGCGTTTCGATCCGCTCGAGCATCGCGTCGAAGTCGTCGGCGAGTGCGCGGAACTCGTCTTTGCGGCCTTCCAGCTGAATCCGGTGCGACAGCGACCCTCCGGCAGCCTCGCGGGTGGCCTTGGTCAACCGGGCAAGTGGTACCAACATCCGGCCGGCGAGCATCAAGAAGCCGGCGTAGCTCAAGGTGAGCCTGAGCCGGACGCTCATCCCGGATTTCCTAGCCACGGTTTTCGCCGGCCTCCGGGCCGAGGTCGATCCGGTAGCCGACGCCCGGCACGGTGGCGATCGCTTCCAGACGCAGCCCATCGCGGATGGCGTCCGCCATATAAGGCTCGTCCTCGACCACCAGCATGGACTCCATCCTAAGAGCCGGGGCATATCCTCGGCGTATTGAAAACCCGCCGGGGCTGGGAGAATGGTCGGGTGACTTGCCAGCTCCGCGCGCTCAGCCCAGCCGAGTGGCTGCCGCTTGCCCGGACGCATGCCGAGCGGGTGGACGGCTACGCTGCGCCTTACCTGCAACGGCGCTCGCACGGCGAAAAACACCCGGTCGAGGACTTCCTGTTCACCTATTACACGCTCAAACCGGCCCAGTTGCGGCGCTGGCACCCAGGCAGCGGAGTGGTCCTGCTCGGTGAGGCCGCAGCGGAGCGCTTGGCCTGGCGGTTCTACCGGACCGCCGACGACGGCGAACGCGAGGAGCTGGGCCTGGAGCCGGCCGAGCCCGCAGTGACCGTGGACGTCGTGGAGTTCCTGGCCGCCCGGCGCAGTGCCCTGGACTTCGCGCTGCTGATCTTGGCCGGAACCGCGGCCCGGCCGGCTCAGTTCGGCTGCTTCGGACTGCATGAATGGGCGATGGCCTACCGCAGCGAAGAAAACGGCATCCGGCACGAATACCTGCCATTACGCCTCGGCGCGGCGGGCACCGACCAGGTGGTGGAGTCGAATCGGATCCGCTGCTCGCACTTCGACGCGTTCCGGTTCTACACCCCGCAAGCCGTCCCGCTGAACGAACTCTCGCCGAATCGGGAAAACCAGCGGACCATGGAACAGCCGGGCTGCCTGCACGCCAATATGGACCTCTACAAATGGGCGTACAAACTCATCCCGATGCTGCCCAGCGAAATGCTGATGGACGCTTTCGAGCTCTCCTGGCGGATCCGGGCGATGGACATGCGGGCGGCGCCTTATGACTTGTCCGATTGGGGCTATCCGGCGATCCCTATCGAATCCGCGGAAGGCAAAGCCGAGTACGTGGCCGCCCAGCGCGGCTTCAGCGAGGAATCCGCCGGTCTGCGGTCACGGTTGCTGAACGATTTGCGGGAACGGCTGGAACTCCCGGTCCCGCAGGCCTAGGCTGGGAAGATCCCGAACGGAGGTCCCGTGAAACGCAGCAGCACAGGACGATACGGTGTCCCCGCGGCTTCGGCGCTCCTGATCCTGACGGGCGCCGCGTTGTTGGCCGGTTGCGCCAGCCCGCCGTCGGGCACCGACAACCCGACGAACGCCCCGCCGGCTGCGACTTCCGGGCCGGGATTGCCGCCGTCGGCAAGCACCGGCCTGCCCGGATCGCCCAATCCTGCACCCGCGATCAGCTTGCCCGCCGGAGCCGATATCGGCTTGTCCATCGCGGTCAAGGCCGGCCCGGAGGATCCGGCAAAGGCGACCACCTTGATCTGCAATGGCAGCAGCCCGCTGCCGGAGAGTTCGGTCAGCGACCCGGCAGCAGCCTGCGCTGCGGTGCAGAAATTCGGTTCGGCGATCTTTTCGCCCACGGCACCGAACCGGCAATGCACCATGCAATACGGCGGCCCGCAGACCGCCCAGGTCACCGGCACGGTCAAGGGCCAGGCAGTCGCCAAATCGTTCTCGTTGACCGACGGTTGCGAAATCTCGGACTGGAACAGCTTCGCTGCGGTATTGGGCAGCCCTGCGGACAGCGGTCTCTGAACGGCGACCGGCACCGGGCCGCAGCAGGTTCAGCTGACCGCGATCAGAGCCACTCCGGCGACCACGATCCCCGCCCCGATCAAGCGCTTCCGCGGTTCCGCCTCGTGCAGCAGGAATGCTCCGGCCAAGGTCACGAACACCACCGATAGTTCCCGGGCCGGAGCCACCATGGCCACCGGCGCCAGCTGCAGGGCGAAAAGCACTAGGACGTAGGCCAGTGGGGATACCGTCGCCACGATCAGCACCTCACGGCGGTTCTGCGACCAGACGCTGCGGACCCTGCTGCCCGTGGTGCCACCGGAACGCAGCGCGAACGGAGCCAGCAGCAGCACTTCGGCCAGCGCCGAACCCCACATCAGCGAAATCGGGAACACCGCGAGACCGGCGCTGGTCACCGAGTGCGCGTCCCAGAGCGTGTACGCGGCGATGGTGAATCCGGTCAGTACGCCGTAGAGCACCCCCGCACCGAGCCGGGATGGACGTTTCGCCGGCGTCGGCGTCGAACCGGACAACCCAATCAGGACCACGCCGCCGACCACCACGGCTGCGCCGAGCACCGCGGGCCAGCCGGGGCGTTCGCCGAGCACCAGCAAGGCCAACAGCACGCTCAATGCCGGTCCGGTCCCCCGGGCCAGCGGATAGACCACCGAAATGTCGCCCTGCGCATAGCCGCGCTGCAGGAGTACGAAATAGCCGGTGTGCAGCACTCCGCTGACCGCCCCGCCGAGCAGCCACGGCAACCAATGGCCTCCGCTGCCGAGGACTCCCCAGATGCCCAAGGGCGCCAGGAGCACCGCCGAGCAGACCGAGGCCAGCCAGACGAACGGCACGCCCCCGGCACCGGCTTTTTTGGCAGCGAGATTCCAGACCGCGTGCGCAACCGCCGCAGCGAGGACCAGACCGAGCGCGAGGAGGTTCACGGTCGGCATTGTGCCACAGCCAGATGAACTGTTGTCTATACAGCTGCGCCGAGGCTGGGGTGGGGCCGCCGAGCCCCGCCCCAGCCTGCCACGGGTTACCGGTTCCGGATCGAAACCGGCATCTTGACCTTGACTCCGGCGCCGGACAAGGTGATGTCGCCGTTGTAGATCTGGCCGGAAGCACCACCGGGACGTTCAATGATGATCTTGAACGTTTTGCTGGCACCGGCCTGTTCGAAGACCAGGATCGACGGAATCGTGCGCACCCGCACGCCCGGGGTATCCACCGAGATCTGGTACACCCCCGGGGTGAGCGCGGTCGCCGTCCGGCTGGTTTCCACCCGGCCGTCGAGATTGCCCACCGCCACCGAGGCCTGGTTGAAATCCCGGGCTTTGACCGGGCTCAGACCATCAATGCCCAAGTTGTAGCCGAGTCCCAGGAGATAGCCGAGATAGTCCTTGTTGCCCGCCTCGAAGTAGAGGCCCGGGCTCAAGAACCTGAGCGGATCGACCTGACCGGCACCGACCGCGAGCTTGTCGGTGTTCCGCGAGCCGTCCGCGTTCAGCACATTCCCCGCGGTGGTCATCATCGCGGACTTCACCGCGGCCGGCGAGGCGGTCGGATACTTGCCCAGAATCATCGCCGCGTAGCCGGCCACATGGGGTGCCGCCATCGACGTCCCGGAAGCATAGCCGAATTGGCTTCCCCCCGACGCGATCGGCGAGAATCCGGAAAGCACATTGACTCCGGTGGCGGCCAGATCAGGCTTCAAAATATCGCCGCCGGCGGCATTGTGCGGTCCGCGCGAGGAGAAGCCGGCAATCTGCGGCGTCTTGTCCACGGGTTTTCCGGAGGTGTCCCGGTTCACGATGTTGCCGGGTTGGCCGGGCGCACTGACCAACGTGGCGCGCAACGCCAGGTAGTCCGGCGCGTCCAGGTGCACCGAAGGCACCGCATGCACATCCAAATCGGAGCTGTTCGGCGTCGGATTGCCAAGCACCATTCCGACGCCGCCGGCATCCTTGACCACCTGGCTCTTTTCCACCCGGGCATTCACGCCGCGTTCGCAGACCACGATCTTGTCTGAGGTCTTGGCCGGATCCAAAGACCCGGGCATGCAGAGTTTCGAGGCGCTGGCTCCGGCGGGAGCGAGCGTCTCGGCCAGGACCAGAGGCTTGTTGAACACCGAAGCACTCGCGATGGAGGAGCCGCGGTAACGGGTCCCATCGGCGAGCTCCAAGGTCCCTTTCGCCTCATCCGGCCAGGTGGTTGCAGCCACTGTGGTCACCCAGGGGCCGCCGTGGTTGACGGTATTGGCTCCCGGACCGCTGTTGCCGGCCGAAGCGGAAACCACGATGCCCGCGGACGCCGCGGAGAGGAAAGCCAACGAGACCGGATCGTTGACCCTGGTATTGGAGCCGGAGATCGAGAAGTTAATCACGTCGACCCCGTCCAAAACCGCCTGGTCGATGGCCTGCACCGAGTCCGACGTGTAGCACCCGGTGGTCCAGCAGACCTTGTAAACCGCCAATTTGGCACCGGGCGCAACCCCGGAAGCAATATCCGGGTTGCGGCCGGGCATGTTCACCTGCACGCCTTCGCTGCCCACCGCGGTTCCGGCGGTGTGCGTGCCGTGGTTGTTGGTGTCCACCGGCGAGACGAGCTCCTTCGGGTCCCGGTCTCCGATCAGCGTGTTCGCCAAATAGGTCTCCGCGTAGTAGCGGGCGCTGATCACTTTCGAATTGCACTCGGTCCCGGCGAAGCCCTGGCCGCTTTGGCACTCGCCGCGGAAAGTGTCGCCGTCGGCCTTGAGCATCGAAATGCCGCCGGCCGCGTCCCGGTAGGGCTCGCCCATTTTTGCTTCGCCCTGCAGTGGCTGCACCTGATTGCCCGCCACCAAAGGGTTGCCGGGGGTATAGCCGGTGTCCAGCACGCCGACCACGACGCCTTTCCCGGCATTCGCCGATCCGCCGTACTGGTCCTGCCAAATGCCGTTGCCTCCGCTGAGCCCTAGCCACTGGGCGCTGCTGGAATCCGGTTGCAGCAGCGTGTCCGGGGCCACCGTCACCACGCCTTTCGATGCCGCGAGCTCCTTGGCCTGCTGCCCGGTCAAGCTCGCCACGAAGCCGTTGAGCGCCACGGTCAAATTCTTCTCGATCCGCACATTTTTGGCCCCAGCGACCCGTTGCTGTTCTTGGGTGAGGTACCGCTGGTACTTCTGCACGTCCGGATCCGCCGCATCGACCTTGGACCCGAGCTCCGGTTTGGTCGGCGCAAGTCCGGGGACTCCGCCGTCGTAAGCGGCCACGGCTTCTTTCGCCATCACCACGATGTACCGGCCGTCCGGAAATGTTTGCGCATCCCCGGGCGCCGCAACGGCCGCCGGAACGAATCCGCCGACCGCCAGGAGAACTGCAGTTGCAACTACCCCGAAACTTCTGACTCTGCTCGTCTTGCGTTTAAACACGTGACTACCACCTCTCAATGGTTTGCGAACCATGTTCCCCCAAAAACACCGTCTCACCAGGAGAAACAGAGCGTTCGAACCCCTTGCATGATTCAAGGAGTTGCCCGAAGCATAGCGAAGACACAGTTTGCGCGCAGCAAGTTAAGCGGTAACCCGCAGACCCCCGTCCGGAGGCGGACAATCCATCGCGCCGCTGCCGGTAGAATAGTGTTGCAAGCTCGCGGAGCGCTGATGCCTCCGGACCGGAACCAGCGTGAGACGGCACAGTTTTCCCGCTGTTCACCAGCCTCCGCGACCCCTAGCTTCGAAAAACAGGAGTCACCGGATGCCCCGGATCGTTGTCGATGTCATGCTCAAACCCGAAATCCTCGATCCGCAGGGTAAGGCCATTGTCGGGGCGCTCCCCCGGCTCGGCTTCACCGAATTCAGCGGCGTCCGCCAAGGCAAGCGCTTTGAACTGACGGTCGACGGCGAGATCACCGAAGCCGTGCTGGCCAAGGCCCGCGAAGCCGCCGAAACCCTGCTCTCCAACCCGGTGATCGAAGACGTGGTCAAGGTCGAGGCCGTCGATGACTGAGTTGATTACTGATTTGTCCGCTGACCTGTCTTCGGCTGACCTGTCCAGCGCACGCGTCGGCGTCATTACTTTCCCGGGCACGCTCGACGACCGTGACGCAGCCCGCGCGGTCCGGTTTTCCGGCGCGACCGCCGTCGAACTCTGGCACGCCGACGCCGAGCTGAAAGACGTGGACGCAGTGGTGATCCCCGGCGGTTTCTCCTACGGTGATTACCTGCGTGCTGGTGCGATCTCGCGCTTCGCGCCGCTGATGGCCAAGGTCATCGACGCCGCGAACTCGGAGGCCAAACT
The DNA here is from genome assembly GCF_031454135.1 of Arthrobacter russicus. Lineage (NCBI taxonomy): Bacteria > Bacillati > Actinomycetota > Actinomycetes > Micrococcales > Micrococcaceae > Arthrobacter > Arthrobacter russicus. The sequence continues at coordinate 1,800,427 of NZ_JAVDQF010000001.1, forward strand.
GCCGGTGCTGGGCATTTGCAACGGCTTCCAGATCCTCACCGAATCGCATCTGCTGCCGGGCTCGATGGTGAAGAACGATCACCTGAAGTTCATCTGCCGGGATCAGGTGCTGCGGGTTGAAAACACGGCCACCGCTTGGACCAGCGCTTTCGACGCCGGCCAAGAGATCACCGTGCCGTTGAAGAACCAGGACGGCCAATACATCGCGGACGAAAAAACACTGGACGCCCTGGAGGCTGAAGGCCGCGTGGTGTTCCGCTATGTCGGATTCAACCCGAATGGATCCCGCCGTGACATCGCAGGCATCGCAAATGCCGCGGGCAACGTCGTCGGGCTCATGCCGCACCCGGAGCACGCGGTGGAAACCGGCTTCGGGCCGGACCACACCGGCACCGACGGCTTGGGCTTCTTTTCCTCTGTTCTGCACACGATTCTTTCGGGAGCCCGCGCGTGACCAACTCTTCTGCTGAGAAAACCAGTTTCAATATCGATACCGTCGCGAACGCGGCTTCGACTCCGGAAACCGAGCTGCCCTGGGCCGAGCTGGGCCTGAAGGACAATGAGTTCGCCCGGATCAACGAGATCCTGGGCCGTCGGCCAACCGCTGCTGAACTGGCGATGTATTCGGTGATGTGGAGCGAGCACTGCTCCTACAAGTCGTCCAAGGTGCACTTGCGTCAGTTCGGCGACAAGGTCACTCCGGAGATGAAAGAGCACTTGCTGGTCGGCATCGGCGAGAACGCCGGCGTCGTGGACATCGGTGACGGCTGGGCGGTGACCTTCAAGGTCGAATCGCACAACCACCCGTCCTTCGTCGAGCCTTACCAGGGTGCCGCGACCGGCATCGGCGGCATTGTCCGCGACATCATCTCGATGGGCGCCCGCCCGGTTGCCGTGATGGATCCGCTGCGCTTCGGTGCGATTGACCACCCGGACACCGCCCGATTGGTGCACGGCATCGTCTCCGGCATCGGCGGCTACGGCAACTCGCTGGGCCTGCCCAATATCGGCGGTGAAGTGGTTTTCGATTCGGTGTACCAAGGCAATCCGCTGGTCAACGCACTCGCAGTCGGCGTGCTGCGGCACGAGGACATCCGCTTGGCCAATGCCTCCGGCGTCGGCAATCGCGTGGTCCTGTTCGGCGCGCGTACCGGTGGCGATGGCATTGGCGGCGCCTCAGTGCTGGCCTCGGAGTCGTTCGACGACGCTAAGCCGTCCAAGCGACCGGCGGTTCAGGTGGGCGATCCCTTCGCCGAAAAGGTGCTCATCGAGTGCTGCCTGGAACTGTTCAAGGCATCGATCGTGGACGGCATCCAAGACCTCGGCGCCGCGGGTATCTCCTGCGCGACCTCTGAGCTGGCGTCCAACGGCGAAGGCGGCATGCACGTTGAGTTGACCTCGGTGCTGCTGCGCGACCCAACGCTGACCCCCGGCGAAATCCTGATGTCCGAATCGCAAGAACGCATGATGGCGGTCGTCACGCCGGAAAATGTCGCGGCTTTTGAGGCCGTGATGGCCAAGTGGGACGTGGAATACTCCTGGCTGGGCGAAGTGACCGACACCGGCCGGCTGATCATTGACTGGGATGGCGAGACGATCGTCGACGTCGATCCGCGCACCGTGGCGCACGATGGCCCGGTGTACAACCGGCCGTTCCACCGCCCGGAGTGGCTCGACGCCCTGCAGGCCGACTCATTCAAAGGTGAGGTGCCCGCTGACTTGGGGGCCGCCGTCGTCGAACTGATGTCCTCGCCGAATATGGCCTCGAAGTCCTGGGTCACCGACCAGTACGATCGCTATGTTCAGGGCAACACCGCCCAAGCCATGCCCGACGACGCCGGCGTGATCCGGGTGGATGAAAGCACCGGGCTGGGCGTGGCTTTGTCCACCGACGCGAACGGCCGCTACTGCTACCTGAACCCGCGCGAAGGTGCGAAATTGGCGCTGGCCGAGGCGTACCGGAATGTCGCGACGTCGGGTGCGCGTCCGTTGGCCGTCACTGACTGCTTGAACTTCGGCTCGCCGGAGGATCCCGAGGTCATGTGGCAGTTTGCCGAATCGGTGACCGGGCTCGCTGATGCCTGCCAGGAACTCGGCGTACCGGTGACCGGTGGCAATGTCTCGCTGTACAACCAGACCGGCGGCGTGCCGATCCATCCGACCCCGGTGGTCGGCGTGCTGGGCGTGTTCGACGACGTTGCTCGGCGCACCCCGTCCGGTTGGCGTGAAGACGGTCAGGCAATTTACCTGCTGGGCACCACCCGCGCTGAGCTTGACGGCTCGGAATGGGCCAATCTGCGCGGGCACCTCGGTGGCCAGCCGCCAGTTGTCGACTTGGGCCGGGAAAAGGCCTTGGCCGAGATTCTGATCAACGCATCCCGTGACGGCATGGTCGATGCGGCACATGATCTGTCTGAAGGCGGTTTGGCTGCGGCGCTGGTCGAGTCTTCGCTGCGCTTCGGCGTCGGCGCCCGGGTTGGCTTGGACGAATTGGCTGCCCGCGATGGGATTTCGGTTTTCGAGGCTTTGTTCTCCGAATCGCAGGCCCGCGCGCTGGTTTCGGTTCCGCGTTCCGAAGAGGTCCGGTTCAACGACATGTGCACCGCGCGCGGCTTTGAGCACCTCCGCCTCGGCGTGGTCGATGCCGAATCCGGCTCGCTCGATGTGCAGGGAGCTTTCACGCTGAACTTGGACGAGCTGCGCGAAGCCCATGAGGGGACCCTGCCGAAGTACTTCGGCTGATCCGCCTTCACCGCCGCTCACCCCTGTCTTCTACGCGCGAGTGCACACGTGTGCACTCGCGCGTCGTTAAGCCGGGGATTGGGGTCCGGGAAATTCCCAGCTTGGGTTCTTTCGGCGTTAATCTGAGCGGACCTGTATATACATCTTTGGGCGATTGGCTGGAGTCATGACACTCAAACGCCTTGCGGCCATCGCCGCCGTCGGACTCAGCCTCACCGGTTTCGGCCTCCCTGCTCAGGCAGCGGGCCAGAATTCCGGATTCAGTTACGACGATCTGAAGATCGGTTCGATGAACCTGCGGATGCTGCCGCCGATTGCGGCCGCAGGCTGGGACCAAGCCATGCGGGCAGATCTGATCGCCAAGGACAAAGTCGTTTCCGGACAGGACGTCGTGGTTTTCCAAGAAGGCTTCGACAACACCGGTTCGGAAAGACTGCAGACGAATCTCGCCGCCGAATACCCCAACCAAACGCCCTGGATCGGACGCAGCAAATCCGGCTGGAATGAGACCTTGGGCAGTTATGGAACCCTGACGCCAGAGGACGGCGGTGTATCGATCGTCAGCCGTTGGCCGATCACCGTGAAGAAGCAATTCATCTACAAGGACAGCTGCGGCATGGTGGAGCCGCTGACCAACAAAGGTTTCGCTTACGCGCAAATCAAGACGCCGGCGGGCTTGGTCAACGTCATCGGAACTCACACCCAGGCCGAAGATTCAACCTGCAAGGTCGCCCCCGCTGAGATGCGCAAAAGCCAATTCGCAGAAATGAAGCGATTCATCGATGCCCAGAATTTCCCGAAAGACCAGCCGCTTTTCGTAGTAGGCGATCTCAATGTCATCGCCGGCACCCCGGAGGAAAGCGCGGTCTACCGCACGCTGAACGCGGTGCAGCCCGAGTTCAGCGGTGGACCGTCCTTCGACTACGCGGGCAATTCCATGGCGAACTACTTCTACGGCGACCACCCGGCCGAACAGTTGGACTACGTCTTGCCGATCAAGGGCTACGGATCACCGAGCAGCTGGCGGGTCAACACCCGTCAACTGCATTCCGCACCCTGGTCGGCCGGCAGCCAGACCTTCACCGACTACTCCGACCACTACCCGGTCTTCGGTTCCAAATAGGCTTCTTGCAGGTCCTCAGGATTCATCGGCCAGGAGGCTCAGCAGCATGCTGCCGAGCCTCCTGGCCAGCGAACCGTCCGGGTCCAGGTCCGGGTCGAATACGGTCAAGCTCATTCCGCTGACCCGCGGCAAAAGCACTGCCAACAGCGCTTCCAGCTGCGCCCAGTCGATGCCATCCGGGTCCGAAGCATCGACCGCCGGCATGATCTCCGGGTCTAGGATGTCGACGTCGAGTTGCAACCAGACCCCGTCAAAGCACGGTGTAACATCCGGATGTCCTCTCCGCGGGCCGGCTACTCGGCCAAGGCCCTGGCCGCCACTAAATACTTCCGGGTCACGAACCTTTGCATCAGCCGGCTCACCGGCGCCGCCAGGGTGTAGATTCCGGGTCGGGGACGGCTGAAGGCGAGTACTGAGAACCACACCCGATCGGCCTCGTCCAGCTCAGCGGCAAACGCCTCCTCGCCACGTGCCGGATGGCCGGTCAGGGTTCCGTAACCGAAGCCGCTGAAGCGTTCGCCGCGTTCGGACCAAACCACTTCGCAGGGCACCGGCAAACGGATCGGACCGACGCCGAAGCCGCAGACCACCCGTGCGCCAAGCACCGCAGGACCCTCCGCGCGCGGCCGCAAGCCGGCAGCTTCCTGAATGCCCCAGTCCAGGATTCCACTGCTGAGCCGGCCGAAGCTCTCGGCTCCGCACCCCACTTCGATCCGTTCGAAAACCCGCTGGTTGCCGCCGGGCCACCCCGCAACCGATTCGGGTCCATCGCGCAGGAGTTCCCTGGTCAAGCCGATCTGCGGGTAGGTCAGTTCAGCCACGCTCCACCAACCCGGTCCAACCAAGCGCTTCCCGCTGCGGACGCGGCAGCGATGCAACCACCAGGTCATAGGAATCTTCGATCAGATCGGCAATCGTCTGTTCTGAAAGACCTCCCGTGCAATCCACGGTGTTCCAGTGCTTTTTGTTCATGTGGTAGCCCGGCGTGATTTCCGGATGTGCTGCCCGCAACTGTTCTGCCAGCGCTGGATCGCATTTGAGATTGACGCTCAGCGGGGTTTTGGCGGCCCGGAAGAGCGCGAACATCTTGAACTCCACGTTGCTGCCGGCCGAGGCCGAGGGAGCGATCTTGATCACCGAAGCATCCGGGCCGAACGGAAAATCTTCGAACGCGCCGGGAAGCCGCAAGCACAGCGACCGCAAGGTTCCGGAATCCATCGTCAGGGCACTTTCAGGAAGTCTTCGAGCAACACCACTTCGAGTCCGGCCGCATTCTTCGCGTCCAGGAAAGCCTGGAAGTCCTGGGCGAATTCCGGCCGGAAATGCATCAACACGATGTCTCCGGGCCGCAATGCCTGGCCTACCTGGTAGTCCACTCGCCCGGCATTCGCCTTGGCCTCCCAGGTGACGATGGCCTTCATCCCGCACTCTGCCGCGGCTTTGCGGATGGCATTGGTGTAAGGCCCGCCGGGCGGCCGGAAAAACACCGGGCGCCGGCCGTAGGTCTGCTCTTCGAAGTCCGCCATCTTGCAAATCTCGTTCTTCTGCTCTTGATAGCCGAGCTTGATGAAATTGAGTTGATGCGACATCGTGTGGTTTTCGATCTTGCTGCCATCGGTCAGGAATTGTTTGAAGTAATCCGGATCGTTGGCGATGAACATTTTTGCCAAGAACAAAGACGCCTTGATCTTGTTCGCCCGGAGCAGCGCGACGTCCTCGGGCAACTTCGCCCCACCGTCGTCGATGGTCAGGAAGACTACCTTTTGCGCGGTCGGGATTTTGGTCAGTACCGGGACCATGCCGTCTTCGATCGGCGGCAGACTGAAATCCGGAGCGATCGCGGACTTCGTCGGCAGCGCATTCGCCGTCGGGCTTGCCGACGGCACCGGGGGCGCCGCGGTGGCAGGTGCGGCATCCGGCGCCGATGCCGCCGGGGTCTCGTCGCTGAGCGCCCGCGCGACACAAATTCCACCGGAGGCCAACGCCACCACGAGCAGCAAAGCGACAAGCGCCCACAGCCACTTCAGCTTCAGGGTACGGAATGAGAGATGACGTGGCACTGGGCGACCTCGGATGAGTGATCTGACGTGTAGATTCCCCCTACTCCAGCAGATTAGCAGTCAGTGCGGACAGTTCAGACGATTCCCAGTCGTGGCGCTTCAATTGCCGGGCACGTGTCCATCACCACGTCCAGCCCGGCCTCCGCGGCGCGGGCTGCGGCGGCTTCGTCGATGACGCCCAACTGCAGCCAGACTGCCTTGGCGCCAACCGCGATCGCTTGATCGACCACCTCGCCGACCCGCTCCGAATTGACGAAGCAATCGACCACGTCGAGTTCCCCGGGGACCTCCTCGAGCGTCCGGAATCCGGCAACCCCGTGCACTGGTTCTCCTTTGCGGTTCACCGGGATGATCTCCACGCCGAGGTCCTGCTGCAGGAAGCGCGCCACCGAATGGGCCGGACGGGCGGTGTTCGTGGACAGCCCGACGACGGCCCAGCGGCCCTTTCCGGTGAGCAGTCGACGAATGGTTTCAGGGTCATTGTGATGGCTCATCCGATCAGCATACGCCGGCCGGCTCAACCCACTACTCCCCCACAATCACAGGTTTTGGCTGCTTTCCACACATTGCCTCATCCGTCACGGATTTTCACCGATTACGGGTTTTCGCTTTGGCACAGTGGGTGCACACCGGAGTGAAGCCACCGATTGAAAGGAACCCCGTGAAACGACTTTTGAGTTCGACCGTCACCGCGATTGCCCTGGCAGGATTGCTGCTGGCTTGGGCCATCGCGCCGGTCCAAGCCGTCGCCCCGGGCTGGCGCCTGGCCGCCGGCTTGGGTTCGGCGAATCTCTTCGTCGGGCAACAAGTGAACGACGACGGCGTGATCGCCTACTGCTCGGATTACGAATTGCTCGGTCCCGGCTATTCCGGAGGATACCGGGAGAGCTCGCCGGGCGGTTTCGTGCGCAGTGACGGAAGCGCGCTTTCGGAGCAGCAAAACGGTGCGCTGTCCTACCTGCTGCTGCGCTGGGGACCGAGCAACGACAATGAAACCGCGGCGGCGGTGCAGCTTTCCGTCTGGGCGCTCAGTTCGCCCGGCCGCGAATGGGGCAGCTCCGGCATGCAGGAAATCATCCGCAAAGCAGACCTGCCGGAATCGGCGGTTGCGCTCGGCCGGTCGTTGACCGAGCAGTCCTTGGCCTACGCCGGACCGTACCGGATCGAGCTGGACCTGCGGTCCGCAAGCGAAGCTCGGGCGAGTCTGCTGACTCCGGCGGGGACCCAAGTCCCCGGCTTGGGCATGCAAGCCCGGGCCGGCGGCTCGCTTCAGTTCGCTGCCGCCGGATCCGAGTACTCATGGGTCACCGGCAGCGGCCCGGAGGTACTGCCCCTGCAACGGCTGGCATTCGGCGTCGGAAGCCTCAGTGCGGAAGTGGCCGCCGCGCCGATGGCCGCGATCAACTGGCTGATTCCGAATTCGCCGAAAGCGCAGCGCTTGATTACCACCGGGGTGACCGGCAAGCTCGAAGCGGTCGCGCGTTTGGCTGCGAAGCAGGCTTTCCAGCCGCTCGTCGCCACGCAGACTTCGGAATCCCGGATCACGGCGCCCGGCGCGCTTTACGACAACCTGACGGTGTCGGCCGCCGACGGCACCGGATGGCTGACCGACCCGATGAGCGGGGATCCGGTCCGCCTCGAGGTGGTTTCCACCCTGTGGGGTCCGTTTCCGGAGCGGCCCTCGGAATCGGCCGAGATCCCGGGCGGCGCCCCGGAAACGGGTTCGGTACGCAGTCTGGTCAGCGGTCCCGGGGAATACCGGACCGCGTCGATCCCGGTGTCCGAACCCGGTTACTACGTGTGGACTGAACGGATCGATCCCTCCAGTGCAGTACCGGAAACCGCCGGGGATTTCGTCAAGCCGTGGCAATCGGTCTTCGGCCAAGCTTCTGAGACCTCACTGCTGACCTGGTCGCCCACGCTGTCGACTGAGCTCTCCAGCCACGAGGTGACCCCGGGCAGCACGGTCACCGACCGGGTCAGCGTCAGCGGATTGCCGCCGGCCGCCGTGCGCAACCCAGTACCGCTGACCCTGCGCATGTACGGGCCGCTACCCCAGCTCCCGGCCCAGACTTCGGACATCCCGGAGCGGAGCCCGCTGTTCCAAACCAAGACCGTGCCTGCGGTCGATGGGGTCACCGCAGAGTTCGGACCACTGCTTGACCCCGGTTGCTACACCGTCGTGGCTTCCTTCGATGCTTCGGAAGAACTGGAGGCTTGGCAAAGCGACTTCGGTGAACCCAGCGAAACAGTCTGCGTGCAGGCTTCGCCCGCCGTCGTGGTCCCGGCATCCGCTACCGAAGAACTGGCCGAAACCGGGCTGGCAAATGGACAGACCCTTTTCGTCGCCGCAGCGTTGCTCCTGGTTACAGGTCTGGGCTGCGTCGTGCTTACCAGGAAGCGCAAGACCGGAGACCGGCGATGAGCGCAAATTCTGCCGGGCACGGCGACTGAGCTGATCACGCTCAGTGCGCCGGGACGATCTCCCGCACCGATTTGATCCGCCGGTTCTTCAGGACCGGCAGGAACTCGCGGACCTCTTCGATCCGCTTGACCGTCACATCTGCACTCGCGATGCTCTCCGGCTCCTCGTCCAGGAAAGCCGCCGGGACTCCCATCGGATCCAAGATCACCGAATGCCCGATGCAGTGCGAACTCATCGAGCCCGCCGCAGCGACCCAACAGGTGTTTTCGATCGCACGGGCCTTGAGCAAGGTCTCCCAGTGGTCGATCTTGTGCTCGCCCTTGAACCAGGCAGCCGGAACGCAGATCAAATCGACGTCCTGCTCGGTGAGGGCGCGGGCCAGCTCCGGGAAACGCAAGTCGTAGCAAGTCATCATCCCGATGTTCAGTTCGCCGACCCGCACCACGGTCAACCCGTCGTCGCCGGGCATGATCCGCTTCGACTCCTGATAGGAGAACGCATCGTAAAGGTGGAGCTTCCGATAGGTCCCGAGGATTGCACCATCGGCACCGATCGCCACCAAGGTGTTGTACGGACGGTCTTCACCGCTCGATTCATACCCGCCGGCGATGATCGCAATGCGGAATTCCGCTGCGGCCAGCGTCAGCCGCTGGACGAAAATGCTCCAGCCGGCATCCACCGCCGCCCGAAAATCCCCGTCGACCTTGCCCACCGTGAACATGGCTTCTTCCGGAAACAGGATGAGCCCGCTGCCTTCCCGAGCCGCCGCAGCGGCAAGACGACGCATGGTCTCGATGTTTTCAACAACGTCCCCGGTCGGGCTGAACTGACCCACGCTGACTTTCATCCAAGCGCTCGCTTCCTCTTTGCGGGACCCGCCGGGCCCCCTTGCTGTGTTCAGCCAGCATAACCGGCGTGACTGGGACGGAAAGCTGAGTTACGTGAACCCTTGGCGAACTGATCAGTCGATCAAGTCGTGCACGACGATCGTCTGGTCCCGGTCCGGGCCGACGCCGATCGCCGAAAAACGGGTCCCGGACATCTTTTCCAATTCCAGGACGTAGTTGCGCGCGTTCTCCGGCAAATCGTCCAAAGACTTCGCTTCGGAAATGTCCTCGGTCCAACCGTCGAAATACTCGAAAATCGGCTTGGCGTGATGGAACTCGGTTTGCGTCATCGGCATCTCATCGTGCCGCACGCCGTCCACATCGTAGGCCACGCACACCGGAATTCTTTCGATCCCGGTCAGTACGTCCAGCTTGGTCAGGAAATAATCAGTGAAGCCGTTGATCCGCGAAGCGTGCCGGGCCAGCACCGCGTCGTACCAGCCGCAACGCCGCGGACGTCCGGTGTTCACACCGAACTCGCCGCCGGTTTTCTGGAGGTATTCGCCCATCTCGTCGAACAACTCGGTCGGGAACGGACCCGCACCTACCCGAGTCGTGTACGCCTTGATGATGCCGACCACGCGGGTGATCCGGGTCGGACCGATCCCAGATCCGACCGAAGCCCCACCGGCCGTCGGGTTCGACGAGGTCACAAACGGATAGGTGCCGTGGTCGACGTCGAGGTAGGTCGCCTGCCCGCCCTCCATCAAGACCACTTTTCCATCGTCGAGCGCGGAGTTCAGCTCCAGAGTGGAGTCGATCACCAGGGGACGAAGCCGTTCGGCGAAACCGAGGAAGTACTCGACGATCTCCTCGACGTCGATCGCCCGGCGGTTGTACACCTTGACCAACAGCTCATTTTTCTGCGCCAGCGATCCTTCGACTTTCTGCCGCAGGATCGACTCGTCGAAAACGTCCTGGACCCGGATGCCGAGGCGGGCCACCTTGTCCATATACGCCGGGCCGATGCCGCGGCCGGTAGTGCCGATAGCCCGTTTGCCGAGGAAACGCTCGGTGACTTTGTCCAAGACTTGGTGGTAAGGGGCCACCAAATGGGCATTGGCGGACACTCGGAGCTTGGAAGTATCCGCGCCGCGCGCATCCAGCGCATCGATCTCATCGAAAAGCGCTTCCAGGTTCACCACGCAGCCGTTGCCGATGATCGGAATCGCATTGGGGCTCAGGATTCCGGCCGGAAGGAGCTTGAGCTCGTACTTCTCGCCGTTGACCACCACGGTGTGCCCCGCGTTGTTTCCGCCGTTGGGTTTGACCACGTAGTCGACGCGGCCACCCAATAGATCCGTCGCCTTGCCTTTGCCTTCGTCGCCCCATTGGGCTCCGACGATCACGATTGCTGGCATGGGAACCTCCCCCATTCATTGCGTACACCACCGGAAACCGGTTTCGCCAAAGCCAGAAACCGATTGATCCTGCAATGCCCGCACACGAAAATGCCCCTGCGCTCTTCCCTGTGCCGGACCGTGCCATATTGACAGGCAAAACACAGAAGTAAGAGTTTCCGGGGCTCTTACTCACCAAGTTTAGCGGAACCGCATTCCCAGTTCCACGTGGCGGCCCGGGCCGGTGCGGCACGGGCGGCATTTTCGGCCGTTCCGGCATGGCAAACTCGAAGCATGGGGACAATCATCAGCGGCGTCGTTTTCGGCCTCTTGCTCATCGCAATCGCCGCCTTCTGCCGGTTCATGGTGCGCCGGATCGAAAGCGGCCGCTGGCCGTCCGACGTCCTGCTTGGCTTCCGCACTCCGGCGACCAGCAAATCCGCGGCGGCTTGGAATGCCGGGCATCTCGCCGCCCTGCCCTTCCTGAAAGTCGGCAGCTGGGCCGCGTTGGCCGGCGGCCTGCTGTTGGCCGCCGCAGGCTTCCTCACCAACGGCCTGGCCGGCGGTGCGCTCATCCTGGTGATGGTGGGCGTTTTCTGCTGGGTGGTGCCGTTGGGGATCTTGTTCCTGGGCGGTTTCAAGGCCGATCAGGTCGCCAACGCCACCAAAGGCTGAGCCGCCCGCACAGCAGGTCGCTCCCAGCTCCGGGGGCGCCCGCCGTCGCCCTGCGCATCCGCCGCGGCGGCAAGTCACCGATCCCAGGCCGAACCGTTACTATTCTGCACAGGAACGAATGATTGGGGACGCCATGCCGAACGCCACACCTGCTCTCGCCGGTAATCTGAGCCGGATCCTGCCGCGCATGATGCGCCGCGATCCGCATGAACCGCACCGCGCGGCAACGCCGCTCGAGCTCTTCTTCGACCTGGTCTTCGTGGTCGCCGTCGCTGCTGCCGGCAAGGCCCTGTTCAGCTTTGAGGGCGAAGGCAACTTCGGCGTCGGGTTGCTCGGCTTCGCAATGTCCTTCATCGCAATTTGGTGGGCCTGGATGAACTTCACCTGGTTCGCCAATTCCTACGGCACCGACGACTGGTATTACCGGGTGCTGACCGTGGTCCAGATGGCCGGCGCACTCGTCTTCGCGGCAGGTGTGCCGGGCATCGCCAATCCGGACAATCCGGATTTCACGCTCGGCGTGCTCGGCTATGTGCTGATGCGCATCGCGATGATCGCGCAATGGCTTCGCGCCGCGTACAGCGATCCGGAAGGCCGGAAAACCGCACTCGCCTACGCGCTCGGCATCGCCGTGGTGCAGGTTTACTGGGTCTGCTACCTGTTCCTCATTCCGAACGAACTCAAGCTCGGCATGTTCTGGCTGGGCATGATTCTGGAAATCAGCGTCCCGGTGATCGCGGAACGGTTCAAAACCACCCCGTGGCACCGGCACCACATCACCGAACGTTACGGCCTGTTCACCATCATCGTGCTCGGCGAATCAGTCCTCGCCTCGACCAACGCCGTCGTCGAGGCGGCCGCCGAAGCCCAGAAAGCACCGGAGCTGCTGGACAACCTGATCCTGGTTGCGAGCACCGGCTTCGTGATCGTCGCCTGCTTGTGGTGGATCTACTTCGCGCTGCCGCAGCACGAGTTGATCACCAATCTGCGCACCGGGCTGTTCTGGGGTTACGGGCGCTACTTCGTCTTCGGCGCGGCGGCTGCGGTGTCCGCGGGCATCGAAGTGGCGCTGGCCGTGGAGACCCATAAAGCCACGCTTGAATCCGCGGCGGCAGCCGCTGCACTGTGCATTCCCGTTGCGGTCTTCGTGTTCTTCGTCTGGCTGCTGATCGTCCGGCCGCAATGCACCACGGCCACCAACCTGGTGATGCCCGGCGCAGCGGTGTTGATCGCGCTCAGCGTCTTCGCGCCTTACTCGCTGCAAATCACCGCCGGGATCCTGGTGCTACTGGTGGTCTTGCTCACCGTGCACACGGTACCGAAGCGGACCAAACACCTGGTCTGATTGCTCCCTGTCGTTTCTGCCCGCCGAACCGGCCGGTTTAGCGGGCAGAAACGACGATGTCCCACTGAGTTCGCTGACTCAGTGGGACATCGTCGTTTCCAGGCTCTGGAACTAGGCTTCGAGTGCGGCCAGCGCCTTCGGATCGGAATCGTTCAAGAAAACCGTGATCCGCTCGGCCTCTCCGCTTTCGCCGATCGCCCGGGCGGCCCGGCCCAACGCATAGAGCGCGCGCAGGAACCCGCGGTTCGGCTCGTGCGACCAGGGCACCGGTCCAACTCCGCGCCAGCCGTTGCGCCGCAACGCATCGAGGCCGCGGTGGTAGCCGGTCCGGGCGTAGGCGTAGGACTCGATGGTGCGGCCCTCGGCAAAAGCTTCGTCTGCGAGGATCGCCCAGGGCAAGGACGACGCCGGGAAGCCGGCGGCCAGGTCCTCGGCCTCGTCTCCGGCGGCAACCCGGGCGAGCAGCTCGGTCTCCTCCGGAAGCAGGGTCGCGTCCGGGCCGAGCAGGTTGGTCCGGAATTCGTCCGACATGTTCAGAACGTCTTCCCGGCGGAGCCGAGCTCCTGGGCGGCCAGGACCACGCGGGCAGCCAGGCCGGCTTCGGCCGAAGCACCCCAGACACGGGGATCGTAGAGCTTTTTGTTGCCGACCTCGCCGTCGACCTTGAGCACGCCGTCGTAGTTCTTGAACATGTGGTTCGCCACCGGCCGGGTGTAGGCGTACTGGGTATCGGTGTCGATGTTCATCTTGATCACGCCGTAGGAGACCGCATCCGCGATCTCCTGCGGTGAAGAGCCGGAACCGCCGTGGAAGACCAGGTCGAAGGGGTTGGCCTTGCCGAGCTTGGCACCGACCTGCTCCTGGATCTCCTTGAGGATCTCCGGGCGGAGTTTCACATTGCCGGGCTTGTACACGCCGTGCACGTTGCCGAAGGTCAACGCCGTGATGTAACGGCCGTTCTCCCCGGAACCCAAGGCTTCCACCGTGGCCAGGCCATCGGCGACCGTGGAGTACAGCTTGTCATTGATTTCATTGTCGACGCCGTCTTCTTCGCCGCCGACCGCGCCGATCTCTACCTCGAGGATCATCTTGGCCGCGGAGGTGCGGGCCAGCAGTTCACGTCCGATGCGCAGGTTTTCCTCCAGCGTTTCCGCCGATCCGTCCCACATGTGCGAATTGAAGATCGGGTCTTTTCCGGCCTTCACCGCGGCTTCGGATTCGGCGAGCAGCGGGAGCACGAAGCCGTCCAGTTTGTCCTTGGGGCAGTGGTCGGTGTGCAGCGCGATGTTCACCGGGTAGTTCTTCGCGACTTCCCGGGCGAACGCGGCAAAAGCCAGCGACCCCACGACCATGTCCTTCACCGAAGCGCCGGACCAATAAGCGCCGCCTCCGGTGGAGACCTGGACGATGCCGTCCGAGCCGGCGTCGGCAAAGCCCTGCAGCGCAGCGTTGAGGGTCTGGGACGAGGTCACGTTCACCGCGGGGTAGGCGAATCCGCCAGCTTTGGCGCGGTCGATCATCTCGGCATACTGATCAGGCGTTGCGATGGGCATACAGGCTCCTTGACGGTCTTCGGTTCAGCGGCTTGAGCACCGCACTACGGGGCGGCTGCCGCTCTGGGCACCATCCTAATAGGCGGAGAACGGCGGGAGCCAGCAGTTCGCCATGAACTGCCGGCTCCCGGTCACCTCCGGTTCGGCCTTGCCGGCCAGGCGATGCCGCTCAGCGGCTGACCAGCCCGGCGAACAACGCCAACTTGAAGTTCACGCTGCCCAAGCCAGTCACATCGTCGTAGCCCTTGGCGGTCTTGAGCGAGGTGTCCTGGTCGAGCGTGTTCAGGTATTTGTTGCCGGAAGCCGCACTCGTATACGCCAGCGCCACCGGGGTTTTCGGCGGCTGCACATCGGTGAACACCGAGGGCACGAGTTTGCTCAGCTTGTACAGCGCGGGGTTCGCGAACCCGAAGACATTGCCGCTGATCTGCTGTGCGACCGCAGCCTGACCGGCAGCCAGCGGGGTGGCCAACGAGGTGCCGCCGATCGACTCGGTCAGGTAGTCGCCGGTCTGCAGGGTCTCGTCATCGACGATCGGGCTCAGCCCGATCAGCATGCCGGTGTACGGATCGGCCAGCGAGGCGATGTCCGGGGAAACCCGGTGCCCTTTGGCCAGTGAGTCGGGCACGACGCCCTTCTGGTATGCGGGCTGGTCGAAGACCGCGCTCACCCCGCCGCCGGCTCCGCCGCCCTGCCGCTGGCCGGGCGCGGGGCTCTCGTATGCCGTGCTGCCGTCCGGGTTGCTGATCACTTTGTCCAGCCGATTCCCCCAACCGGTTTCGAAAAGGTAATTGCCGGCGCGGTCGACCTCCAACGACGTGCCGCCGACCGAGGTGACCCACGGCGAGCTGGCCGGGAAATCGGGCGAGGGGTAGCCCAGCTTGGCCGCCTGATCGCCGTTGTCCCCGCTGGAGAAATACAGGCCGATACCCTCTCCGGCAGCCTGCAAGTGGATGTTGACCGTGCCGTCGATGACGTCTTGGGGCAACGCCTCACCGACGTTGCCGTAGCTGTTCGAAACGATGTTGGCCAACTTGCCGTCCAAAATCTTGGACATCGCAACGTCCAGTCCGCCACCGCAGTTGAAGCCGCCCACATAGAGGATGTTGGCCTGCGGAGCGGTCGCGTGCACCGAGTCGACGTCGAGCGACTGCTCGCCCTGCCAGCCGCTGGGGAACTGGCAATTGGCCTGGTCGCTGAACTCCGCCGGGGTCGGCACGATCTCCCGGTAGCTCTTGCTGTCCATCGCCGGCAATCCGTTGTCCTTGGAGTACCGGTTGATGTCCGCCAGCATGCTCGGCGAGGCGTAGGCATCGATGATCGCCACGGTTTGACCGGCGCCGCCGAAGAGCTTTTTACCGGCCGGATCGTTGGGCAACCCGTAAGCACTGCGCACCTGGCTGGGCGTATAGCCGCAGCCGAAGGTGCTGAAAGCGGTCTTGCCGTACGCCTCGGGCAAGCTGTCTTGATGCTCGTTGTAATAGTTCGAGCACTCCGCAGACGGCTTCGGCTTGGGCCTGGCCTGATCGGTGCCGATTCCGGCCGACGGATCGGATTCCTCGAAATCGCCCGCCGTGCGGTTGGTCGGCTTGGTGTTCAACCGGCCTTGGTCGATGCTCAGACCCTGCACCAGCGGCGCGATGGCCGGCGCCACCCGGGGCACCGAGCTCGGCCCGACCAGCGTGCTGCCCTTGAAGTTGTAATTGTGCAGCGTGGTGTTGAACGCGGCCGACATCTGGGTCGCCGTGCCGCGGAACACTACATAGAGCCGGCTCTGCGGGACCGCGGTGATGCTGAACCCCTGCGCCTTGAGCTGACCGACGACTTTGTCGGAATCCTGCTGGCTCGGGGCGAAGCGCTTGATCCAGGCATCCGGGGTCAGCCACTTTTTGAAGCCGGGGTTGCCCGGGGTGGAAACCGCAGTGGCCAAGGCTTCGGCCCCTGCTTTGTCCCGCAGCGGCAGGTAGATTTCACCTTCCACCGTGGTGTCGTCTGCCGTGATCCCCTGATCGTTGGCGGTATTGGCCCAGCTGGGCACCGCGTCGGGGAAGGAGTTGTCGATGGAAACCGGCGAAGCGATCGCCGCCGTCGAACCCAAAGCCAGGACACACGCCGTCGTGGCTCCGATGGCTACTGCTTTTTGCAGCCATCGAGAATTCATCCGTGGATTTTTCATTCAATTTCTTCCACTCTTCAGGCACCCTTTGTGCCTGCACGAGGTTGATCGTAAGCCCGACGGCGCGTGGAAAATAGGTTTCTCAGGCAATTATTTCCGGAAGCGTCGAGATTCGCCTTAAAGCGGCTTTCCCAGCATTCTTCGCTGGAAGAATGCTGGGAAAGCAGGGTTAATTTTCCGGGCGTTCCGAGTCGGTCAGACTGCCCAACAGTTGTTCGTCGCCGGCAGTCCGGCGACCCGGCCTTCGAGGAAGCCGAACAGGTTCGGCAGCAATGCGGCATATCCGCCCACGTGGGTGGGTACCAAGGTATTCGTCCATTCCACAGTGCTGCCTTTGGCACACCAGCGCTTGGCGAACTCGCGCGCCTGCTGGGCCGGGATGACGTCGTCGAACAGGCTCTGGCCGACCATCACCGGAGCGCTCGGCTTGCCGACCACGCCGAGTTTCTGTTTGTCGAGAACCGTCTTGAGCGGACCTGAAGTCGTCAGCTGGGAGAGTTTCTTGCCGGAATTCGTCAGGGTTCCGGTATTCAGGAACGCCGCCGAGGGAAGCGTGGTGAAGAGGCATTCCTGCGCCGTCTTGGCCAGCGTTGCCTGGCCTTTGGCGTTGGCATAATCGGCGACATTGAATCCTTCTGCAGCAGCCAGGCCATTGACCGCATAGAGCAGGAACCCGGTGTAAAGACCGCCGTCGATGTTGCTGGCCACCGCCTGCAGGTCCGCCGGGACCGCACCGGCATAGGTGCCGATCAGCTTCAGCTCCGGCGCATAGGCCGAGGCCAGCTCGGCCGCGGAAGCCGCCGCGCCGCCGCCCTGCGAATAGCCCACAATGCCCACCCGGGTGTTCGCGGTCAGCCCAGGGATATTCAGGTTGAGCGCAGCCCTGGCCATGTCCAGCACCGCGTGCCCCTGGGATTCCCGGGCCAGATAGGTGTGCATGCCGTCGGTCCCGAGGCCTTCGTAGTCGGTGATCGCCACCGCATAGCCGCGGGCGAGCAGGCCTTTGATCAGCAGGCCTTCGTATTCCTGTCCCATCGCGAGCAATTTGCTGGGCGCACAGCTGTCGCCCTGGCCCTGGGTTCCAGGGGCCACCGTGACCAGCGGACGCGGGCCGAAGCCGATCCAACTGCCTTGCGGCATCAAGACCGTCCCGGTGACGCCGATCGGCTTGCCCTGGTTGTTGGTGCTCTTGTACATCACCCGGGTGACATTGGCCCCGGAAGAAATCAACTTGAGCGGATCGACGAAGAAACTCGAGGGCTGCTGCCGGATCAAGTCGCCGTTGTTGGCCGGAAAACTGGTGGGCGCTTGATAGAAGTCCGCCGGCGCAGCTTCTGTAGCGGGGCTGGCTGCCTGGGCGTTCGCGGTGCCGAGCACCAAGGACCCGGTCAGCGCGAGCGCGACCATTCCGGCAGTGGCGATTCTGCGTATTGCGGTACTGGATTGGCGCATACTCTTATCTCCATTGATAATCGCCCGAACGGGCTATCGAGTGTGACACCTTTCACATTACTGGCCAGTAACTTACCGCTACCGTTTCGTTATCCACTCGTTACCTGAGAATCCACGCCGCGCGCTCTCCGCAGGCCCGTCCAATTGACAGGTTCAGTGGGCTAGGACGTCTCTGCCCACTGAAAGTTCTGATTGGACGGGCGTGGGAAGGAACGGATCGACACCGGGAATCCTAGACCGACTGGTGGAACACGTGCCGGCGGATCCAGGCGTGCATGGCGATCGCGGCAGCAGCCGAGGCGTTGATCGACCGGGTGGAGCCGAACTGCGCGATGGAGAGCGTCGCCTCGGCTTTCTCATGCACCGCATCGGTCAAGCCCGGCCCCTCCTGGCCGAAGACCAGAACGCATTTGCGCGGCAGGTCATAGGTCTCCAGCGGCACCGAATCCGGGAAGTTGTCGATCCCGATCACCGCGATGCCTTCCGCTTCGGCCCAGGCCACGAAGTCTTCGACCGTCGGGTGGTGCCGGACGTGCTGATACTTGTCGGTGACCATGGCGCCTCGCCGGTTCCAACGGCGTCGGCCGATGATGTGCACCTCTTTGGCCAAAAAGGCATTCGCGCAACGCACCACGGAGCCGATGTTCAAGTCGTGCTGCCAGTTTTCGATCGCCACATGGAACTCGTGCCGGCGCGCATCCAGCTCGGCGACGATCGCATCGTGTTTCCAGTAGCGGAATTCATCGACCACATTCCGGCGGTCGCCCTCGGCCAGCAATTCCGGATCCCAATGCTCGCCGACCGGCCATTCGCCCGACCAAGGGCCCAACCCCACCGGGTCCACCGGCCCGACCGGCTCTTCGGATCCACTCGACGGATCGGCAATCGCCGGAACTTCGCCGTCGTCTTTCAGCTCATCGCTCACCTGACTACCCTACTGGCAGCAGACTGCCCGGCCGGAACCGCACCGGCCGGGCAGTGTGCCAACGCTTACAGCGCCGCGCAGTTGTTGACTGCGGGCGAACCGTTCACCCGCGCAGCCAGAAAACCGAACATCGTCGGCAGGAATCCGGCTGCGGCCCCGACGTGCGTCGGGACCACCGAATTCTCGAACTGCACCGTCGCGCCGCCTTGGCACCACTGCTGCGCCATCGCTTTGGTCTGCGTCGGCTCGATCACATCATCCAAGAGACTCTGCGCAACCAGGACCGGGAACTTGGTCGGCGCGGCCTTGCCGATCAGCTGCTTTTCCAATGCGGCCCGGATCGTCGGATCGGTTTGCGCCAGCACACTGAGCTTCTGGCCCGACAGCGTGTACTTGGCGGTGTCCTGGAAGGCGCTCGGCGCGATCGACTCCACGGTGCAGAGCCCGTCGTTCTGGGCGATCGCAGCCAAGCCGGCGGCGTTGGCGTACTTGGTCAGATCGATGTTTTCCGCGGTTGCGATCCCGGAGACCGCACTGAGCAGGAAGGCCTGGTAGAGGCCGCCCTCAAGGAATTTCGCCACTTCCAGCAGATTGGCCGGAACCGCGCCGGCGTATGCGCCGATGATCTTCAGTTCCGGGGCGTAGCTTGCGGCCAATTCGGACGCTGCAGCAGTCGCTTCACCGCCCTGCGAGTACCCGGACAACAAAACCGGCCCATTGCCGGGCAGGCCGGCCAGCCCGGAACGCTGCGCCGCCCGGACGGCATCGAGTACGGCGTTTCCGGTGGCGACCCGGGCCATGTAGGTGGACTTCGGCGCGGTCCCCACCCCTTGGTAGTCGGGAATCGTGACCGCGTATCCAGCCGCCAGGAGGCCTTTGACGATCGCCCCTTCGTAATCTTCGCCGGTTGCCAAGCGCTTGGACGGCGCGCATTGGTCGCCGTTGCCCTTGGTCCCCGGGTTGAAGGCCACCAACGGGCGCTCGCTCACGCCCAGCCAGGGCCGCAGTGGATCCTGCAGTTTCAGCCACGGGGTCTTCGGCATCAACACCGTACCGGTGGCGGCGATCGGTTGCCCTTGGGAGTCGGTGCTTTTGTACATGATCCGCTGCACCTGCGCTTGAGCCGGTGTGAGCTTGAGCGGCTCCAGATAGAAGCTGGAAGCCTCCTGCTTGACGATCGTGCCGTTTTGCGCCGGCAACGTCGCCGGAATCGCGTAGAAGTCTTCGGCCGCATTCGCGGCGCCCAACGGAATGAGCAAACTCGCAGCGAGCGCGGACAACGCCGCAAGCCCGCCGATGGTGTGCCTGGTCTTCATCAGATCCCCTTCTGAACAATCCCCCAACGTGACCCTCGCCACAGCTTAAACTTACCCACGGGTAACTTATCCCTGACAAGCCGTTTCGACTGTGAATCAGACGATTCACAGCAATGCCGAATCGAAAGTCCGGGCTCCCCGCGGCAGCGGACTCCGCCCTTGCCGGGCAGACAGTGAACCGCCCGGTGGCTGATCCAGCGCAAACGGTGGAAGATTGACCCATGGCACATGACGAACCGCGCAACGCCGCAGACATCGAATGTTGGCTCACCGATATGGACGGCGTGCTGGTGCACGAAAACCAGGCCGTCCCCGGCGCCGCCGAACTGATCCAACGCTGGGTGGACACTTCCAAGCGGTTCTTGGTGCTGACCAACAACTCGATCTACACGCCCCGGGACCTCGCCGCCCGGTTGAAGGCTTCCGGATTGGAGGTCCCGGAGGAAAACCTCTGGACTTCGGCGCTGGCGACCGCCGAGTTCCTGAAATCGCAAATGCCGGGCGGCCGGGCTTTCGTGATCGGCGAGGCCGGATTGACCACGGCGCTGCACGAAGCCGGCTTCATCCTCACCGACCAGAATCCCGACTACGTGGTGTTGGGCGAAACCCGGACGTACTCGTTCGAAGCAATCACCCAGGCGATCCGTCTGATCGCCGACGGCGCGCGGTTCATCGCGACCAACCCGGATGCCACCGGGCCGTCGAAGGAAGGCCCCTTGCCGGCCACCGGCGCGATCGCAGCCTTGATCACGAAGGCGACCAATCGCGAGCCCTACATCGTGGGGAAACCGAATCCGATGATGTTCCGTTCCGCGATGAACCAGATCGAAGCCCATTCGGAAACCACTGCGATGATCGGCGACCGGATGGACACCGACATCATCGCGGGCATGGAAGCCGGGCTGCACACCGTGCTGGTGATGACCGGAATCACCCAGCCCGGTGATGTGGAAGCCTACCCGTTCCGTCCGGACCAGACCTTGGATTCGGTTGCGGATCTGATCCCGCTGGTTTAGCGCGAGCTCCAGGGA
Organism: Arthrobacter russicus; assembly: GCF_031454135.1. NCBI lineage: Bacteria > Bacillati > Actinomycetota > Actinomycetes > Micrococcales > Micrococcaceae > Arthrobacter > Arthrobacter russicus. Next base: position 1,821,477 of record NZ_JAVDQF010000001.1, read on the forward strand.
ATGTCGGCAGCCTTGTTGTAGCCGATCCCCATTGCTTCCCAGCGTTTGGAATGCTCCAGGACCCGGCGCACCAACTCCTGATAACTGGGTTGGGTGCTCCGATCCACGCTGGGGCTCCAGCCCAGTTCGGCCACTGCAGGAAGTCTCGGGAAGAGCATGAAATCGGTGTAGGTCCGGGCTGGAGCGTAAACCCGGGTGGGGCCGAACGGCTTGTCACCGAACTGGTTGGCACTGTCGCTCCACAATGAGGCTTCGACGCCGAGCACTGCGGATTCGGCGATCGGCGCTCCACCCAGCACCGTGGTGGGTTCCCAGTTCCACGCGGTACGCAGGTTGATCAGACCGGCCCAGCTGCGGCCGTAGGCGGTCTGATTGTCGTATTTCATGTCCAGATATGAGCGATTCGCCGGCGACAAGACCAACTGGTGGCCCGCGTCGACGGCTTGCCGAGCCATCGCGGCATCGGCCGAACCGGGGGCAGTCCCCCAATATTGCATCACCGCTCCGGCAGGCAAGGGCGCACCCTTGATCCATTCGTGCCAGGCAATCACCTTCTTGCCCGCGGCCGTCGCCACCTCATTGGCCATCGCGGTATAGGCCGTGTACTGCTCCGCAGTGGCTTTCGGCGACTCGTCTCCGCCAATGTGCAGATACCGCCCGGGGTTTTGCGCCGCCACGTCGTTGAGCACCGAGACCAGGAACTTCCGGACTTCGTCCCGGCGCTGCTGGTTCTGCAAGCCGACCAGGGAGATTCCGACGTCGAACCCGGAGTAGGGCGGAATCGCTTTCCCGTCGTCGTTGATCTCCGGAATCGAGGCCAGCGCGGCAGACGTGTGGCCGGGGCCGTCGATTTCCGGCACGATCTCGACGAACCGGCTGCCGGCATAGGCCACCAGGTCGGCATATTCCTGTTTGGTGTAGAACCACGGCCCTGAGCCGGCCACCGGATCGACGGTGCCGGGGGCGAAGCCGCTTTGCGTGCTCGCCCCGGTTTTGGTCAGCTCCGGGTATGCGTCGATCACGGTCCGCCAACCTTGGTCATCACTGAGGTGCAGGTGCAGCACGTTCAGCTTGTACAACGCCATTTGGTCGATGACCCGCTTGACATCGGCCAGCGGCACGAAGCGGCGGGCCGGATCGAGCATTACCGCGCGGTAGCCGAATCGAGGTCCGTCCACGATCTCAGCCGCCGAAATGTTCCATTCCGCCGTCACCTGCTGCCGCGACTCGATGCGGGCCGGCAGGAGTTGCCGCAGAGTCTGCACGGCGCGGAACGCGCCTTCCGGTCCGGCCGCGGAAACCATGACTCGGAGGCTGGAGACCGAAAGCCGGTAGTCTTCTGCCGCCAAGCTCTGGTCCAGTCCGAACTCGATCACCGGACCGGACTGGCTTCCCGCGGCATTGACAACCGCCAGCTGCCAACCGGTAGCCGGAGCGAGCCGGGCCGCCAAATACTCGCCAACCGGACGGAACTGCGCACCGACCACGATTTGCGTCGTCGATTTCAGTTGGAATGTCCCACCGAGGCCGACGACGAAGCTCTTCGGCCACGGGATGATCGCCGGCAACACCCCGGCGACCTGCGGTACCGCAGCAGAGGCCTGGCCTGCCGGCAGCGCCGAAGCCAGCAGCAGCGCAGCCGATCCGGTAGCCAAACTGGTCAGCACTTTTCGCCGTGATGGATCAACCGCCATGTCGGTCAGCCCCCGATGGGTTGTGCGGCTGACCGTCAACGCGACCGCAGCCTGGTTGGTTATGGCGTAAATCTAGTAAACAAGATCATATTCGCTCACATCCCGGCTGCATAGGGCAGACCGCCGAATTCAGTCCAGCCCGAGTTCGTCCTTGCTGAACGCCGCCAGATAACGGACGCCGGTTTCCTGTTCGATCAAGGCCTGCGCGCCGGTTGCGCGGTCCACGATCACGGCGACCGCCTGCACCTCGCCGCCCGCGTTCCGCACGCCTTCGACGGCCTGCAGTGGCGAAGCTCCGGTGGTCGACGTGTCTTCCAGCACGACGACGGCGCGGCCCTGCACCGAAGGCCCTTCGACCTGGCGCTTCATACCGTGCGCCTTCTGCTCCTTGCGCACCACGAAGGCGTCGATCTTCCGGTCCCGGGCCGCCGCGGTGTGCATGATCGCGGTGCCGACCGGGTCTGCGCCCAAGGTCAGGCCGCCGGCCGCCTCGAACTCGATGCCGGCGTCGTCGAGCAGGTCCAACATCACCCGGCCGACCAATCCGCTGGCTTCGTGGTGCAGCGTGATCCGGCGCAGGTCGATGTAGTAGTCGGCTTCTTTTCCGCTGGAGAGCGTCACTTTGCCGTGCACCACGGCAAGCTCCTTGATCAGTTCCAGCAGGCGGGCGCGGGCAGCGGCAGAATCCAAAGTCGAGGTCATGGCAGCAAGTTTATCGGCTCCCACCGGCAACCCCCGATCCGCGCGAACGCACACCTAAAGCAGCGGGAAGCGGGTTAGCTTCGCGGACGACGGCGGAGCGCGAGTACCACGGCGCCCGCGGCCAGTGACCCGAAGCCGAGCAGCAACAGCGGCCAGATCTCGGTGCCGGTTTCAGCCAGCGGACCATTCGACTCGACCGCGGCCGGATTCACCGAGTTGCCCGATCCGCCACCGTCCGATTGACCGTTGCCCGATTGCCCCGCTCCGGCAACAACCAGAATCGCGCTGCTCGCCACAGTCGTGCCGATCAGCACCGCGGTCAGGGTATGCGCCCCCGCGGGCACATCGGCCGGGATGGTCAGCTGCGCAGAACCGGTACCGTCAGCACCGACCGTCAGCGAACCCAACCGAACCGGCGTCGAATGCAACCAGATTTCCACCGAAGCACCAGCATCGAAACCATTCAACGAGACTTTGATCCAACCACCGGCGACGGCGTTCTGTGGGGCTTCGATCTTCGGCGCAGCTGGTTGCACCGAAATCGGCGCAACGATCACTGCTGGCGCGGCCGCAGACACATTCCCGGCCTGATCGCTCGCCCGGTAGAGCAACGACAGCCCGCCGTCGCCAGCGGCCACCGGAGCGCTGTAGCCCTGCCAGGTCTGGCCGCCGTCGAGCGAATACTCGGTGGCGGCGATCCCGGAGCCGGCATCGCTGGCAGCTAGTGCGACCTTCCGGTCGGCAACCGTGGCCGAGACCTCCGGCAGCACGGTGTCGACTTTCAACGCCAGCGATTTGGCCGCCTCGACGTTGCCTGCCTTGTCCGTCGAACGGTATTCGAAGTTCTGCACCCCGTCCGGAACGCTGACCGGAGCGGTGTAATCAGTCCACGCGCTCCCGCCCGAGCGGTATTGTGTCGAAGCAGCCGCCACATTGTCGGTAGCACTCAAGGACACGGTCGGCGCGTTCAGATACCAGCCAGAGCCCGACGGCGTTCCGCTCACCGATGCAGTGGTCACCGGGGCCTCAGTATCCGGGGCCGCACAATTGAACTTCGCATTGCCCCAGATTCCATGCGCACCGTTGATCGCATCCGCATTGGCCGGATCAAGCGAGAGCTCCAGGTACTGCACTCCGGTCAGATCGGTTTTGATCGGCTCCGGGGCAAATCCGGGTGTAAAGGTCCGGCTTTGATAGAGCTGCCGACCATCGCCGTTCACGGTGAAAATGATCTTGCCGCCGAAGTCTTTCTCCAGACCCACCGCAGCACTGAACGAGCTGCATTGACCACCCAGGTAGTAGGTGATCTTGCTCGGCGCGTGTGCACCCAAGCCCTTGGCATAGCTCGGATTCGTGCCGGTTGCCGGATCGGTGTAGTTGATCGCGAGCGGCAAATCGGGAGAATCCACAGCGTCCTTGTTCGCCACGTCCTTGCCGATCACGCCATAACCATTGCTCGCGGACACCCAGGGCCAATCCGAAGCGAAGACATCCTGGTCCGGGGCTGCGGGCAGCTTCTGCGTGACCACTTTCCAATCGAAGAACTTCACGTTCGTCGCCACCGGCAAGGTCACCGAGGCCAGTTCCTTGCCCGGGATCAGGCGCAATGAATTCGAGAACGCCTGGTACTTGTACTGGGTGTACTCCGGTGACAGCCCATTGGCGTTGTTCCGGCCCTGACTCGAGACGGCAAGCACGCCGCCGCCCAGATCTTTGGGCTGCAACCAGTTGGGAAAGAACACTGTCTGCTTCTGCTTCGTGCCGTCCGCATAGGTCAGCGTGAGTTCGGGACTGACCCCCTTGCCGCTCGCTGCGGATGCCAGTACGGCCAGGTGTGTACCGGTCCCCTTCAAGGCGATGGTTTGGCCATTGAGCGCCACCGAGTTGTTCACGTCCGGACCAGCAGCCGGCCAGGTGTAGTTGATCACCGTGCCGTCGGCGGTAGTTACCGGAACCGTGCCACCCGGCTTCACGCCGCCAGCCGGGATCGGAGCGGATGCCAGTTGCTCGGCCGCGAACGTCGCCCCTCCGCCGTCGAAATTGCCGCTCGCTTTGCCCGCAACCGTGGTCACTGACACCGCATTGAAGGCGCCTGCCAGGCTGCTGTAAGCGACATCCAATTGATTCGCGCCACTGACCGATTGCGCGGTTCCAGCGGAATCTTGGTAGCTCGCCACCGCCTCAAGCGTCTGCACGCCGGCGGCGGCTGCCTGACCTGGCACCACCACGAACTTCGCCGTGACCGTGCCACCGGCGGGCACGTTGGCCACCGAATCACCGCTGACGGAATCCACCGTCCAACCGGTCGGCGTCTTGATACTCAGCTTCAGATCGGTCTTCGCGCGATCGCCGTTATTGCTGAAACTCGCGGTCGCCGTGGTCTTCGCCCCTTGGAAAACCTGCTTGTCCAGACTCAGCTTGACCTGCGCGGCCGTGGCATCCGAGTCTTTGCCGCCCACCGCGCTGCTGTCCTTCAGCACGACGACGGTGCTCGCGTCCTTCGCGACCTGGCCCGCCTTGACCCGGACTGCTCCGGCGGCGGTGTCGTAATACCAGCCGGTCTGCGCGGCGTCGAAAGCCTTCTGGTCCACGAGCGCGGAAAGTTCGGCACCGTCCCTGACCACCGAGCTGGGCTTGGAGCCGGAATTCACTTTCAACTCATAGGGCCGAGACGCCGCCATACCGGAGTAATCCCCCTTGCGGGCGCCGATCGTCACCGTGACATCACCGGCGTTCTTCGCTGGAGCCTGTACCGCGAAATCCTGCACGGTGTTTTTGCCTTGCTGGTAAGCACGACTGGTTTTGTCGTCTTCATACAAGCTGAAGGCAGACGAACCGCTCGGGTAGACGTTCAGGGTGAGTGCCGAATCTTCCGGCACCAGGGACGCGTTCCGAGCCACGATGCCTTGCGGCACCAATGCGCCGGCCCGCACGAACAACGGTAGGGTCTGCAGCGGTGCCTTGTAGCCATTGAGTGTCTGGCCGCCTTGGTAAACGTTCCCGGTCCAGTAATCCACCCACTGGCTGCCGGCCGGGAGCACGATGCCGTTGCGGATGTCGGTGCTGGCCGAAACCGGGGCCACCAGGTAGTCCGGGCCGAGCATGAACTGGTTGTTCGCCTCGGCGCTGTACGAGGCCGGATCCTGCGGGAACTCGAGCGCCATAGTACGGGCCATCGGGGTACCGTTCGCGTGCGAACCCGCTGCCAAGGAATAGATGTACGGCATCAGCTGCTGGCGCAACTGCAAGTACGATCGGTTGATCGCCGTGGCCGCGTCGCCGTACAACCAGGGGCGCTTGTCCGTGGGCGCCCAGCCGCTCATCGAGTAAAGCGCCGGCGCGAAGGCCTTCCATTGCAGATCCCGCACATAGCTTTCCGGCGAGCCGCCAAAGATGCCGTCTACATCGGCCGTGGTGAAAGCCAGACCCGAGTTTCCGGACCCGGCGATCGCCGGAACCTGCCAACGGATCGCGTCCAGGCTGCCGGTATGGTCTCCGGTCCATTGGATGCCGCAACGCTGGGAACCGGCCCAGCCTTCGACCATCAATGCGACTCCGCGATTCGCGGAATACTGCTCGATGCCGTTGTGCGCGGATTCGCAACCGGTCAACGCCATCCGGTAACCCTCGCCGACCCAGGCGACGTCGAGTTTGCGCAAGGCGATGCCGTCTTGACCGACCTCCAGCGGCTGGTTGGTCAACGAGCGCTGGGTCCAGAGCCCGGTCTTGAGATCGGCTACCTTTTGGATCTCCTGCACGGTGCCGCCGAGCCCCTTGCCGGGATTTGCCGGATCGTACGGGTCCGGGTCTTTGGTGTATTCGCAACCGTAACCGTCGTTGACCAGCATCCAGGCCCCGGGCATGTCGTTGGCTTTGAACTGTTCGGCGGTTTTCACTGCATCGAAAGTGTTTTGTTTCGGCGCCTTGGGATCGTTGAAACCTGAGGAGGAATAGTCCGGATTGGACCGGTTGTAGCAATCCGCATCTCCGTATTCAAGGGCATAGACCGGCGGCATCATCGGCCGACCGGTGAGCTTGGTGTAACCGTCCAAGGCCTGTTTGTAATCGCCCACGAAATAGTAGGCGTCGAAGCGCTTTTCCTGATGCGTGCTGGTTTCCAGCGGACTGGCAGCAGCCGGGGTGCTGCCGAAGTCGTAGCTGCCGGGCGCGAAGGTGTTGCGGAATACTCCGTAGCCGGCGCTGGACATGTAGTACGGCACCGCATTGGGGTTTCCGCCGTCGGCCCAGTTGTAGTCCTTGCTGATGTTGATCACTTGGCCGGTGTGCACCGAGCGTCCGTTCTGCATGCCGCCACCCAGGAATTGTTCGCCGGGTTGGCCCGCCAGGGCCTGAGTGGTCGACGAATTGCCGAAGCTCAATGGTGCCGCCTCAGTCCAGACCAGGCTCCCGTCGGCCCGGCGCAGGGTGAACTTCCCGCTGGCTTTGTCCACTTCCAGTTTCACCGCAGAGGTGGCGAGGGTGATCCTGGCGCCGTCGGTCACGGTCACCGGTACTGCGCTGAACTGATCGGCTCCGACCACCAGATTGGCCGACCGCGCGGGGTCGTTCTGCGAAGTATTCGCCGGATCGCTCAAGGTCCCGCTGGGATCGGCTTGGATCCGGAAATTCTTGGCGTCCAGGAACGTGACCCGCAACGCTCCGGAGGCCGGTTTGAGCGTGATCCTCGCGCCGTCCTGCTGGAACCCGGAAATCGCACCGAGCGGTTTCCCGTTGGCATCGACTGGGACTTGGGCTTTGATCCCGGTGCTGGCCGGCGCCGCCGGGGCGGCTTCCGCGGACTGGACGCCGAACAGCGGCACCGCCCCCAAGACCAAGGCCGCGGCGATGCCTACGGCCACCGAGCGGTGTGACTTCAGGGCAGAGAAAAACACAACAGCCTCACTTCGTCCACGCTGACTTTATGTGATTGCAATCACATCATATCAATCATAAATAATCAACAGTTTGAACATGAGTGCCGCATAGCTCAACCAAATTTTCCGAGCAAGCGCACAGTTCACGCGAATGTTTTCGGTAAACACCCGCGCGAAGTGTGCACTCGCGCTTGGAGTGGTGGGGTGGAGTGGCGGGATTCGGAGATCAGGAAATTGATCGGGGAATTCCTGTTGCGCAGATCACTTTCCGGTGTATCTTGTTTTAATCGATAGGTAAGTTTCCAGACGATTGATTCGAGCGAACCCAATGTCTACCGGACCCAGCAAACTCCGCATCATCAACGACCGTGCCGCGCTCAGCCACATCCTGCGCGCCGGTGAGATTTCCCGCGCCGAGCTCGAAGACCTGACCGGGCTTTCCAAACCGGCCACCGCGGACTTGCTGAGCCGCCTGGAATCCGCCGGCCTGGTGCAGAAGCAAGGCATGCGCTCGGGCGGTCCGGGCCCCAAAGCGCAACTCTGGGGAGTCCGGCCGGAGGTCGGATTCGCAGCCGGCGTGAACGTGACCCCGGCGAATATCGACGTGCAGATCACCGATCTGTCCGGCAACGTCGTATCACAGCACCAATTCGCAGCCTGCGCCTCGGCCGGAAGCGGCGTTCGGCGGGCCATCCAGGCCGCCTGCATCACCGCGAAAATCTCGGAACAGCAAATCCTGCACACGGTGATCGGCCTGCCCGGGGCCTTGGATCCGCGCAGCGGAATGCTCAAGTTCGCGCCGCATATGCCGGCCTGGAGCAATTACGACCTGATCGCTGCCCTGGACCTGGAGCTGGACATGCCGGTCACCGTGGAGAATGACGTCAACTTGATGGCCTTGGCCGAGCTCGACGGCGGTCTGGCCGCCGCAGCGGAGAACTTCGCCCTGGTCTGGATCGACACCGGCCTCGGCGCCGCAATCGTGATCCGTCGGGAACTCTTCCGCGGTTTCACCGGCGGAGCGGGCGAAATCGATTACCTTCCGGTACCCGACCGGGCCGAGGCGGAGACCGGGTTGGACCGCCGTGGCGGCAAGTTCGGAAATCTGCTCAGCCCGCAGGCGATCGCGGCACTGGCCCGGGCCCATGGGCTGCCCGGGGACGACCCGGTGGAAACGTTGCGCACCGCAGCCCGGACCGGCTCGGCATCGGGTCATGCTGCGTTCCTGAACGATTTGGCTTTGCGGATCGCCACCGGACTGTCCGCGATCGTGACCGTCCTGGACCCTGAACTGCTGTTGCTCGGCGGAGCCTTCGGCGTGGCCGGCGGTGAGCCCTTGGCGCAGCTGGTCCGGGAAAACCTCGGCGAAGTGATGAACGCACCGCACGGATCGACCGCCGAAGTCCTCGCGCTCGGGGTTCCCAGCCCAACCGCACCGAACCGCCAGGCCAAACCAGTCGATGGAGCCCCGGTCGAAGGGATCCCGGCCGGCAACGCGCTGGCCGGAGCCAGTTCCTTAGCTCTGAAACACGCCCGCGAAAAGGCCTTCGAAACCGGCTCGGTCATGACCGGCTAGCACCTCGAGAACGAAACCCGAACACAACTGCATCACTGCCATCACGCGCTGCCCCGGCATCCCGGTACCCGGTCGCGCGGCGATGGTTCGCACCCGAAAACCCGGCATCGACCCGGGCACCACTGAGGAGGAACCATGCAGCACCGTCGCAAGAACCGCCGGACACCGTCGACCGGCCGAATCAGCAGTCCCGTCCCGGCAATCGTCCTGGCCGGGGCACTCGCCTTCGGCCTCACCGCATGCGGCGGCGTCGGCAACGGAACCGGCTCCGGCCAGGCCGCGGCAGCGCCGTCGTCGGACGAAAAGGTCAGCATCACCATTTGGAGCAAGTTCGCGGACCGTGAGCTCGCTGCGGTCAACGCGGTGCTGGACAAATTCCACCAGCTGCACCCGAACATCACGATCAAGAGTGAGGGCAATCAGGACGACGACAAGATCACCCAAGCGATCCGCGGCGGCAATGCACCGGATGTCGCGATCTCCTTCACCACGGACAACATTGGCCAGTTCTGCAGCTCCGGCTCGTTCCAGAATTTGCAACCGTATTTGGACCGGGACAAAGTCGATCTGAATCAAATCCCGCAAGCAACCCGCGACTACACCTCGTTCCAGGGGACCCGGTGCGCCATGCCAATGCTCGCGGACGTCTACGGCCTGTACTACAACAAGAAAATGTTCGAGGCCGCGGGCATTACCGCCCCACCAAAAACCATGAGCGAACTCGCTGAAGACGCCAAGAAGCTGACCCAGTTGAACGCCGACGGCAGCATCAAAGTAGCCGGTTTCGTACCCACCCCCGGATTCTACGAAAACACCGTACAAACGCTCACCCCGCAGTTCGGCGCCAAATGGCAGAACGCAGACGGGAAATCTGCCCTCGCGGGCGATCCCGCGTGGTCCACCATGCTCAATTGGCAAAAGGACCTCACCAATTTCTACGGTGCCGACAAGCTCACCCAATTCACCGCGGCTGCCGGCCAAGAATATTCGGCGGATAACAACTTCGAGACCGGCAAGACCGCGATGATGGTCGATGGCGAGTTCCGCACCGCCTTCATCGCCGCCGAAGCGCCCGACCTGGACTATGCGACGGCACCGTTCCCGGTCCCGGATGACAAGCCGGAACTCTACGGCACCGCCTACACGACCGGCACCATCATCGGCATTCCGAAAGGTGCCAAGAATGCGGGCGCAGCCTGGGAACTGGTCAAGTACTTGAGCACCGACACAGATGCCCTGGTTGATCTGGCCAATGCGCTCAAGAACGTGCCGACCACCGCGGATTCAGCGAAGTCACCCAATCTCAAACTCACGCCGCAATTTCAGACTTTCCTGGATCTGTTCAACGGCGGGAAGTTGCAGAACAACCCGTCCTCGAACAACGGCGGCGCCTACATCAAGGTGGCCCAGGACTTCGCACTCAAGTACGCCAATGGCGGTGCACCGGATCTGGCCGCCGGGCTCAAAGAAGTCGACAGCCAAATCGATAATCTCTCGACGCTGGGGCACTAAACGTGGCCACGCTCACCGAGGCCGCCAAGCAGCCGCCGTCGGCAGTTGCCTTGCCGGTGCGGAAACAACCGAAAAACAACAGCAAGGCGCGACGACGGCTGACCGTTGTGGCTTTTATGGCACCGTGGATTCTGGGCCTGAGCATCTTTTTCCTCTACCCGCTGCTCACCACGGCCTACTACTCGTTGACGAATTTCGATCTGATCAACGACCCGACCTGGGCCGGTTTCAACAATTTCAGCTACATGTTCAGCAAAGATCCGCTGATCTGGAAGGCGATCGGCAATACCGTCTGGCTGACCATCGCGATCACGGTAGGCCGAGTCGGCTTCGGTCTGGTCACCGCGATCGTGCTCACGAAGCTCAAGCGCGCATCCGGGGTTTTTCGCACGCTGTTCTACCTCCCCGCGCTCGCGCCACCGGTGGCCGCCGCACTGGCTTTCGTCTTCATCCTCAACCCGTCCACCGGGCCGCTGAACCAGTTCCTTGGCCTGTTCGGCATTCAAGGACCGCTCTGGTTCAACGATCCAGCCTTCGCCAAACCCGCGTTGACCGTGATGGCGCTCTGGACCTCGGGCACTGTGATGGTGATTCTGCTTGCCTCGCTGCTCGATGTACCCGGCGAACTTTACGAAGCCGCCGGGCTAGACGGCGCCAGCGCCTGGCAGCAATTCCGGCACATCACCCTGCCGTCAATTGCGCCAGTGCTGACGTTCGCAGTGGTCAATTCGATCATCGTCGGACTGCAATTCTTCACCGAAGCGGTGGTCGCGGGCTCGGTCGCCTCGGGCAGCTCCGCCGTCGCCGGTTCATCGCTGTCCATCGGCTACCCAGACAACTCGACCATGACCTTCCCGATGTGGCTCTACGAACAAGGCTTCCACCAATTCCACATGGGCTATGCCTCGGCGATGGCGATTGCCCTGTTCTTGGTCAGCGCAATATTCACCATCATTCTGGTGCGCCGGATGCGTTCGGCCGGCATCGGGGAGGAAGCATGAGCGTTCTAGAAGCTCCGCGCAGCACCGCACCAAAGTTGCCCAAGCTGCGCAAACCAGCCAAGTTAAAGAGTCTGCGGCAGCAAAACACGCTTGCCTGGATTGGCAATCACGCGATTGCGATCGTGCTGGCGATCGGCTTTATCGGTCCGATCCTGTTCATTGTGCTCACTGCACTGATGAGTGATCAGCAAGCCCTCACCAAGAACCTTTGGCCTACCTCCTGGCACTGGGAAAACTTTGCTGAAGTCTTTGAAAAAGCGCCCATGCTGGCCTACTTTGGCAACTCGCTGCTGTACGCAGGATTGGCGACGGCGTTCATGCTGATCTCCAGCGTTCCGGTTGCCTACGCGCTCTCCCGGTTGAAGTGGCGCGGCCGGAACACGATGTTCTACCTGGTGATTGTGGCGATGCTGTTGCCGCCGCAAGTGATCGCGGTGCCGATGTACGTGGTCTGGGCCAAAATGGGCCTTACCGGCACACTCTGGCCGCTGATTCTTCCGAACTTACTGGGCGATGCCTTCAGTATCTTCTTGCTTCGGCAATTCCTGATCACCATTCCGCAGAGCTACTCGGATTCTGCCCGCGTCGATGGCGCTTCGGAGCTGTCCATCTTGTTCCGCGTGATCCTGCCGATGGCCAAACCAGGCATCGCCGCCGCGGCACTCTTCAGCTTCCTGAACACCTGGAACGACTACTTCGGCCCACTGCTTTATACCGGTGAAAACCAAGGCAATTGGACGCTTTCGCTGGGCCTGGCCTCCTTCCGCGGCGTGCATCAAGTGCAGTGGAATCTGACGATGGCCGCCACGGTGCTGGTGATGCTGCCAGTGATCATCTTGTTCTTCCTAGCCCAAAAACAATTCATCGAGGGCATCAAGTTCTCCGGCGTGAAAGGTTAGACAAACGTGAAAGTCACTGTAGTAGGCGGAGGATCTACCTACACCCCCGAGCTGATCGACGGCTTCGCCAGGCTGCGTTCGGTATTGGACATCACCGAGCTGTGGTTGGTTGATCCGGATCCGCGCCGGTTGGATTTGGTCGGCGGGGTTTCGGAACGGATTTTCGCGCATGCCGGGCATCCGGGCAGCATCCGGACTACCTCGGATCTTGAAGCGGGCGTGGCCGATGCCGACGTCGTCCTGATCCAGTTGCGCATCGGCGGCCAAGCCGCACGCCAGGGTGATGAGACCTGGCCACATGAGGCCTGCTGTATTGGCCAGGAAACCACCGGACCCGGTGGTTTCGCCAAGGCCTTGCGGACCGTGCCGGTAATCCTGCGGGTCGCCGATGCGGTACGGAAACATGCCAAGCCGAACGCCTGGATCATCGACTTCACCAACCCGGTTGGCATCGTGACCCGAGCCCTGCTGGAAGCCGGGCACCGCGCCGTCGGGCTGTGCAATGTGGCGATAGGTTTTCAGCGAAAGTTTGCCGAGATGCTTTCGGTGGCACCGGAAGCTGTTGCCTTGGAGCACGTGGGCTTGAACCACCTGACCTGGGAGCGTGGTGCCCGGATTGCCGGCGACGACGTGCTGCCTTCGTTGTTGGCCGAACGTTTGCCGGAAATGGCAGAACACGTGCATATGCCAGCGGCGTTGCTCCGACTGCAAGGCGCGGTTCCTTCGTATTATTTGCGCTATTTCTATGCGCACGACGTGGTGTTGGCGGAGCAACTCAAGGAGCCCACCCGGGCCGAAGCTGTGATGGCGGTGGAGCAGGCCCTGTTGGCGAAATACGCTGACCCGTCAGTAGTGACCAAACCGGCCGAACTGGCCGAACGTGGCGGCGCTTATTACTCCGAAGCCGCCGTGGACCTGATGGCGTCATTGGTCGGCAATCGCGGCGACGTTCAAGTGGTGAACCTGCGGAACGACGGCGCCTTGCCATTCCTGCCCGACGATCACGTGATCGAGGTGCCGGCCCGGATCAGTTCTGCCGGCCTGGAAATTCGGCCGATTGCCGCAGTTCCGGAGGAAATGGCGGGCTTGATTTCCGCGGTGGCGCGCTACGAACGGCTTGCCCTCGAAGCCGCAACTTTGGCTACCGCGGCCGACGGCCGGGACCGGGTACTGCGCGCAATGTTGGCGCATCCACTGGTCGGCCAGTTCGACCGCGCAGAGAAACTGACCGATTTGCTGATCGCAAATAATAAGCAGCACTTGGCGTGGGCACAGTGAGCGCAGAAGCGGGACATGCTGCGGCCGTCCGAGCCGTGCTGGCCGTCGACGGCGGCGGTTCCAAAACCGACGTCGTACTGCTTTCGCTCGACGGCGAGTTGCTGGCCAGGGAACGCGGTCCCGGTTCGAATCCGCAGATCACCGGGTTGGCCGAATCGGTTTCGGTGATCGAGATCCTGGTCGGCAAAGCCTTGGCCAGGACCTCGGTCGAGCTGGCCGGCAGCAGTGTCTATTTGGCGGGCATGGATTTGCCGGCTGAGATCACCGCGTTCCGGGAAGCAGTCTCGGAGGCGCCGTGGTTCCGCGAAGATTCAGTGGTGGAGGTGGATCTGTTGGCCCTCCTCCGGGCCGGGACCAGCGAGCCGGACGCCGTGGCGGTGGTTTGCGGTACCGGGATCAACGCGGTGGGTGTCCGGGCCGACGGCGCGACGTCCCGATTCCCCTCCTTGGGCCGGATTTCCGGCGACTGGGGCGGCGGCGGAGATTTGGGCGCGGAAGTCCTCTGGCATGCAGTGCGAGCCGAGGACGGCCGTGGCCCACAGACCGAGCTGCGTGATCTGGTGCTCGCCGAGTTCTCCGTGGTATCGGTGGCCGAGGTCTTCGAAGCCCTGCACTTCGGCCGGATACCGGGCCGCGCAGTGGTCGAGCTGGCTCCATTGCTGTTCACAGCCGCCGCCTCCGGCGATCAAGTCGCGGCCGCTGTGGTGGCCCGGCAGGCCGAAGAAATCGTCACCATGGCAGTCACTTCATTGCGCCGCCTGGGACTGATCGAGGAGCCGGTGCCGGTGGTGCTGGGCGGCAGCGTATTGGCCGCCGGGCACCGGGAGTTGCTGAACGCCGTCGAACGCGGATTGGCGCTCCGGGCGCCCAAGGCGCATACCGAGTTGGTCACCGCCTCGCCAGTGCTCGGCGCCGGCCTGCTGGCGTTGGAACACGCCGGGGCCGGCCGCAATGCGCTGCTGCGCGCCGAAGCGGCCCTGACCGGTTAGCGGAACCAGCGCACGAAGCGACCTTCCTCAGCGCGCGAACGCACACTTGGTGCGGGTGTTTTCGGAAAACATCCGCACCAAGTGTGCACTCGGGTTGGGTCCCTACGTGGCGAGCGGAGTTCGACACGAAAGGGCGCGAGTGCGCACGTGTGCACTCGCTGGGCCCACGGTTGCAGGGTTCCCTGGCCGAGCTTGCGAGGTGAGGGGGGTGACTGGGGAGGGCCCACAGGCACCGGATGGTCAGGGCACTCGGCTACGATCTGGATTGAAAGCGGATCGAGCGAAGGACCAAGACCGTGAGCAAAGCACAAAGGGAAGCCGTAGATCAGATGCTGCGGCAAGGCCCCAAAGGTTTCCAGAGCGAGCCGATTGACGTGATGCGCAGCAATTTCGCGGCGTTGATGGCGAATTTCCCGGTGCCCGAGGAGATCAAGACGTCACCGACTACGCTGGCCGGCATACCCGCCGTCCAGGTCGAACCGGAGCAAACCGCTCGCGCCGGCACCATTCTTTACTTTCACGGCGGCTCGTTCTCACTGGGCTCTCCGGAAACCGCGATGGGCCTCACTGGAAACTTGGTCACCCGGACCGGTTATCAAGCGATTTCCCTGGACTATCGTCTGGCCCCAGAACACCCTTTCCCGGCCGCAATTGAGGACTGCCTAGCGGCTTACCGGGCATTATTGGAAAGTGGCGTCGATCCGAGCTCAATTGCTTTCGCTGGTGACTCTGCGGGCGGCGGGCTGACCGTCACCACCTGCCTCGCCGCACGGACTGCCGGATTGCCGATGCCTGCCGCAATCGTCGCCTTCTCCGCGGGCTTGGATCACACTCGAAGCGGCGCAAGCATCACCACGAGGCTGGACGTTGATCCGCTTTTCACTACGGAATCAATTGACTACACCGGTGCAATGTATCTCAATGGGCAAGACCCGAATCAAGAATTGCTCGCGCCGGCGGTGTTGGCCGATCTGACCGGGTTCCCACCAATGCTGTTACAAGTTGGCGGGAACGAGGTATTACTCGACGATTCAGTGCGGTTGGCCGATCGGGCTCGTGAGGCCGACGTCGACGTGACGCTAGATTTCACGGCAAATGTGCCACATGTTTTCCAGTCACTTGTCGGCATGCTCGACGAAGCCGAGCAGGCCTTGGACCGGGCGGCGCTGTTCCTCAAGCAACGGCTCGGCTGAACCCTCAACCAATTCCGGACGCGGGTGGGCACGTGTGCACTCGCGCGGAGGGGGTTACCAGTCGTGCTTGGTTACCATTACCAATCGTGTACGGTCCCGTCGGCCAGCCGGTTGTAGGGCAGATACGCCTGTTGGTACGGGTAGCGCGCGGCGGCGTCCTCATCCAATGAAATGCCGAGCCCCGGCGCGGACGGATCAAGCCGAATCAGCCCGCCGCTGAAGCTCAACGACTGTTGGAACACCTCATTGGTCTGCGCGGAATGCAGCATGTACTCCTGAATGCCGTAGTTATGGATCGCCAGGCCCACATGGCATTGCGCGGCGAAACCGACCGGCGAAATATCGGTTGGCCCATGGAATCCAGACTTGATTTGGTACTGCGCGGCATAGTCCATGACCTTCTTGAGCGGCGAAATCCCGCCAAAGTGCGTTGACGCGGCCCGCACATAGTCAATGAGCTGCTCCCGAATCAACGTCTGGAAGTCCCACACGGTGTTGAACACTTCACCAATTGCTAGCGGAGTGGTGGTGTGCTGACGCACCAAGCGCAGCGCTTCTTGGTTCTCTGCGGGCGTGCAGTCTTCAAGCCAAAACAGATCGTAGGGTTCCAGGGACTTACCCAGTTTCGCGGCTTGGATCGGCGTCATCCTGTGATGGCCGTCGTGCAGCAGCGGCAAATCCGGACCAAACTCGTTGCGCACCGCCTCGAAAACACTCGGCAAATGGTTCAAATAGGCCCGAGTATCCCAGTCCTCCTCCACCGGGTGAGCACCCCGGCCAGCCGGCTCATAATCGTATCGCTCCCCCGAAGATTGCTCCTGCGCAGCGATGCCATAAATCGCTTTCAACCCCGGCACCGCGGTCTGAATCCGCACCGAGGTATGTCCCTCGGCCAAGTTCTCCCGCACCGAATCGAACAGCTCCGGCAAATCGCGACCAGACGCGTGCCCGTACGTCCGCAAACCAGTTCGCGAAGCGCCCCCGAGCAACTGATAAACGGGCAGACCTGCCGCTTTGCCTTTGATATCCCACAACGCCATGTCGACGGCGGCAATCGCGGCCATCGTTACCGGCCCGCGCCGCCAATACGAACTGCGGTACAAGAACTGCCACGTGTCCTCAATCCGATGCGGGTCCCGACCAATCAGCAACTGGCACAGATGGTCGCCGAGATAACTCGCCACGGCCAACTCACGGCCGTTCAGCGTCGCATCACCCAGCCCAGTGAGCCCCTCGTCGGTGCTGATCTTCAGCGTGACGAAATTCCGGCTCGGACTGCTGACAATCACCTCGGCAGCGATGATTTTCATCGGGGTTCCTCCACTAGTTTCGGGTCCAACAACGTCAAAAGCGCAGTACCTGATTCGCCGGACATCAAAGCGGCATCGATCTGGTCATCTTCAGCATCGGCGCTGCGAATACCGGCCTGCATCGCTTGGATCCAGGCATCAATAAACGCCATCGAAGCGGCCCCGGAACGGCCCGCCACCCGTTCCGCACGCAGTACCGGCAGCACTCGGACCCGCAACTTAGCCGTCGAGTCAGCGGCAATCTGGCTCAGCCGATGTTCAATCCGGGCATTCGCAAAGCGCTCAATCAGCTGCTCGGCGTACGCTGCGGCACCGACCTCAACAGGCAAATGCGCCGCCGCCTCGGCCCAAAAGGCATCAACCCCGGCACGCAGTTCTGCGTCCGCAATCGCTTCCGCCACCGTCACATGTCCGCGCGCTAAGCCGGCATTCGCCAAATACGTGTGCGCGCCGTTGAGCAGCCACAATTTGCGCTGCTCCCAGGGCGTTATGTCCTGGACAAACACCGCACCGGCCGACTCCCACCGCGGCCGCCCCGCCGGAAAGTCGCCTTGCAGAATCCAGCTGGCAAAAGGCTCGGTGACCACGGGGGCCATGTCCGTCCAACCGGTGGTGCGCCGAACGCTTTCTTGGTCGGCCGGCGTCGTGCGCGGCGTGATCCGATCCACCGAGGTCGAGACGAAACTCACCTCGCCCTCAACACCCACCAGCGCGGCTAACACCTCGCCATTGCCGCTGAGATTGTCGCAAGGTACGACGGTGATCGGCCCACCTCCGGCGGCGACCCGCGCGACCAACCCAGCGCGCAGCAAGCGGATAGCCGCCGAGTCGGCGGCATAGCCCGCCTCGGTAATGGTCAGCGTCACGACGGCGGTGCTCGGCGCAGCGATCAGCTCGACCATCCGCACGGCCCCACTTTCTGCGGAGGCATCGCCTACTTCGACAATCGGCCAGAGCAGTTCAACAGAATCCCTGGCACCGCGCTGCACCAGAGTAAACAAACCGTCCTGCGGCGCGAGGGCATCCGCTGCGGTGGCCGAGCGCATACTGAACGCGGCAATCCCCCATTCGGAACCGTCAGCGGCATGTTGGGTAAACCACACCTGATGTGCGCGGTGAAAAGCGCCCAAACCCAGATGCACGATCCGGACCGGCGGCTTGGGCACAGCGACGGCAGAACGGGCCAACTCAGAACGGTTCAGCTTCATAGCTTAAATACCCGTCGAGGCGCCGCATCCACCAAATCCACCATGACCTCGGCCGCCCGGGCTTCGGAGATCCGATGTTCCGCGACCAATCTCGCCAAAAACGACGCCTCCACCCGGCGCGAAGCATCGTGCCGGGCCGGAATGGAGCAGAACGCCCGAGTGTCATCGACGAAACCAGCGCTGCGTGAGAAGCCAGCAGTTTCAGTCACCGCAGAACGGAACCGCAACATGGCATCTGGTGCGTCCAGGAACCACCACGGCGCGCCAAGAAACACCGAGGGGTAGAAGCCAGCCAACGGTGCCAGCTCACGCGAAAACACCGTCTCGTCCAAGGTAAATAGCACCAAATGGAACCCAGCAGCGGTGCCAAAGTCGTTGAGCAGCGGGCGCAAGCCCTCGGTGTATCCCACCGCAAACGGGATATCGTGCCCGGTGTCCGCGCCAAAGCGCGCGAAGGAAGGCTCGTGATGATTGCGGTACGAGCCCGGGTGCAGTGTCATCACCAAACCGTCCTCCACCGACATCCGCGCCATCTGGTACATCATCTGGCCTTCAAACGCGTCCCGCTCAGCAGCCGACAATCCGCCCCGCAGCGCAGAATCGAAAAGCCGCTCTGCTTCATCGTCGGAGAGTTTCAAAGTCAACGGCGTGCGCACGCCATGGTCCGCCGAAATCGCCCCGTGTTCAATGAAATAACGACGCCGATTGGCCAGCGCGGCAAGATACCCCCGGTACCCGTGCGCACCATCGCCCGCTTCGACAATCAGCCGATCCACCCGCTCAGCAAAGCCGGGCGCATGCGCGTTCAGATAGGCATCTGGCCGGAAGGTGGGCAGTACCCGGCCACGGAACGAAGAATCTGCCGCCAGCGCAGCGTGATCCGCTAATGAATCGAGCGGATCATCGGTGGTCGCGAGCACTTCAATGCCGAAGGAATCGAAGAGCGCCCGCGGCCGGAATTCAGGTGTGGCCAGCACCGAAACCAGTTGCTCGTAGAGCTGATCCGCATGCGCTTCATCGATCAGCGAATCATCAATGCCGAAGACCTCAATGAGCTCCGAGCGCAGCCAATAGCCTGAAGCGGTGCCGTCGAACAGCGGCCAAGCGGCACAAAAATGCTGCCAAATATCGCGCGGATCAGCCGAGGCAGAGCCAACGCCCAGCTCGGCCAAGGAGACACCAGAAGCATGAATCAATCGGGTGACATAGTGATCCGGACTGATCAGCAGGCTGGCAGGATCACCAAACGGCTCATTGTCCAGCAATAACGACGCCGGCACATGGCCGTGCGGGGACAGGATCGGCAGATCCGCGACCAGGCCATGCAGCGATCGCGCCAAGGCACGCACGCCCGGATCTGCTGGGAACAGCCGGTCGGGATCCAACTGCGGGATCGAAGCGCTCATCCGGCCGCATCCCAAGCCCGGCGCACAAAGTCAAAATTTTGCGCAGTGCGCTCCGCCAATGGCAGCTCGGTAGAGAAATCTTCCAGGGCAATCCAGCCGTCGTAACCATGCTTGCGCAGCGCGCGGAAGTAGGCCAAAACGCTCGAAATCCCCTCGCGGAGTGGAGCCCATTCGTGCCGCCACTGCGTTTCGCCAAACTCGCCTAATCCATCGGAAACCCAGCGGCCGTTTTTCACATGCACATGCGCCAAGTAGGGCCCCAGCATCTGGAACGCGGCCAAGTGATCTTCGTGGCCCTCGATCTGCACATTGCCCAGATCGTGGATCACGCCAACGTGCGCCGGATCCAAGCCATCGAGCAAGCGTAAGGCCGCCGAGGCGGAAGAAACCAGGGTCCGGTGATGCAACTCCACCAAGGCTTTGACGCCGTGATGAGCAGCCCGCCCGGCAACCCAGGCAAAATCCTCCCGGGCCTGCGAGAACAGCTCAGGATAAGCAATGCCGCTCGCTGGTTTGCCGCCCCACTCCGCGGTGCCCAGCGCTGGCACCACCACGCGTACTTGTGGCGCACCCAAGGCGGCGGTGGCCGCCAGCATCCGTTCGACGTCGTCGTGCTCACCGCACGGGACATAGCCACCGACGCCGGAGACGCCTAGGCCGGCCTGCTCGGCGAGCGCCCGAACCCGCGGCAGCTCCGCCTCCATTCCGGTCAGCGGAATAGTGCAACGATTACCTGCCCAAAAACCGGGTGTTTCGGCGGCGGTTTGATCGGTCACCCGCCACTCGACACCGTCCCAGCCTTGGGCGGCCAACTGGGTAACCGCTTGTTCCGGCGACCATTCGGGCGTCGAGGCGGTGAAGACTGAAAATTTCATCGGACTGGGCTTCCTGCCACTAGGACCTCAACATCGTCGTATTTTCCAGCTAAAACATCATCGAAGAGCACGCTCTGACCCAGAGTTGCGGAAAGATACACCGCGCGGACGCAGGCCAGTGCCCGGACCGCATCGCTCACGGTCACGCCGGGCTGCGTGCCAGCGGCCAGCGCGGCAATGATGTCCCGGTACTGTCGGGAATGGCCCAGCGGGTAAACGGTTGGGTCAGCCACGACGAGTGGTTCATCGGCGTAGCCGGCAATCACGTCCGCAGACTGATCCCAGCCTCCTTGCACACCCATTCGGGCGTCTTCGGACTGTTCCGCGGCGGCGTGAAAATAGACCAAGCGATCGGTGTCAATCCGGGCCGAGCCGTGCGAGCCCATCACCTGAATCGAGGCGCTGAGGCCCGGGTAGGCTGCGGTCGTCGCGTGCAGTACCGCGAGCGCACCGGATTCAAAGCTGATCACTGCTGCGGCGGTGTCTTCCACTTCAATATCCTGATGCGCCAGCAAACCGGTGTGCGCGGTGATCTGGACCGGCTTGCCCAGATACCAAAGCAGCAGGTCCACGGTGTGTACGCCCTGGTTCATCAAGGCGCCGCCGCCATCCATCGCCCAGGTGCCGCGCCAATCGCCGGAATCGTAATAGGACTGCGCGCGCCACCAAGCAATCGAGGCGATTGCCGAGGTGATTCGACCAAATTTCTGTCCCGCCACTGCGTCCGCCACTGCTTGGCTGGCCGGGTCGAAGCGGTGTTGGCTGATCACCGTGGCCAGCTGACCGTTTTCAGCTGCGGCAACCGCAGCGGCTTCGATCTCCTGTGCACGGTGCAGATCGACGTCGAGCGGTTTTTCAATCACCACGTGCTTACCCGCGGCGAGCACCTCAAGTGCGCCCGAGATGTGCAGGCCGCTTGGCGTGGCCAGTACAAACAAATCGGCAGCGGCCAACGCCTCCCCAATCGAGCCGAATTCGGCCGGCGCGGCCCGGCCGGTGAGCCAGTCGGTGAGTGCCGTCCGAGCTTCCGGAATCGGGTCAACCAGCGCGGTCAGCTCCAGTTCCGGTTGTTCCAGTACGACGGCGGCATGGGTGCGGCCAATCGAGCCGCAGCCCACTATGGCAACCTTAATCGGACTCATGCGCTGACTACTCCTTCATCTGCTAACACTTTGGCAAACGCCCGTCCGGCAACGCCGAATGCTGCCGGGCCGGAGAAGCCGCCCAGCGCAAAGGCATCGGCCAAATGCGGCTCCAACGAGACGAAACCTTGGTAGCCGGAATCGCGTAACGCCCGCACGGTCTCCGGCAGCTCGCCGTCGCCCTCACCCGCTGGCACAACCGTGCCGTCGGCGAGCAGCGCATCCTTGACCTGAACGTAGTCCAGATACGGCCGCAGCATTTCATAAGCCTCACGGAACGGTCGCACGCCAACCTGGACGAAATTCGCCGCATCCCACGCCACCCGCAATGCCGGTGAATCCACGCTCTGAATCAGATCGAGGACCCGATCTGGCGTGTCACCGAAGATTTCCTTTTCGTTCTCGTGCAACAGCACGACGCCGGCCTGCTCAGCCCGAGCGGCGAGCGCCCGCATCCGTTCCAGTACCGCATCACGGACAGCTTCCGGAGCGCCGTCGTAGTAAAACGAGAAGATTCGGATGTACTGAGCACCCAGTACCTCAGCGGCAACAATCGCCCGATCCAAGCGCGCCAATTCGTGCGCTACCGGCAATTCCACGGATACCTTGCCAATCGGTGAAGCGATCGCAGAGACCGCCATGCCGCGCGCGTCCAACACCGCCTTCAACTCAACCAGTTGGGCCTCGGAAAGCTCCACGATGTTCACGCCCCAGGCGCTGCGCACCTCGACGTGCCGGGCGCCGAGCGCCTGCAGCACCGCGCATTGCAGGTGCGGATCCGGGTCTATTTCGTCACCGAATCCGGACAACAACCACGGCTCGCTCTGCATTATTTGACCCCTCCGGCGGTCAAACCGCCCACTAGATAACGTTGGAAAATCAGGTACAAAATGACCACCGGCGCCGCACAGACCAAAGCCGAAGCCATCATCTGGCCGTAAAACGGCACCGCACCGCCTTCAGCGCCGGCACCGAAAACCTGCAGCGCAACCGCAGCAGTCTGGCTTTCCGGCCGGGTCAGCACCGAGGCGAAAAGCACATCGTTCCAGCCGAGCAGAAAAGCGAAGATCGCCGAGACCACGATGCCCGGCCAGGCCAACGGCACGATGATCTTGAACAACACACCCAGGTTCCCCGCCCCGTCGATCCGTGCCGCCTCCTCCAACTCACGTGGCAGCCCGCGCAGATAGGTCACCATGACCCAGGTGGAAAACGGCAACGCGAAGGTCAGATAGGTCAGGAACAAGCCCCACTGCGTTCCTATCACGGTGATATGAAGGTAAGTCTGCGCCGAGGAGAACAGCATGAAAACCGGCAACAGCATCAACGTGCCCGGAATCGACTGCAGGCCCAGCAATCCGCGCAGGATCGTCAGCCTGCCGACGAACGTGTACCGGACCAGGACGTAGGCCGTGCCCACCGCGAGCGCCGCCGACACCACCGCGGTCGCACCGGCCACCAGCACGCTGTTGCTCAGACCGTTCGCCAGGCCGACGTTGACCCAGATCTTGGCGTAGTTCTCCAAGGTCCAGGACTCAGGCCAGAAATCACCGCGGGCAATGCTGGAGTCATTGTTGAGCGAGGCCAGGAAAATGTAGCCCACCGGCAACAGCACGGCTGCACCGAGCAGCACGATCACCACGACGAGCAGCGGTCTGGGCAGCAACCGGGTCACTTCGTGCTGCCGTTCGATTCTTGCGCTCATCGGCTTGCCTCCGTTGCCGCGGCGGCCGCCGGGTTCTGCGGTTTGGCCGGGCGACGGGCGCGTCCGACCCGCGCAGCAGGCCGGTCACCGCCGTCGTCGAGCTTGACCACGCGCAGATAGGCGAACAACGGAATGAGCACCAGCACCAGGGACGCCAAAGCCATTGCGGCACTGAGTCCGAAGCGCACGCTCTGGAAACTGGTCGTATAGGTCAGCACCGGCAGCACTTCGACGTTTTCCGGCGCCGGAATGCCGAAGAGCACGAAGGGCAGCGTGAAGTTGTTGATGTGGTGCAGCAAGCCGACCAGGATCGCCAACGAAAGCGGCCCCTTCAGATACGGGAAGATCACATAACGGAGTTTGCGCCACCACAAGGCGCCGTCCAAGGCCGCCGCTTCATGCACCTCGTGGTCCACCGATTGCAAGCCGGTCAGCGCCAGCATGTAGATGAACGGCCAGGAAGCCCAAACTTGGACGATCACCAGGGTCCAATAGCTGTTCGGCCCGTTGAGCCACAGTCCGGCGTCGATCCCGACCCCGTTCAGCGTATGATCGACCACCCCGCCGGGTTGGAACATGGTCCGCCAGACCGTGGCGACCACGAAGGCAGGCAAGACATAGGGGATCAGGAAGATCGAACGGATCAAAGCCCGGCCGCGGAATTTGTTCTGCGTGGCCAGGGCGGCCGCGATGCCCAGCGGCAAGGTGATGATCATCGCGAGCACCGAGTAGGAGACGCTCAGCCAGACCGAGTTCAGCAGCGGAGTCGCGGTGAGCGCCTCGACGAAGTTCTGGACGCCGATGAACGGTGCGCTGATCCATTTCCGGATCGTGTACTGGTCCAGGTCCAGGGCCGCCATGTAAAGGCTCAGCAGCAGCGGCAGCACGATGATCAACACCATCAGGGCACCGCCCGGAATGAGCATCCAGAGCGGCCGGTTCCGGGCGCTGAGCGGTTTCCCCGGCAGTTTTTCCGGTATCGTCACGGTCTAGCCCTTGCCGGCGCGTTCGAGCGATTTCTGGCTCTTCGTTTGCGCGTCTTGCAGCCGCTGTTTCAGCGCCGCATCGCTCACTCCGCCACTGGACAGCTCCGGGATGGACTGCACGACGACGTTGGTCAGCGCCAATTGGATGTCGCCCCATGCTCCGGTGAACGGAGTGGCATGTGATTTTGTCGCGGCCTCGGTGATCGGGCCGAACAACGGATTGTCGATGGCCTTCAAGCCCTCAGAATTGGCCGGCAGGTCCCCGAAGATCTTGTTGTAGTTGAGCTGCTCGTCTTTCGAGGTGACCAATTTGATGTAGGCGAACGCCAAGTCTTTGTTTTTCGAATAATCGGCCACCACGAGGTTGTCCCCGGAGAGGATGCTCGCTGCTTCGATGCCGTTGACCGGCCGTTCGGTCTGCCCCGGAGCCACGGTGGGCATCAAGGCGAAAGCGTATTTGCCCTTGACCGCTGAAGCATCGAGGGTTTTGGCCGCCGTCGCCGTGGTGATCGGGAAGATCCCGGTCTTGCCCTGCGCGAATGCGGCGAGCGCTTGGCTGTTGCTCCAGCCGACCGACGCCGGGTCCACGACCTTGTCCCGGTTCAACCAACCGAAGTAGCTCTGGTACGCCTTCTGCACCGCGGGATCGTCGAGCTTGGCCTGGTTTCCGTCCACCAGCGGGTTGCCGGCTTCGGCGGCCATCGCCCAAATGAATTTCCACGGGTCGAAACCGTCTTTGTAGGCCACGGCCATTCCGTAGTTCCCGTTTCCGGTGAGCTGCTTGGCCTGGGCCGCCAACCCGTCCCAGGTGCTGGCCGGCTTGTCCAGCCCTGCGGCTTTGAACAGCTCGGTGTTGTAGGCCATCACGAATGGCCGGCTGACGAACGGAACACCCACCTGGTTCTGCGCATCCGGGCCGGAAATCCCCAACGCGGCCGGGTTGAAGCGGTCTTTGCCGCCCACTTTGGCCCACTCGGCATCGCCGAGCTTCACGAAGGCGCCGGTGGCGTAGGCGGTCGGGGTGAAGGTGGTGCCCAGGCTGTAGACGTCGGGGCCCTGCCCGGCAACTACCGAGGTCTGGATCTTGGTCAGTTCGTCGTTGGCGCTGGCAAAGGTTTCAAACTTCAGTTCGGCCCCGGTTTGCTGTTTGAACTTGGCGGCGATGTCCGTCATCCAGTTCTTCTGTTCTTCCGGATAGGCGGAATTCACGTTGACCAAAACGTCGAGCGTCTGGCCCTTGCCGTCGACAGCGCCGCTGCTGTCGGTGCTCCCCGAGCCGCTGCAGGCGCTCAGCAGCATTGCTGATGCGGCCACTGCAGTGATCAGGGTGAGGCTTTTGTTGCGCAGAACTTTCTTCACATTCGCTCCTCGGTTGAGGGGACGGTCCCCGGATGCCGGCCGGATTCATTGCGAGTGGAAGACCTCGGCCGTTGCCCGAGTCTAAAAATCTGCGGCAACCAGTGGCAAGCGTTTGCCATAAGTTGCCGTGAGTGTTTTCATGGCTCGCAGACCGTCCAGCAAGGGAGCCCCATGGCGCAGCAGGAAAAACCGGCCCCGGATCCGGTCACCATCCGGGATATCGCCGCAGTGGCCGGCGTCGCGGTATCGACGGTGTCCCGCGCGCTCAGCCGGCCGGAGCGGGTCAGCCCGGCAACCCGGGAGAAAATCGCCCGGATCGCCGCCGAGCTCAAGTACGTGCCCAGTGCTCAGGCGCGCGCTTTGAGCTCCGGCCGGACCGGCGCGGTCGCCTTGCTGGTTCCGGACGTCACCAACCCGTTTTACTTCGACATCATCCGCGGCACCCAGCACCAGCTCAAGGCTGCCGGCTACACGCAACTCCTGGTGGACACCGAGGAATCCGCGGAAGTCGAAGCAGAGGCGCTCGGAGCATTGCGCCGAACCTGCGACGGAGTGGTCCTGGCAGCTTCGCGGTTGAGCGATCCGGCTATCGTCGAAGCCGCTTCACAGCTGCCCGTGGTGACGATCAACCGCGGCATCCACGGGGTGCCCACGGTCATCATCGACACGCCGGATTCCATGGGCCAGGCCCTGGAACACCTGGCCTCGCTCGGCCACCGGCAGGTAGCCTACGCCGCCGGACCGGTCGGTTCCTGGTCGAACGCCCGACGCTTGCGCGCCATCGAAGACCATGCCGAACGCCTCGGCCTGCGGATCAGCCGACTCGGCCCGTTCGCACCCAAAACCACCTCGGGCGCCGCCGCAGCAGACGCCGCCCTGCATTCCGGAGCCAGCGCCGGCATCGCGTTCAACGATCTGATCGGGATCGGCATGCTGCAACGGTTCGCGGCACGTGGCGTCCGGGTGCCGGAGGACTTCAGCCTGGTCGGCTGCGACGACATCTTCGGCGCGGATTTCTGCAATCCGCCGCTGACCACGATGACCGCGCCGGTAGAGCAAGCCGGACGGGTCGCGATCACGATGCTGTTGAGCCGGATCGCGCAAGGCCCCGGCGGTGCCGGCCGCGAGCTCGCGGTGTTGCCCACGCATCTCACGGTCCGGCAATCCACCGGGCAGGCTCCAGCCTGACCGGGAGACGGCTCAACTGAGCAATACCAGCTGCTGGGTCGCCCGGGTCATCGCGACGTAACGGTCCACCGCCCCTTCGATGCCCTCGCCGAAGCCTTCCGGCTCAAGCAGGACCACCAGGTCGAACTCGAGGCCCTTGGCCAGTTCCGGCGTCAGCGCGCGTACTCGCGCTGCATCGAATCCGTTGCCCAGCGCGCCGTCGGCGCTGATCACGCAGGCGATGCCTTCAGCGTTCCCGGCAAGCCAGCCGTCGAGGATCGGGGCCAATTCGGCGACCCGCGCATGCCGCACCGGAATCCCGCTGCTGCGGATCGACGTCGGCACATTGGCGTCCGGAAGCGCTGCCCGGATGACCGGCTCGGCCTCGGCCATGATCTCTTCCGGCGTCCGGTAGTTGATGCCCAACGAGGCCACCTTGATCCGGTCGAAGCCCACCCGGGCCAGGCGTTCCGGCCAAGATTCCCGGAAACCGTGCCGGGCCTGCGCCCGGTCGCCGACGATCGTGAAGCTCCGGGACGGGCAGCGCAGCAACAGCATCTGCCATTGGGCGTCGGTCAATTCCTGCGCTTCGTCGACCACGATGTGCGCGAACGGCCCGGCCAGAAAATCGGGCTCCGGCTCCGGCAACGCCCCGTCGTCGACCAGCGCGGCCCGCAGATCCTGCCCCCGCAGCATCGACATCACGCCCATTTCGGAATCGTCGTGCGCGATCAGGTCGCCGACCACATCGGACATGGCGGACCGCTCGGCCGCGGCTCCGGCTTCCCGGCGCTGCCGGCGGCAGGAAGCCTCCGGGTCGCCGAGGCGCAACCGCGCCGCATCCAGGAAAGGCAGGTCCGCCACCGTCCAGGCCTGCGGATCGGACCGCTGCAAGGCCTGGATTTCGGCCGGCGCCAACCAGGGCGCACACCTGCGCAGGTACGCAGGCACCGACCAGAGGTCCGCCACGATTTCGGCCGGTTCCAACAGCGGCCAGGCGCGGCCGAAGGCACGGCTCAGTTCCGGGCTCGCAGCGAGGGCGCGCCGCAGTTTCTGCTCGGTGTCCCCGGTATTGATGCCGTAAGCATCGAATTCGTCTTTCTCCGCTTCCCATTCCTGGTCGAAATCGTCACGCAACTTGTCGACCAGGATCTTCAGCAGGGCCGCCCAAACCTGGTCCCGGGCCACATTGTGCGGCATCCCGGGCTCCGCGGATTCGAAGGCCTCCGCCCAGTCTGCTGCGCTGAGCCAGACGTCGAACGAGGGAGTCTCCACCCGCATCCCGGAGCTTGGCGGCTCCTCGTACAGGGCTACCGCCGGTTCGATCGCGGCGACCAGTTGCGCAGCGGATTTCAAGCGCAGCACCTCCGGATCCGACTCCGGCACCGCGGCCGCCCCCTGCGGCACCAAATCGCGCAGGGTGCAGATTTGCACCCCCTCTTCGCCGAGGCTGGGCAGCACATCCGCGACGTAGGCCAGGTATGGCTGGTGCGGACCCACGAACAGCACCTCGCCCCGATGATGTCCGAGCCTCGGGTCGGCATAGATCAGGTAGGCGGAACGGTGCAAAGCCACCACGGTCTTGCCGGTGCCTGGTCCGCCGTCGACCACGAGTGCGCCCCGGGAGCCCGCCCGGATGATCGCGTCCTGACCTGCTTGGATGGTGCCCAGCACATCCCGCATCCGGGGCGAACGGTTGCCGCCCAGACTCGCGATGAAGGCCGACTGGTCGTCGAGCGCGGCGTTTCCGACCAGCCCGTCCGCGGTGAACACTTCATCCCAGTAGTCGGTGATCCGGCCTTGGCTCCAGCGATAACGACGCCGGCTCAGCAGACCCATCGGCTGGGCGTGCGTGGCGCCGAAGAAGGGTTCGGCTGCCGGGCCCCGCCAGTCCAACAACAATCGGCGCCCGGAATTGTCGGTCAAGCCGAGCCTTCCGATGTACACCGGTTCGGCACCGTCCGTGCCGACCATCCGGCCCAAGCACAAATCCAGGCCGAACCGCCGCAATGTGCGCAATCTCGAGGACAGCCGATGGATCTCCTGATCCCGGTCCAGGGCGGCCTGTCCGGAGCCGCCCGGGGCTTTGCGTTCGGCGTCGAGCCGCTCGGCCAGCTCGCCGATCGTCGTTTCCAGGCATTCGGCAATCGCTGCGAAATGCTGCTCGTCGGCGGCGATCAAAGCCGGAGCCGCTTTGGCGGCGCGGCTTTCCGGTAGTTCGAAAGCGCTCGGGCCCAGGTCAGTCGAGGTCATGTCAGTACGTTCCATTTCCGCTTCGTTTCCGCTGATTTTCCGTTGCCGACTGACCATTGTGCGCCGTACCCGGGGCCTTGCCGCAAGCCCCCGGGTACGGTATAGATTTAAAAGGGAGGGGAGCAACGGCTCGCCCTTTTTCAGGTTTGCTTTCCGGATGCCGAGCGGCGTCCGCCCCGCAAACCGAAACCTTGCCGAAACGTCCAGGTAGTACCCTGGCACTATGCGCGAACTCCAGGCGAAAATCATTGCTGAACTGGGTGTTAAACCCTCCGTCAATCCGGCCGATGAAGTGGCCCGGCGAGTCGATTTCCTCGCGGCATACGCCAAGGCCAGCCGGGCGAAGGGTTTCGTCCTCGGCATCTCGGGCGGATTGGATTCTTCGCTGGCCGGCCGGCTCGGCCAACTCGCCGCGGAACAGCTCCGGGCCGAAGGAGTGGCGGCGAGCTTCACCGCGGTGCGGTTGCCTTACAACGTCCAGCACGACGAAGCCGACGCGCAAGCCGCCTTGGCGTTCATCAAACCGGACCGTTCCTGGACCTACAACGTGGCACCCGGCGTCGACGGTTTGGAGAAAGAATACGAAGCCACCACCGGTGAGCAGCTGAGCGACTTCAACCGGGGGAACATCAAGGCCCGGGCCCGGATGATCGCCCAATACGCCTTGGCCGGCGAACACGGGCTGCTGGTGATCGGCACCGACCACGGCGCCGAATCGGTCACCGGGTTCTTCACCAAATTCGGTGACGGCGGAGCGGATATTCTGCCATTGTTCACGCTCGACAAGCGGCAGAACCGGCAGTTGCTGCAGTACCTCGGCGCAGCCGAGCGGATCTACACCAAAGTCCCGACCGCGGACCTGCTCGACAGCGTCCCCGGCCGGGCCGACGAAGACGAGTTGGGTCTGAGCTACGACGACATCGACGACTACCTCGAGGGCCGGGAGGTTTCCGATGCGGCGGCCGAGGCGATCGAGCAACGTTATCTGGCCACCCGGCACAAGCGCACCGTGCCCGTGACCCTGCTTGACGACTGGTGGAAGTAAGCCCGGCTTCCGGGAACAATCACGCTGCGGCGCCGCAACGGCTCAGCGCCGTCAGCATCGAGTCCCGGGCCTTCGCTTTAGCCGTGCTCGTGATGCTCCTGCTCACCGCGGGAGCCTTCCTGTTCTTCTTGATCCGCAGCCAGCACCCGGCCCTTTCCGGCGACGGTTCGGTGGGTCAGTTCGCCTCGCTCGCGGTCGCCGTCGTCGGCTTGGGGATCTTCGCCATGAGCTATTCCCGCTCCTTCCAACGCCCGGAATCCGCCTGGTTGCGCCAGACTGCGCTGGCCCGGCGGATCCTCGACATCTCGGCGCTGTCCTTCACCCACGCCCTGATCGCCTTCATGCTCTGCCAAGCGGTATTTTCGCTGTTCCAAAGCGCGTTTTCGGGATTGACCCTGGAACCGTTGGCCGGCGGGCTCTTCGTCGGCGTCAGCGGCGCTGCCACGGCCTACACGGTCTCGCTCTCCGGGGCCCGGATCACCACCTATTCGCTGTCCAACCTGCTCGCGGCCTTTCTGCTCACCGGTGCGTTGACCGCCATGATCACCGCCGATGATCCGAGTTGGTGGCGGATCAACTTCAGCGCACTGGGTACCGAGACCAATGGCCTGGCCGCCTACGCCTTCAATGCGACGCTGATCTTCTCCGGCCTGGTGATCACCACCCTGGCGTCCTACATGACGCGGGATCTGCGCCGCTGGGCGCAGTTCCGGAAGATGGAAACCGTCAATGCCAAAGCCGTGCAATGGACGCTGATCCTGTTGGGCGGGTTCCTCTCCGGAGTCGGCCTGGTGCCGGTGGACGCACTGCAACTGCTGCACAATTTCTTCGCCACCGGGATGATCTTCGTCTTCTTCGCGTTGGCGTTGGGTCTGCACGCCTGGGTCCCGGACTTCCCGCGGAGTTTTTTCCTGACCACCTATGCGTTGCTGGCCGGCATCATGGTTGCCGTACTGCTGTTCTGGCCGCTCGGCTATTACAACCTGACCGGCCTGGAGCTGGCCGTCGCGGCGCTGATCTTTGGCTGGTTGATCCTGTTCATCCGCAATATCGCCGCATTGGTCGAAGACGCCGAAGAAGATCCCGGAGTTTCGGCCGGGCACGGGCGCACAAAGCACGCCGAGTGACCCGGAAATGGCTACCCGCCAGCACCATCAGCACCGCTGGCACCAGCATCCGTGCAAAAGTGTTCGAGCCCCTGCATCCGGTCGGCTAAGCTCGGCCCTATGCCCCGTTCCCCGGTATCCCTGAGAGTCTCCGACCTCAAAGTCGGCTATGGCAAAAAACAAGTCTGCGGCGATGTCTCGTTCGGCCTGGGCGCCGGGGCGCTGGCCTTCGTCGGCCCCAACGGCGCCGGGAAGTCAACCGTGCTGCGCACCGTGGTGGGGCAACTCCCGGCATTGAGCGGCAAAGTCCTGCTCAACAAGGCCGAGGTCGACGACCGGACGCCGGAGTTCCGCCGGATGGCTGCGATGGTCTTCGACGACGACGCCTTCTTCCCGGAGCTGACCGTGGGCGAGCACCTGACCATGGTCGCCGCCGGCCACGGCGTGACTGATCCGGTGGCCGCCGTCGATGCGGAGCTCGACTTCTTCCAACTCACCGAACACGACGATTCCCTCGTCTCCAGTCTCTCCTCCGGTCAACGCCGCCGATTGCTCCTGGCTGCTGCCTTCGTCCGCCCGCGCGGCCTTCTGGTGCTGGACGAGCCGGAGCAGCGCCTGGACACGCACATGCGGCGTGCGCTGGCGGCCCGGGTCGCCGACTCGGCCAAGGCCGGCGAAACGGTCCTGCTGGTCACGCACGATCCGGAATTCCTGACCACCGCGTCGAAGAAGGCCCTGTACATCGCGGACCAGGTGGAAAGCCTCACTGCGCAGCAGGCCGCCGAGCGGATCCAAGCGATGCCCGCATGAGCCTGCAACACGCTGCCGAGCAACGCGAGGAGCTGACCGCTTCGGAGTTGCGCGGCTACATCCGCAAGGCTCCGCTGACCCGGCAGACCGTAGGGTTCTACACGATCTTCAGCGAAATCTATGTCACCGTCCTGGGCATCGCGGTACTCTTGGCGAGCTCCTTCTCACTGGTGGCCCAGATCCGCGGAAGCTATCTCGAAGACTCGGCCAAGGGCGGCCCGAATCCACTGATCCAGCCGTTGACCCCGATCGTCTCGGTCAACATCGCCTGGGCCCTGCTGGCCCTGGTCACGCTCAGCGCCGCTGTGCTGTTGATCGCCCGGCTCGGCCCGGCACACCTGGATCCGCCACGCACCCAATGGCTGCTCCCGTTGCCGGTGTCGCGGGGCGGGTTGTTGCGGCCGATGGTGCTCCGTTGGGCCAGTCTCAGCGCTGCACTGGGCGCGGTCATCGGTTTGTTCTTGGCGATCGTGGAACCGAGCGAGCTGACTCCGGCCAAAATCGCCGACACGGTGCTCAGCTGCATCGGACTGTTCCTGTGCGGGTTCGCGGTGGCCCAAGCCGCCCAGAACTTTTCCGGCTCCCGGCTGCTCAACCGGGCATTGACCGCGGCGCTGGCACTCCTGGTATTGCTTGGCCTGCTCACCGCGCTCGGCCTGCCGGTGGCCGGCGGCTGGCTGCTCTGGTTGCCCACCAGCTGGCCGATTGTGGCCGCGACCGGACAACTCTGGCCGGTAGTCCTGTTGCCCGTCGGCGTCATCGCGGGCATCGCGGTGCTGCCCGGACTGCGCCGGATCAGCAGTACCTCGCTGCGGGAACATTCGGCCCGTTCCTCGCTCATCCAATCCAGCATCCAATCCATGGATGCCAGTGCGCTCTCCTCCTCGTTCGCCAAGGAGAACACCGGCTCACGACGCAGTCTGAGCCGCCGACTGCTCGGCAGCAGCCCCTCCGCGGTAGTCATCCGGGCCGATGCTCTGCGCTACCTGCGGCACCCCGGCCGGCTCTTCGGCTTGGCCGTCCTGGCTGTGATCCCCGCGATCCTGCACGCGTTCACCGGCGGGCAGGATGCCGCGGTGACCCTGGCCTCGCTGCTGATCTGCGGCCTGATGGCCAGCGGCTCCGTGGCGAATCCGCTCAAACTCAATGCGGGCAACCCGATCCTGGACCGGTTGCTCCCGATCCCCGCCGGGACCGCCCGGCGCTTGCACTCGGCGGTGCCGGCGGCGC
This sequence comes from Arthrobacter russicus, assembly GCF_031454135.1. Lineage (NCBI taxonomy): Bacteria > Bacillati > Actinomycetota > Actinomycetes > Micrococcales > Micrococcaceae > Arthrobacter > Arthrobacter russicus. The sequence goes on from NZ_JAVDQF010000001.1 coordinate 1,854,797, forward strand.
TGCTCCTCGGTTGGGCGGTGCTCGCCTTCGGCCTGCTCCTGGTCACCGGCGTGGGTTCGTTGAACTTCTTCCTCGCCGGGGTGATCGCCGGCCCGGCGCTGGCCGGCGCTTCGCTCCGCGGCGCCTACAAGAAGCCGGTCGACTGGTCCAGGCCGGCCATCGCGACCCCGTTCGGTGCCCTGCCGCCAGGCGTGGCGGCGCAGTTTTTCGCCGGACCGGATGTTGCCGCGATCATCCTGGCACCGGTGCTGATCAGCCTGCTCGCCGGAGCCGCGCCGAGCATCCTGATTCCGGTGCAACTGGGATTGAGCCTGCTGATGTTCCTGATCCTGACCCGGCGGCGCGAGGACAAACCGGAGTAACTTTTCCGCGGACGCCTAGCAAGTCGCCGAAGAGCTCGAGACCATGCTCGCCTCGCTGCGGGCAAATATCTGAGCCATCCGGTCGGCGCGAGCAGGTATGTTGGAAGAGTGAAGATTGCCACCTGGAATGTGAACTCGTTGCGGGCCCGGGCTGACCGGGTCGAGGACTGGCTGCGCCGCACGGACGCCGATGTGCTCGCCATCCAAGAGACCAAATGCAAAGACGAGAACTTCCCCTGGGAGCTGTTCGAAAACAACGGCTACGAAGTGGCCCACTTCGGCTTCAGCCAGTGGAACGGCGTGGCGATCGCCTCCAGAGTAGGGCTCGACGACGTCCAGCGCACCTTCCCGGGGCAACCGGCCTTCGGCAAACCCGGCACCGAACCGGAACAAGAGGCCCGGGCGATCGCCGCGAGCTGCGGCGGGGTCCGGGTCTGGAGCCTGTACGTGCCCAATGGCCGGGCGCTGGACGATCCGCACATGCCCTACAAACTCGACTGGCTCAAGGTGCTCAACGACGAAGCCAAGGGTTGGCTCGCTGCCGATCCGCAAGCCCAGATCGCCTTGATGGGCGATTGGAACATCGCCCCGCAGGACGATGACGTCTGGGACCTGCAATATTTCCTGGATGAAGGGCTGACCCACGTGAGCGGGCCGGAACGGGCCGCCTTCCAGGCCTTCGAAGCGACCGGGTTCAGCGATGTGGTCCGGCCGCAGCACCCCGGCCCCGGGGTCTACACCTATTGGGATTACAAGCAATTGCGTTTCCCGAAGAAGGAAGGCATGCGGATCGACTTCATCATGGCCTCCCCCGCCTTGGCCGCCCGGGTCAGCAACACCGAAATCGACCGTGAAGAACGCAAAGGCAAAGGCGCCTCGGACCACGCACCGGTGATTGCCGAGTTGGCCTGAGCATGGCCGGCGAGTTGTATTTGGGGCACAGCAACTTGCCGTTCGTCTCGGCGCTGCGGCTCTACTTGCCGTTGGCCGAGTTCACCGAAGCAGAGCAGTCCCTGATCGAGCACGGCGCACCGCCCAGCTCGGACCGGATGTACTCCGATCTGCGCGAGTTGAGCGACTCGCTGGAGCGGGTGGTGCGCCCCGGCGCCCCAGTGCTGCCGAATGCCGCCTCGGAACGCGTGCGGAGCCTGCAGATGCTCGACGACGGCCCGGTGCTCTACAACGTGAACCAGGTATTGCTGCGCTCGGCCCGGGCGGTCGAAACCTTCAGCTCGGGCAATGGCAGCACGCTGGCCGATTTGCTGTTCAGCCCGGAACTGGTCGAGACCGTGCACGAGCACATCGCCACCGAGCGGCGGCTGCTGACCAGGACTTCGACCTGGGGCATCCCGTTCAGCTGGTTCGTGCTGATCTCCGAATCGGATCGTACCGAAGTGGTGGAATCGCGCAGCCGGGTGATCACGGTCCGGGTGCAGGTGCCATTGGCCGTAGCGAGGCAACGCCTCGAAGCCGGCCTCGGCAATCTCGTGGTGGCGGCGCCGGACCTGGACTTGTTGGAAGAACTGCGCGACTTGGAAGTTTGGCTGGCCGGGTTGCCGGATGCCGCCGTCGTCGAACTGGACTACGGCGCGATCGCGGATCGGATTTATCCGGACGAGTCGCCGATGGACGTGCGTTTGGGCCTCGAATGCATTGCCGAAGGGGACCTCACCGGCGCCGCGGCCGCATACCGCCGGCTCGCCACGCGGTGGATCCCGATCCGGCAACTGGCCCGGGCGTCCTAGCCCGGGCCAGTTGCCGGCAGACTAGGCCAGAACGCCTTTGAGCCGCTTGCTGCGGCCGAAGAGCAGTCCGTCGATCGCGAACTTGCCGGGGCCGGCCAAGGCAATGGTCGCGGACATTGCGGCCAGCGCGAGCACGAACTCATAACCGCCGACGGCGGCGAAGAAGCCATTTGGCAGGTGCACCAGGAACAGCGCCACGACCATGTCCACGACCAGCAAGACCGCGATCGGGCGGCTGAGCAGCCCAAGAACCAGTGCAATGCCGCCGATGAGTTCCAGGCCGGCGATGAACGGCGCCATCAGCTCGGGCAAGACGACCCCCATCGCGGTGAAGCCCTCGGTGGTCGCCGGAATGCCTTGGTCGAACTTCTGCCAGCCGTGCATGATGAAAATGATGCCGGTGACTACGCGCAGTACCAGCAGGCCGAAGTGGGCCGTGTTGTTGTTGCTTGCCATGGGGCGTGCTCCTTTGTGGTTGGGATGAGTCGTCTCATGGAACTCTCCAGAACACCCCTTGTTACGGGCCTCAGCTGCAAATGGTTCACAGCTGTGCGCGCTTCACAGCAATCTCCCTGGTTCGGGCCCCTCCTGCGTTTGCTCGACGGTCAGCGCGAGCGCCTGGGCGACGCGGTGGTTTCGCGCTGCAACAAGGTATACGGCGCGGTCACCGTACGGATCGCCGCTTCGTCGCCGTCCAGCCGCTTCAGCAGCATGCTCGCCGCACTCTGCCCCTGGGCGACCGGATCCTGCCAGATCGTGCTCAATCCGGCCGCCGCGGAGAATTCGTGGTCGTCGATGCCCAGGATCGAAAGCTCTTCCGGAACCCGGATGCCCCGGCGCCGCGCTTCGGCGAGCACACCGAGCGCCATCTCGTCCGAGGCGCAGAAGATCGCGGTGGGTCTTTCGGTACCGGATTCGAACAGCCAGGCGGCGGCGCGCACGCCGCTGGCAAAAGTGAAGTCGCCGACCAGTTCCCACTCCGGGCGCAACTCCAGTCCGGCCGCGAGCATGGTGGCTTCGAAGGCCCGGTTGCGCAATTTTGGCACTTCGAAGTTCATCTCATCCGCTTCGACGCCCTGCAGTTGGGCGATCCTGCGGTGGCCCAGCCCGATCAGATAGTTCGTCGCCACTTGGGTTGCTTCGTAGTCGTCGATGGATACCCCGTGGAACCCTTCCACCGGACCCACCGAAACCAGCGGGATCTCGACCCGGTGCAGATGCTCCAACTCCGAAGGGTGCATGGCCAGGCACAGCACCACCAGGGCATCGATCTGCTTCCGGAGCATGGTGTGCTCGAAGAGCCGGGACCGACTGGTGCCGTACCCGCCGAGGTTGATCAGCATCAGGTTGTAGTTCTGCGCGTGCAGCTCGATGTCCACGCCTTCGATCGCCCGGGAAAAGAACCATCGGCTGACATACGGCGCGAGCACGCCGATGGTCCGGGTGCGCCCGGTGGCCAGCCCGCTGGCCGCAGAGGAGGCGACGTAGCCCATGTCCGAGGCTAGTTCCAGGATCCGTGCTCGGGTTTTCGGGCTGACCCGGGGCAGTCCCCGGATGGCACGGGAGACCGTGGCGGTGGAAACCTGGGCCGCCGCCGCGACGTCCTCGATACTGGTGGCGATGGTGCGCTCCTGAGTTCTAGTCCTGGTTCTTGCGTTGGAGTCTGGCCCGGGAGCGGAACATCAGTGCCATGACCAGGACCACGAGGCCGAGCAGCAAGGCCCATCCCCAAGCGGAAGCGCCGCTGAGTTCCTGCCAAATCACCGTGACCATCAGAACGAAGCCCCAGAACCCCAGGAACCCGATCCCGATGTCGAGCTGTTCGGCAGCCCGGCCTTCGCGGGCCGGCAATCCGAAGACCCCGGTGTTCTGGTTCTTTTGGGCCGGCTCCCGTTGCGTCTTGCTCATTTGACCCCGCCCGCGGTCAACCCTGCAACGATTTTACGCTGGAAGACCAGCACCATGATGACCAACGGCACGGTCACAATGGTCCCGGCGGCCATCACCGCGGTGTACGGTTCCTGCTGCGGCAGCGCTCCGGAGAACGAAGCAATCGCCACGGTCACGGTCTGCGTGTTCTGATCGGAAAGCTGGCTGGCGATCAAGAACTCATTCCACGAAGCGATGAACGCCAGGATCGCCGTGGTGAAAACCGCCGGAGCCGCCAGCGGCATGATCACTTTCCGGAACGCCTGGCCCTGCGTGCAACCGTCCATCCGGGCCGCTTCTTCAAGCTCCCAAGGCATCTCCCGGAAGAACGAAACCAGGGTGTAGACGGTCAACGGGAGCACGAACGAGATGTTCGGAATGATCAGCGCCTGGTACTGCCCGATCCAGCCGAGGTTCGTGAAGAGTTCGAAGAGCGGAGTGATCAGCGCGACGCCCGGGAACATCGAGGCGCCCAGGATGATGCCCAGCACCATGAATTTGAACCGGAAATTCAAGCGGGCCAGCGCATAGGCTGCGAACACGCCGACCAGCAACGCGATCACGGTGACCACGACGCCGACGAAAACACTGTTGAACAGCGCCTGGCCGAAGTGGTTCCCGCGCTCCGTGGAAAACGCGGTCACGAAGTTGTCCCAGGTGGGCTGGGTGGGCCACAACGTGGTCTCGAAAGTGGCCGACGTCGGCCGGAAGGCGGTGGCCACCATCCAGTAGAACGGGGCGAGGCACCACAGCACGATGATCAGGGCTTGGGCGTAGGTCCGGCTCTGCGCCCAACGCAGCCGGTTGCTGGACTTGTCGTTCAACGGCAGGTTGGCGGTAGTCGTCAGGTTGCTCATCTCATTTCTTCTTTCCGCCGGTAGCCGACTGGACCGCATTGGCGCCAAGGAATCGTACGAAGAGGAAGGCGACCAGGAAAATCACGATGAAGGTGATCGTGGACAGCGCAGACGCCAGGTTGAACCCGGAGCGTATTTGGTCGATCACCAGAATCGACAGCGTCGTGGTCCCGTTGGCGCCGCCGGTCAAGATGTACGGCAGATCGAACATCCGCAGCGCATCCAAGGTCCGGAACAGGATCGCCACCATGAGCGCCGGCTTGACCATCGGCAGGGTGATCATCCGGAAACGCTGCCAAGCGCTGGCCCCGTCGACCTTGGCCGCTTCATAGACCTCGGCCGGGATCATCTGCAGACCGGCCAGGATCAACAAGGCCATGAAGGGCGTGGTCTTCCAGGTGTCCGCGATGATGATCGCGAATTTCGCAGGCCATTCGGAACCGGTCCAGAGGATCGCGGTGCCGAAGGTCTTGTTGATCACACCGTCGAACGCGAACATGAAGAAGAACAGCTTGGCGGTGACCGCGGTCGGAATCGCCCAGGGCACCAGGACTGCGGCCCGGAGCAGCCCGCGGCCGCGAAAGCTGCGCGCCATGATGACCGCCATCCAGAAGCCGATCACGGTTTCCAAGGTCACGGTCACGATGGTGAAGAAGAAAGTGTTCCCCATGGCTTCCCAGAACTGCGCGCCCAAGGTTCCCGCGGGGCAGGCCTGGGTGCCTCCGGAGGCCGCCGGGCATTGCTGGAAGAACCAAGCGATGTAATTCTGGAACCCGGCGAAGCCGCCGTCCGTGAAGAATCCGTCGGCACCGATCACCGGATCGCGCTGGAAGGACATCACGACCGCACTGACCACCGGGTAACCGATGACGACGGCGATCAGCACCAGGGTCGGCACCAACAACCAGAAGGCCCAGCGTCCTTGCTGTTTCTCCGGGTGCTGGCCGTCGCCCGGGCCGTTCTTGCCCCGGTTCTTCCGGCCGGCCCTCGTCTCGGGACTATCATGCAATGCGGTGGACATGACCCCTCCTTCTGTGCCCGTGCGTCAGCGGACAGGCGTTGATGCGCAAATTCTTCGGTTCCGAGCAGGTCATTTGACGCCCGCGGCTTCCATCGACTTCTGCATGTCGATGATCGCCTGGTCGACGCTCTTCTGCCCGCGGATCGCGGCATAGGCATTCGACTGGATCGCTTTGGTCACCGCCGGGTAGAACGGCGTGACCGGACGCGGGACCGCATTTTCGATCGACGTTTTCAGCACCGGCAGGTAAGGCAGCTTGGCCACCAACTCTGGGTCGTCGTACAGTTTCGCCAAAACCGGCGCATTGCTGGCCTGGGTGACATAGAACCGTTGGATTTCTTCGCTCGTGAGGAACTGCACGAAGTCCCGCGCGGTCGCCTTGTTCTTCGAGAAAACGCTGATTCCGGCGCTCGCACCGCCCAGCGACGAGGCGCCCGCTCCGCTCTGGCCCGGGAGTGCGGTCACCGCGAACTTGCCGGCGACTTTGGAGGTGGCGTCCGTGCTCGCGAGCGAATAGACATAAGGCCAGTTCCGCAGGAACAGCAGATTCCCGTCTTGGAAGGCCTGCCGCGACTGCTCTTCCTGATAGGTCACCGCCTGGACCGGGATATTGCCGTTGCGATAGGCCTCAACCAGATTGGACAGGCCGGCTTTGGCTTCCGGGGTGTTGATCGAGAGTTTGCTCTGTTCGTCCAGGATCTGCCCGCCGGCGGAGTTGATCGCCTCCGCCGCATTGACCGTCAAGCCCTCGTATTGGGCGTATTGGCCGGCGAAGCAACTCATGTTGTTGGCTTTCGCGATGGAGCACATCGACATCATCTCGGCCCAGGTTTTCGGTGGGTTGGGCACCAGGTCCGAGCGGTAGTAGAGCATTCCGCCGTCCGAGGTCACCGGCGAGGCGAACAGCGTGTTCTGGTAGGTCGCTGCTGCCACGGTGGCCGGCAGCATCCCCGAGGTGTCGACCGCCATCGACCCGGTCAACGGCTGCAACCAGCGCTTCGCTGCGAACTCGGCGGTCCAGACCACGTCCACCCGGACCACGTCATAGCCGGAGTTCCGGGCCTGGAAGTTGCGGACCAGATCGTCCCGTTGCTGGTCGGCTTGGTCGGTCTGCTCTTTGAGCGTGACCTTCTGCTCCGGGTACTTCGCATTCCACCGGTCGATGATCGGCTGGATCACGCCGTTGTTGTCCTTGCCCTGGACGAAAGTGATCGGCCCGCGGCCCTCCAGGTTCTGTTCCGCATAATCACTCGCCGAGGCGGATCCGCAAGCGCTCAGGCCAGCCGCGAGGACCCCGGCAACCACTAGTGGGACGACTGTCCTGGCGAACTTCATGCTGATGCTCCTCATTGAGATCGTTCGAACCGGAAGCGCCGGGAACCTGTTCAAATCCTGATCGGAACCTGACACCTGCACAGTTGAGTGGTGCCGATCATACTAGTAAGCTGCTGCAAGATAGTGCAAGCGTTTACGCAAATCTTCTGAAATTCTACTGAAAGGCTTTTTCGTGAGCCAGATCACATCCGACTCCGCTCTTGCAACCCGCAGTCGCGAATTCGATGACGACAGCGCCCCGGACCAAGCCTGGTGGCGGGATGCCGTCATCTATCAGATCTATCCGCGCTCTTTCGCGGATGCCAACGGCGACGGGATGGGCGATCTGGCCGGCGTCACCTCCCGGCTGGATTATCTGCAGCAGCTGGGCGTGGACGCCATCTGGCTCTCCCCGTTCTACCGGTCGCCGCAGGCCGATGCCGGCTACGACGTCGCCGATTACCGGGACGTCGATCCGTTGTTCGGCAATCTCGCGGATTTCGACGAAATGCTCGCCGCAGCGCACGCCAGAGGCTTGCGCGTGATCGTCGATCTGGTACCCAACCACACCTCCGACGAACATGAGTGGTTCGTCGAGGCGCTTGCCGCGCCGGAAGGCTCCGCGGCCCGGGAACGCTACATCTTCCGCGACGGCAAAGGCGAACACGGCGAACTCCCGCCGAACAACTGGCAATCCATTTTCGGCGGCGACGCCTGGACCCGGTTGACCCGGCCGGATGGCACTGCAGGCCAGTGGTATCTGCACCTTTTCGACAGCAAGCAACCCGACCTGAACTGGGAGAACCCCGAGGTCCACGCGGAGATGGAAGCGGTGCTGCGTTTCTGGCTGGACCGCGGGGTGGACGGTTTCCGGGTCGACGTGGCGCACGGCCTGGTCAAGGCCGAGGGCTTGCCCGACTGGTCCGGCGCAGCGGCCATGGTGGAAGGGCAGACCGAGGGCGGCGAAAAAGCGATCGCACCGTTCTTCGACCAAGAAGGCGTGCACGAGATCTACCGCGCCTGGAACAAAGTGCTCAAAGAGTACGACGGCGACCGGATGCTGGTTGCCGAGGCCTGGGTCGAACCGATCGAACGGATCGTGCGTTACATCCGCGCGGACGAGATGCAGCAGGCGTTCAATTTCGAGTTCCTGTTGGCCGGCTGGGATGCCGAACGAGTGAGCAGTGCGATCCGCAACTCGCTGGCCGCAGTCGAGGCGGTCGGTGCGCCGAGCACCTGGGTGCTCTCCAACCACGACACCGTGCGGCACACCACCCGCTTCGGGCTGAGCGACCCGACCGGCTTCCCGAAAGGCATCTCGGCCGAAGAGGAACAACCCGACGAAGCCTTGGGCTTGGCCCGGGCCTCGGCTTTGATCAAGATGGCGCTCCCCGGCTCCAGCTACATCTACCAAGGCGATGAGCTCGGCTTGCCGGAACACACCACGTTGCCAGCCGAGGTGCGCCAGGATCCGGCATTCGCGCGCACCGCGGGCAAGGAGACCGGCCGGGATGGCTGCCGGGTCCCGTTGCCCTGGTCCAGCCAAGGAGCCGCACTCGGTTTCATCGGCAGTTCAGCAGCCCCGGCACAGCCTTGGCTGCCGCAACCGGAGTCCTTCGCCCGCTATGCCGCCGATCTGCAGGACGGCACTCCGGGCTCGACCTTGGAGCTCTACCGGCGGATGCTCGCCCTGCGCTCGGCAGAGAAACTCGGTGCCGGCACCTTGGTATGGAACGGGCTGCACCAGCCAACCGACGGCGTGCTCAGCTTCGACAACGGCCCGGTGACCGTCGTCGCCAACTTCGGCTCCGCCGCAGTGGAACTCCCCGCGGGGAAAACCGTGCTGCTGCGCAGCTCGGACGACGCATCGCGCACTCTGGCCCCGAACGACGCGGTCTGGCTCCGCTGAGCCCAGACCGCGACCCGTGCGGTCAGCGGACGCGTTCGGCTTTGGTGAACCGGGTCCGGGCACCGCTGCCGATGCTCAACAGCACCGGTGTACGCTGCCCCAGAAGCTCGTCGAGCGCGGCCACCAGTCCGGAGACCTCGGCCGCCACCTTGTGCGGAGCCACGCCCTGCCGGGGCAGCACCCGCACCTTGAGGCCGGGCTGCCCCTTGACCTCGTAGGTCGTCACCGTGGCGCCGAGCAGATCGCCCCGCTCGCCGAGCGCTTGCCGCAGCAATTGCTCGGCGACGCTGCCGTTGATCGACACCAGGCCCTCGGCCTCACCGCTTTCCTCGTCGGCCGCGAGCACCGTGGTCCGGCCTTTGCCCTGATTCGCCACCCAGGCGATCATCCCGATGATCAGCAGGACCAAGGCCACGGCTACGCCGATCCAGATCAGGCTGCTGTTCTGACCGGGCAACGAGGTATTCGCCGCAATATCGCGGAGCTGACGCACCAACGGTCCGGCCCAACCCTGCCACCAGGCAGCGAAACCGGGGATCGCGGCGAGCGCAATCGCCAGGGCTCCGGCGGCCAAAAGCACGAGCCCGAAAATGGTCAACAGGATCCGGTTGGCGACCCGGGGGGTTTCGTTCATACTCCGATCACCCCCGCAACGGCAATGTTGACCCGAACTTGTGGCAGCGGGTTGGGGGCCATGGCTTGGAGTTCCTGCTCGATCGCGGTCTTGATTGCGTCGTGGTCCAGCGGCACCCCCGACGTCGGCCGGAGGTTGACCACTACCGCGCGCTTGGACACGACGACCACGACCTGCTCCTGGGTCACCCCGGCGGCCAGCCGGGCGCGGCGCGCCAGTGCCGAAGCGATCACCTCGTCGTCCACCACGACTGCGATCCGGGGATCGGCCAAAGTGTGCCTGGCGCGCCGGCTTTTGAAGACGCCATTGCAGAAGAAAATCAACCCCAGCAGCAGCAGGACCGCACCGATGACGCCGAGCAAGAGCGGATTAAGGCCTTGCGGCAGCTGCGCGAGCCGGTCGAGCGCCGTTTGCGGATCGATCAGCCAGGCGGGCTGATTGGCAATCCGCAAGCCGGTTTCGAGCAAGGCGTAAATGGCCAATACGGTCACGATGAAGGCGGCTATGCCGGAGAGGATCGCCCGCGAGGAAGACAACTCCCGGCGCACTACCCGGTCCATATCCAGGCCCGATGCCGGCTGGGCCGGCGGCTCCGCGCGGAACGGCTCCAGAACGTCCGTGGAACTCATCCGAGCCCTCCCTTGTGCTGTTGCCGCACTCCGGTGATCCGGATGTCCACTTTGCTGATCTGCGATCCGGTCAGATACCCGACCTGGTCCAGAACCCCTTTTTTCGCCGCGATGGTCCGCTGCCAGATCGAACCGCCGAAGCGGCCCACCCGGCCCGCATCGCCGAGCACCGAGGACAAACCGGGGACCCGGATCGGCGTGGCCAGGGCGATCGCCAGCTGGCCGGCGTCATCGGAGAAACTGACCCGCACCTCGGATGGCTGAACGCCGAAAGTCTCCGCTGCTGCCGCTTGCGCGACGCTGGTCAACGCCTGGGTGCTGATCCGGTTGTGCCCGGCGAGTTCCGGACTTTCCGACGTCGGGCTCTGCCCTGCCGGATCGGCGGCGGAACCGGCCCGCTCACGGGTGCCGCTCATGACGAGGAGCGCCGTCCGGTCAGCGCGTCCAGGACCCCGCGCAGATCAAGTTTGCCTTCGGCGGCCCGGCCCAGGACTGCGCCGACCGCCATGAACAGGATCGCGACCAAAAACCCCCAGAACCCGAAGGCGAACGCCATGAAGGCCAAGAAAGCCCCTGCGCCAATGCCGATCACGGTGTAATTCATGCTGACTCCCCACTGGGTTGGTGCTGCTCGGGACTCGAAGCTTTGCTGCCACGGTTGGCTAGCTCGGGCGTTTTGGCTTTGACCGGAGCCTTTGCGGCCTCGGCCCATCCGATATGCACGTCATTGACCTCGACGTTCACTTCGATGACATGCAGCCCGACCAGCTCCTGGACCGAGCGGTACACCTCGGCCCGGACCCGGTTGGCCACATCCTGCAACGGGCTTCCGTACTCGGCCACCAGATCGACGTCGACGGCGACCTGGGTCTCGCCGACCTCGACGCGGATCCCCTGCGACAAATCGGCCGCGCCGACTACTTCACGGATCGCGCCGATCGCCCTGGTCGAACCGGACCCCAGCGCATAGACCCCGGGCACACCACGTGCTGCGATGCCGGCGACTTTTGCCACCGCGGAATCCGAGATCACGGTCCGTCCGGCGGCCGCGGGCGGCATCCCGGTGCCGGGCCGTTCCGTTACTGGGTCACTCACCGGGCCTCCTCAAGCAGCTGGACTCATTACTCGACTTTACCTCCAACCCTACTGCGCGGGCGGGTCCGGATCGGCGAGTTCAGCGGCGAGGCTCAGATCATTTCGGCAGAGTGCACTTTTCCGAGATCCAACTGCCGATGGCCTGCATCTCGTTGCGCCAAGCACCGGCATCGAAATTGGACGGATCGGCCGCGAAGTTGGCGCTGACCTGCTGCAATGCCGCCAGATGCGACTTGAGCTCATCCGGGACCTTCGCCAACAGGCCTTCGAGCGTTTCATCGGCCTTGCCCAAATCCCCGCCGCCAAGTGCGGAGAATGGCACCAGGGTCAGCGTCGCAGTGGCAGATTCCACCGCGATGCAGGCGTCGCCGCCGGGCCCCAGGAATCCGCCGGCACCGGCCAGGCCGGAGCTGCCCGGCGGGGATTCCACTCCGGATTCCCTGGGCTCCTGATCCGGGGACCGAACCGATCCGGCGTCCGGACCCGACGCAGCAGAAGGGCCCGCCCCCGGCACGAAATTCTGCAGGCAACCGGTCAAGCCGAGGCTGCTGACCGCAAGGAGGACGAGCAGTGCCTGCTTGGCCTTGGGAGCAATCGAGTTCATGGTGGCTCAGTCCTTCAAAATCGCGGATTCGGCATAACCGTGCGGAAATCAGCCTAGAAACCGCGGCGCCCTGCGGAACAGGGCAGCCCGGGCTGTCAACCGGGCAAGGTCCGGGGGACAATAGGGCAACTGGATCTTTGAGGGGGCATCATGAGCAGCGGACCATTCGGCAGCAGTTTCAATGCATTGGATTCGATCTTCAACCCCGGCCGGGCGCATCAGATGGCGGAGGAAGTCCGGCAGCAGGTCTTGCCGGTCACGGTCGACTCGCCGGACCACGGGAACCGGCAGCGGGTCTCGATCGACCTGGACACTGGGATCGCCGTCGTGCGTCCCGCACCGTGGCGACCGGTCAAGCTACCCGAGGACGCGGACGAATAGCGGCGCCCGGCCCGGCTCAGTCGCGGCGGAACACCAAGGTCGCGTTGTGCCCGCCGAAGCCGAAGGCGTTGACTACCGCCACCCGGCTCTGCACCTGCCGGAGCGAGGTCACCACATCGGCGTCGATCTCCGGATCCAAACGGTCGAGGTTGGTCGTCGGCGGAATCACGCCGTCCCGCATCGCGCACAGCACAGCCACCGAGCTGAGCGCGCCTGAAGCGCCCAACAAGTGCCCGGTCATCGATTTCGTCGAGGTCACCGGGACCGCCTTGCCGATCGATTCGGCAAGCGCGATGATTTCGTTCTGATCGCCGAGCGGCGTCGAAGTGGCATGCGCATGGATGAAGCCGACGTCCTGCGCGTCGACCCCGGCGGAGCGCAGCGCCGCCGAAATCGTCCGCGCCTGATTCTGCGGATCTGCAGCAACGATGTCCAGCGCATCTGAGGTGACCATGGCGCCATCGACGAAGCCATGGACCGTCGCCCCGCGGGCTTTGGCGAAGGCCTCGCGCTCCAAGACCAGCATCGCCGCGCCTTCGCCGAGTACGAAGCCGTCGCGATCCGCGTCGAACGGCCGTGAGGCGGCGGCGGGATCGTCATTGCGTTTGGACATCGCCCGCATCTGGGCGAAGGCGGCGACGGTGAGCGGTGCGATGCAGGCTTCCGCGCCGCCGACCAGGACGACGTCGGCTGAGCCGGCCAGAATCATCTCCCGGCCCAGCGCGATCGCTTCGGAACCGGAGGCGCAGGCACTCACCGTGGTCCGTGCCCCCGCCTTGGCCCCGATGTCCATGGACAACCAGGCCGCAGAGCCATTGGACATCAGCATGGTCACGGTGTGCGGCGAGACCCGTCGGGGGCCGGACTCCAGGCGGACGTGTTCCTGTTCGAGCGTCGTGGTCAAGCCGCCGATCCCGGTGCCGACCACGACGGCCAGCCGGAAGGGGTCGACCTCCGGCTCGCCCGCATCGGCCCAGGCCTCACGCCCGGCCAACAACGCGAACTGTTCCACCCGGTCCAACCGGCGCTGTTCCCGTACCGAGAGCCGGTCCTCGAAACCTGCCGGCACCGTACCGCCGATCTGCACCGGAAGGCCGGCCGCCCAAGCTTCGGGCAGCCGGCTCACTCCGGGCAGCCCCGCCGCCATGCCTTGCCACATCTGCGCCACCGACCCGCCTTGCGGGGTGATCGCGCCGAGTCCAGTGATTGCCACCCGCTCTTGAGCTGCCATTTCCACAGCCTTTCACGCGCAGCCCACGATGGCGGGCAGCCAGGGCGACAAGATTTCACCCGGTAATTTTGTCTGGACCACCCAATCGGCCCCGGGAACTCGGCCCGGGAACCCGGCTCAGGACTGCGCGGAGAATCCGTTGCAGTTCTTGCTCAGCCAATCGCTGATCGGCGTGAACGCGGTTTCGAATCCGGCCTGATCGAAGTTGGCCGTGGGCTGATCGACCATGGCCTCGAGCTTGCTGAACGTCGGTTCGAGTTCCGGCGGAGTGGTGCCCTGGACTTCCGCAATCGCGTCTTTGGCCTTTTGCACATTGCCCGGTTTGATCTCTTCCATGGCCGAGGCCAGCGGCGCGGCGAGGCCCACCATCATCCGGGTGGCCGTGGCCTTGCAGGAATCAGGCAGTCCGGCGAATTCCGGCTTGGCCTCGAGGCGCTCCTTCAAACCGATCAGGATTTCCGACTTCGGGTTGGCGATCGGGCCCGACCCGTTGCCGGCGGGCGTCTGCGCCGCTGCCCCCGGGTTCGTTGCGGCGTCGGTGCCGGTCGATTGCGAGCCGGCGGACTGGGTTGCGGCTGCGGAATTTTCCGCGGTCGGGCCGGAGCAGGCGGCCAGGGCCAGCGGAGCGGTGAGCACCGCCACGAAGGCAGCCTTCACGATGAGGTTTTTCATGTCGTCCTTCAAGCAGGTGAGCATCCAGGGCAATAAAGTAAATACTCTGGAATTATAGCAAAGCTGTGTAGCTCCTGTGCCCCTTCAATCGGTCTGCGGTTTGACCGGCTCCCCCGCCCGTCCCTGCGATTCAGCCTTCGGGAGCACGTGGAATCCGGCCGCGCCGCCCAAGCTCACCCGATCCCCGATCCGATGGCCGGGCAGACCTGGCACCCGGGCCAGCACCGTGCTACCGGTAGGCGCCACAACCACCCGGTACAACGTGGAGTGCCCCCGGTATTCCACGTCCTGGACGATCCCGGCGGCGCCGGGATTTTCCGGGTCCAGGATCCGGATTTGCTCGGGACGGACCACGATTCGCACCGGACCCGGGGCCGCAGCAAACGGGAACACACCGAGCACCGAGCTGACCCGCTTCCCATCGCTGTCGCCGTCGAGCACCGTGCACTCGCCCAGGAAGCCGGCCACCCATTCGTCGCGCGGCCGAGAATACATCTCTTGGGGCGCGCCGACCTGGACGATCCCGCCATCGCGCATCAAGGCAAGCCGTTGCGCCATGGAGAGCGCTTCGTCCTGGTCGTGGGTCACCAGGACCGCGGTGGCTCCGGACGCCCGCAGGATCTGGCCCACCTCGGCTTTCAACCCGACCCGCAGCGCAGCATCGAGGGCGCCGAATGGTTCATCCAGCAGGACCAGCGACGGCTCCGGCGCGAGCGCCCTGGCCAGGGCTACCCGCTGCCGCTGCCCACCGGAAAGTTCGTGCGGGTAGCGGACGGCGAAATCGGCGAGCCCGACCAAGTCCAGCATCTCCGCGATCCGACCGTGCCGCGCTTGCCGGCTCCGGTCCGGCTGGTCCCGGCGACGCAGGCCGAACCCGACATTCGCCGCGACCGTCCGATGCGGGAACAAGGCCGCATCCTGGGGAACCAGCCCGATCCGACGGTGCTCCGGAGCCACCGCACGCGGTCCATCGACGACCAGGCGGCCGTCGATTTCCACCTGGCCGGCCCGCGCTGCCAAGAGCCCGGCCAGCGTGCGGAGGAACGTGGTCTTGCCACAGCCGCTCGGCCCCAGAACCGCGAGCAACTCGCCCTGGTCGACGGCCAGATCGATGCCGTCCAGAACCGGTGCCGCCCCTGGATGCCCGACCACGAGCCCGCGCACCGCCAATGCGATCGGCCCCGGGCCGACGGGAGGCCGGATCATGCCGCACCCGCAGCCGTCGGCCGGCGATTGCCCGGAACCCAGGCCAACAACAGCACCGGCCCGCTGCCCACGAGGATCAACAAGATCGCATAGGGTGCTGCCGCGCCATAGGCAGAAATGTCGGTCAACTGCCACAGCCGGGTGGCCAGGGTGTCGGTGCCGATCGGCCGCAGCATCAGAGTGGCCGGCAGTTCCTTCATCACGGTCAAGGCCACCAGCATCGCGCCGGCCGCAATCCCCGGCCAAGCGAGGGGCAGCGTCACGGTCAGCGCGGTACGCCAGGCCGAGTATCCGGAGGTCCGCGCGGCGTCTTCGAGGTTGCGCGGCACTTGCATGATCGCCGAGCGGACCGATCCGGAGGCCTTGGGTACGAACAAGATCCCGTAGGCAAGGATCAGGACTCCGATGCTCTGGTAGAAAGCCGGGGCCAACGTCAGCACCAGATACACCATCGACAGACCCAAGACGATCCCGGGCAGGCCATGGCCCAGATAGGTTCCGGTTTCCAGCACGGAGACCGATCGGGCCCGGTGCCGCGCGGCGAGGATGCTCACCGGCAACGCCACCAGCGTGGCCAAGAATGCGCCCGCGAGTCCGAAAGCGACGGTCGCCCCGGCTGCCTGGGCCAACCGGCCGACTTCGAGGTCCCAGTCCGCGACGCTGCGCAGGATCCGATCCACGAGCACCACGACCGGCACCCCCACGGCAGCCGAAAAGACCACGGCCAATCCGGTTCCGGCAGCGATTTGGCCCGGAAGGGCGAGCCGCCACCTGCCGCCGTCGTCGATCGCGCGCACCTTGTCGTACACCACCGCGCGGCGACGCACCGCGCGTTCGGCCAGCACGATCAAGAGGGCGAGCGCGACGATGAGCAAGGAAAACACGATGGCAAGTGCCCGGTTGAAGGTTCCAGAGAAAGCAGTTTGGACGGCCCAGGTGAGCGCCGGGTAGCGCATGATCGCGACCACGCCGAAGTCGGAGAGCGTGTAGAGCGCCACGAGCAGGGCGCCGGCACCGGCGGCCGGTGCGATTTGCGGGAGCGTGGTGCTGCAAAAGGCCCGCAGCGGTCCGGCGCCGAGCGTCCTGGCCACGGATTCGGCGTCCCGGTCCACCCGTCGGAGTGCCGCGGTGACCGGCATCGTCACATACGGCACCGAGACCAGGAACAAGACCAGGAACGATCCCCAAAAACCACGCAACGGAGTGAAGGACACCCAGGCGAAACCGGCCACATATGAAGGGATCGCCAACGGCAAGGTCGTCGCCACCATCCAGAAGGACCGGATCGCCAACGTGGTCCGGGCCAGCAGGAATGCGGTGGGGATCCCCACCGCAAGGGTCCCCGCAGTCACCGCGGCCACCAACACCAAGGTGCTGCGGACCAGCTCCCAGGTGCGGGGGCGCTGCAGCGCATTCCAAGCAGCGCCATCCGGCTGGCCCAGGAGCTCCACGATCAGGAAGACCACCGGAAAGGCCACGAAGAGCATTCCGGTGGCGGCGAGGAACAGCAAGACCTTCGACGGGCCGGTCCGACGCCGTCGCAGCGGTGGGCGGGCCGGGCGGAAATCAGCTCCGGCCCGGCCCGCCCGGGCGGAAATCACGGTCAGCCGACTGAAATTCCGGCTTCGTCGATGAGCTTGGCGCTTTGCTCGACGGAGTCCAGATCAGACAGGTCGATCTTCGGACCCTGCAACGACGCCAGTTCCGGCACGCCCTGCGGACCAGCCACGCCCGGGACCAAAGGGTACTCGAATTGCTTCTCGACGAAGTATTTCTGCCCGGCCTCGGAAAGCAAGTAGTCGACAAAAGCTTGTGCGTTGGGGTTCTGCGCAGCTTTCTTCAGCAGGCCGACGCCGGTGACGTTGACCAGGGCAGCTACGTCGCCGGGCGCACCGTACTTGATCTTGGCCCGCATATTGTCCGCACCCTGTTCTGCTGCCGCCGAGAACCAGTAGTAATGATTGGTCAGCCCCAGTTTGATCTCGCCGCTTTCGACCGCTTGGAGGATCCCGCTGTTCTTTTCGTAGCTTTTGACGCCATTGTCGGCCAGCGCCTTCAACCACTGCGCGGTCTTCGCTTCACCGTCGGTCAGGCGCATGGCAGTGACGAACGCGATGAAGGAGGCGTTTCCGGGAGTGACCCCGATCTGGCCTTTCCACTTCGGGTCGATCATCGCGGCTGCCGTGTCCGGCACCTCCCCGACGGAGACCTGGCTGGAATCGTAGGCCACCACCCGGGCGCGCCCGGTCAGGCCGACCCAGGTCTTGTCCGCTGCCCGGTACGCCTCCGGGACCTTGGCGAGGGCAGTTTCCGACAATCCGCCCAACAAGCCCGCCTGAGCCAGCAGGCCCAGGGCACCCGATTCCTGGGAAAGGAACACTTGGGCCGGCGAGTTGTCCCGTTCGGTCAGCAACAGCTGCGCTTGAGCGGCGCTTCCGGCGTAACGCACCTCGGTTTTGATCCCGGTGTCCTTTTCGAATTGGGCAATCAACGGACCGACCAGCTTTTCGTCACGACCCGAATATACGACCAACGGGCCGTTGTCGGATTCAGTAGATCCTGAGGGGCTGGCCGCGGGGGTCGCATTGGACCCGCAAGCGGCGAGGCTCAAGGCCAGCACCGCGGCCGCCAGCACCGGGGCCGGACGAAAAGCAATTCGCATAGGAGGTTCCTCCACCTGGTTCAAGTTCGACAACGACGTCGGCCATGGTGGAGCGCAATCTGCCTCGCTTCCGGAAAAGCAACGCCAGATCCAAGGACGCCCCCCACCGCCTTGTTAGATAAGGCTATCCTTAGAATTGGCTGAAAACAAGCCATGCTACAAATATGGACTCCGAGCCGGCGCGGATCAGGGCCCCGAAATCAACCCTCCTTGGTGTACAGCGTGCCTTCGCACCAGATGTATTTCGTGCCGCCCCATTTGGCCGCCGACTCGACGTCGGGGAAGAAGCCGCGCCCCTCCAAGTTCGCACTGGTATTGCACAGTACCGGCACCCCGCTGAGCTCCGCGTAGTGCATCAGGATCCGGACGGTAGCGGTGTCCTGGGTGGACTTGATGGTCTGCAGCCGCGCAGTGCCGTCAAGATGCACGATCGCCGGGACGCGCTCGGCCCAGCCCGGTCGCATGCGGTGCTCGAAGATCATGTACGGGTCGGGCGTACCGGGTTCGAAGACCTCAGGGGCGCGATCCTCCAGGCAGATCGGCGCTACCGGGCGATACGAGGCACGGTTTTTGATGTCGTTGAGGCGGTCTTTCATCTGCGTGCTGGTCGCGGGCGCAATGATGCTGCGGTTGCCCAAGGCCCGGGGGCCAAGTTCCGCGCGGCCAGACAGCACGACGACCGGTTCGTCCTCGGCATGCAGCAGTTCCGCCAGCTCCCGCTCGTCGCACGACCGAGCACGCCAACCACCCGGGAGCGTACCGACGGCGATTTTCGGACCACGGTAGACGTCCCAATCCAGTGCCGTGTGGCCGTTCCGAAACATCTCACAGGCCGCAGTGCCGATCGCCGCACCGGCATCATTGGGGAAGGGCGGGATGAAGACGTCCCGGAAGACCCCGCTAGCCCGAATCGCGGTGTTCCATTTGATGTTGAGCGCGCAGCCGCCGCCCATCACCAGGTTGTGGCCGCCACCCGGGAACCGGCGCTGCACCGCCGAGGTGAGGCGGTCGAGCAGCTTCTGGCCGAGGTAGGCCTGGTAGCTAGCGATGAGATCCGCGTTGGAAAGGCCCGGAAACAACTGCTCACGCTCGGCGGCGACCCGGTCCCCCAACTCGCCTACCCGGTCGACAGTGATATCACTGAGCTCTGCCATCAGCCCGTCGAAGACGCCGAACGTAGTGGTATCGACGACGCCTTTGGCCGCATAGGCCATGGCTTTCCCCGCGACTGACAGGTGGTGTCGGATGGCCGGCTCCGAGGTCATGTCCTCGAACGGGCGCAGGAACGGCTCGAACCGCGCGCAGAAGGCCGCGAAACTGCCGCCGAAGACCGGCATGAGCACCTCGAGGAACAACACCTCGCGGGTTTCCGCACGGACCAGGTATAGCCGCGGCGGGATGATGCCGTCCCAGACCAGGACGAATGCGTCCTGGCCCTTGGCCGCGGACGGGCTGGAGACATAGGCGCCGATGAGGTGGTTGGCCACGTGGTGGTAGCTCGCGTACTCGCCCAGGCCGGGGCTGCCGAATGCGTACCGGTCCAGTGCGTCGCCGCCGGTCTCGACGTACGGCGCGACCCGGAGCTGGATCGGATCACCGCCGGCGGAGAGCGCCACCGCGACCTCGCCGCCGGCATCGGTCGAGTACCAGCCGTCGACCACGAACTGGTCGATGTCGGAAGGCTCAAGACCCTCCGCAGCGAGGATCTCGGTCACGCGGTCGAGGTCCCCGAGCGCGGAGTACCGTTCGCCGTTGCCCAACTTCTCGATCTCGTAGCTGAAAAGAAGCCTCCCGTCCTCGATGACCGCGATGCCGCCGTCGTGTGATGCCTTGATTCCGCATATCCGCATTGCTTCTTCACACCCCTTCTATTGCGATGAAAAATGGCTACCGGTTCAGTCGTACCGGAAGTGATTCGAGCCCTCGGATGATCGTGCTGTTGCGCCACCGCAAGTCGACAGGGTCGACGGCGAGGGTCATGTCGGGGAAAGCGTCGAGCAGCGAATGAAACGCCATCTGGACTTCGATCCGCGCGAGTGGCGCCCCGAGACAGTGATGGATGCCGTGACCGAAGGCCAAATGGCCGGCGGCAGACCGGCGGACGTCGAGCGCTTGCGGGTCGCTGAACCGCAGCGGGTCGTGATTGGCGGACGCGATCGCGAGGAGCACGAAGTCGCCGGCCAGGATGTGCGCGTTGCCGACGCGCAGGTTCTCCTTGGCGCAGCGGAATGTCGCGTGTTTGAGCGGACTCTCCAGCCGGAGGAGCTCCTCGACGGCGCCAGGCAGCAAGCTGCGGTGGTCGCGCAGCGCGTCCCACTGGTCGCGGTGGCTCATCAGGTGCAGCGTGCCGTTGCCCAGCGCGTTGAGGGTGGTTTCAAAACCTGCGATGAACATCAGGTAGGCAGTCGAGATCAGTTCCGCCGTGGTGAGCCGGTCGTCGACGTCATGCGCCGCCACCAGCGCCGTGAGGAGGTCGTCGTCGGAGGTGGCGTGGCGTTTGCGTTCGATCAGACCGGCAAGATAGCCGGCGACTGCCTCAGCTGCAGCATTGGCTTGTTCCGGAGAGTGTCCCGAGACGAGCGCGCTTGACCAGTCCTTGAAATCGCCCTGCTCCTCGACCGGCACGCCCAGCAGCAGGCAGATCACCCGGATTGGCAAGGGGAACGCGAAGGCATCCAGGAAATCGACCTCGTCGTGGTCATTGAGCGCCTCGACCAATTCGTCGACGACCGTTTGGATCTGCGGCCGCAGCGCTTGGACCGCACGGCCGGTGAAGGCCTTGCCGACGAGCTTGCGAAGTCTGGTGTGGTCCGGCTGGTCGGTGTGCAACATATGGCTCGCGATGTCCTTGGAGAAGCCTCCGCGCTTGCTGCTGTCCGGTTCCTTCTGTGCGAGCAGCCCATCGATGCGATCCAGGTCGGTGCTCAGCCTGGGGTCCGCGAACGCCGCGCGCACGGCGTCGTACCCGGTGATCACCCAAACCGGCAGCCCGCCGATCAACGGCACCCCGGGCGGCATTCGTACTCGATGCGCAGAGCCCTTGGCACTGAGCTTCGCGTAGACCGCGTACGGGTCCTGTACGAACGCCGCATCGAGTTCCAATAGCGCGGATTCGGGATTGCGCAACGCGCGCTGGCCGAACACTGCTTCTCGAGGCGCAGGAAACCCGGCTTCAGGCCGTTGGTCCTTCATACCGCGCCCAGCGCCCGGTCCGCGAGTGGCGGAATCCGCGTCGGCCGGCGCTCGGCCGAAGACCCAGGGTACTCGTGCTCCAGCCCGGTCAGTGTTGAGTGTGAATCAATTGCCATGGCTGCCTTTCCAAAAATCGGTTCGCGCTTGCCGATCCGCAGCGAACGTGTCCGGCACCTGCGCGAGTGCCTGATCGCGCTCGACCCAAATTCCCCGAATACTCGTGTGTTCCATGCCGCACGCCCGGTTCGCCTAGCGCTGGCATGCGGAACTCCGGTTTGGGGCTTTCGTCGCGCATCAGGCGCGAGTCGCGGTCAGGAACACGTAACCCTGCTCTGGTGTGACCGCCGAGAGACGCATAAAGTCGAGCAACGACTGGGCGCGCTCCTCGCCGACCAGCGCGCTCAGCTCATCGCGGCGGGTCTCTACGGCGTCGGCCATCAACGCGAGTGTGCGGTTGCAGTTGGCCGTGACGTCGCGGATGTCCAGGTCAACGAACCCGTGGGCGAGTAGCGCCCCCCGGTACTCTTCGATCGTGCCGAGCGACTTCACCGCGTAGTTCGTGCAAACGTGGTCGAGGACCTTGCGGCCCTGGGGGCTCACCGGGCCGCGCTCGATCAGGTCGGCGATCGCGAGCCGGCCGCCCGGGCGCATCACGCGGGAGATCTCCGAGAGCACTTGGGCACGATCAGGCATGTGCCACATCGACTCGAACGCCCAGGCCGAGTCGAACGAGCCATCCGGAAACGGCATGTCCATCGCGTCGGCGAACTGGAACGTCGCCTTGTCCGCGAGCCCAGCGCCGGCCGCGAGCTCGTTGGCCTGCGCCACCTGTAGGCGGCTGACCGTGATGCCGATGACGTCGACGCCGGACTTCTGCACGAGACGCAGCGCGGGGTGCCCGATGCCGCAGCCGACGTCGAGCACGCGCTGGCCCGCTTGCCCGCGCAGGCCCTCGATCATCATGTCAGTGAGCCGATCCGTGGCCGTCTCGATCGAGGCTCGATCGGCGTCGTCATCCCAATATCCGTAGTGGAGGTTGGGCCCCCAAGCCGCGCCGTAGATCCGGCCGAACCCGTCGTACACGTCCGTGACGTCGCCGAGCGAGGGAGCTTGGCCGACGGCTCGGGCCCTGACCCGTGAATTCAGGTCCGCCGGTGTTGAGTTGGAGATATTTGACATGATTACCTTTCCAAGATTCGGAACTCTGCTTAAAAGACTCGAACCTCCGCATAAAAATTTGGGATCGCCCGAGTTGGATCGACTCCGCCCCGCTCACGCTTTCATGTCGCATTCAAACTTGAATTCCATCCGTTGCCGAGTATCACGAAGGAGCAATTCGGGTATTGGCAAATCATGGTGACCGGATAGGCTTTCGCTCGAAACGCCGGCAGGAACAATTAGACCGACTCAAAGAACCCGTCACATAATTTCCCGCCACCTGCACAACTACGTAATATCCCCCTTGATTTGAATTTCGCGCAACCCGTAATCAGTGCCGCACGTGCAGCTCGCGCAGCGCGCGTAGTGGAAATACCGGGCGGTACTTCGGTGCCTGGCCCGGCACGAGCGTCAGCCCGGGCATCCGCGCGGCGATCGCCTGCACCGCGACTCTCAGCTCAGCTCTGGCAAACCCCGCACCGAGACAGAAATGGATGCCGTAGCCGAACGCGAGGTGCCCCGAAGACTTGCCGTTCGGGGCAAAGGCCGCGGGACACGCAT
The DNA here is from genome assembly GCF_031454135.1 of Arthrobacter russicus. Taxonomy (NCBI): domain Bacteria; kingdom Bacillati; phylum Actinomycetota; class Actinomycetes; order Micrococcales; family Micrococcaceae; genus Arthrobacter; species Arthrobacter russicus. The sequence continues at coordinate 1,877,959 of NZ_JAVDQF010000001.1, forward strand.
GCGCCCGGCCGTCGCGGCCCGCGGCACCGAAGAGCATCAGCAACCGGCTGCCCTCCATCAAGTGGACGTCGCCGACGACCACATCGCGGGTGGCCGTCCGGTACATGCCGGCGAGCGGACTGTCGAATCGCAGCCCCTCCTCGACGAGCCCATGCGCGGTGACCGTGCCTTCGACGACCGGTCGCCAGCCCTCAGGCGAGAGCAACTGCTGGTAGAGGATCGTGCCCAACGCCTCGGCGCACGTCATGTGGCCCGCGAAGATCAGGGTCGGAATCTGCACGGCGACTTCGGCAACACTAAGCGTGTTTCCCGACTTTCCGCTGTGCAGCAACTCGCTGATCAGATCGTCTTGGGGGTTGGCCAACCGGTCCTCGGCAATCGCCCGGGCAAACGCGCCGAACTCAACCAGGCCCTGGGCGTATTCGCGCAGCAGGGCCGGGTCGGTATCTTGCTGCAGCATCATCAGTTCGATGCGCTGTTCGGACCACCGGCGGCAGTTTCCATATTGCTCCTCGGGGATGCCGAGCAGACGGCAAATCACCTCGAGCGCATACGGCACTGCGAACGTCGAGATGAATTCGAAATCGTCTTCCATGGCAGCTTGTTCCACGAGGCCGGCGGCGATCTGCTGCATCGTCGGCTCGAACGCACTGACCCGGGCCGGGGTGAACCCGATATTGAGCACCTCACGGATGCGGGAGTGCTCGGGCGGGTCGAGCGAACCAACCCCCACTGCACCCGAGCCGCGCCAGGTCTTGAACATCTTGGCCACGTCGTCCGGCAGTGCGACCTTGGGCCGAGGGTTGTGGTCGCGCGTGGAGAAACCGCCGTCGTCCTTGAGCACGGCGAGTATGTCCTCCCGCCGGCTGACGCACCACGCATCGAGCAACGGGGCGTAGAAAACTGGCTCGTCGTCCCAGACGCCCGATAGGAATGCGTACGGGTCGTCGCGGTGTTCACCGTACGGGTCGAAATGCCTACCTTCGAGCAGCCTGCCAGAACCGTTCGACACAATCATTCACCCCCAAATATTGTTGTGTTTGCCGTCTTTTTGCCTCGATCGGTGCTGTCGGCGCTATATGAGATAGCCGATCCAATTCCCCGACCCTTCGCCCTTTTTTTGACACACCATTTTCGAGTCGGTCAATCAATTTGGAAATCGGCCTGAAAACCGTCCTGTATCTAATACAGTCGCAGATTCCTATGAAAATGCCATGGTGAACCCATGAAAGTTTCATGAAAAGCACATCGTTCTGCACAATCTTTGCACTTTGAGAGAAACTCCAATGCAGTCGATTAATTTAACGGTTCGTGATCTTGTTTAAAACACGACCTTGTGTATAGTCGGAAATAGTTGCGCAGTCAGCAATAACCTGCCCATTTCGGTTTCAATTCGCGAACCCCAGATATGGAGTTTTCATGAGCACATTCGAAACGTCGATGATCGGGCTCGCAGCGCCAAGCACCACCCAGCGCCGGAAGCTGTTGGTGCTGCTGCACGGCGCGACCTCCGGAAGGCGTCAGTGAGCACGCCGGTCCAGCTGCCCCTCGAGCAGGAAAATGTGTTGGAGCTCGCGCCCGGCTTGCGTGCGCTCCAGTCCGGAGGCCCGGTCCACCGGGTGCGCATGCCCCAGGGCGGCGAAGCGTGGCTGGTCACCGACCATGCCCACGTGCGCAACCTGCTCGACGACAGCAGGCTGAGCCGCAACAATCCCGGATCGGCCGCGGCGGACGGCGGTGCAGCACTGCTCGCGAGCCTGCTCGGCGGATTCGCCACGGACCATGCGCGGCTGCGCGAGTTGCTGGAACCGCATTTCGCCCCGGAACGGATAGCGGAACTGCGTCCGTACGTGGAGAAGCAGACTGGTCAGTTGCTGGACTCCCTTGCCGTGCAAGAACCTCCGGTCGACCTCCGCGAGGCCTTAGCGCTCCGCTTGCCGCTCCAAGTGATGTGCGAGTGGCTCGGCGTACCGCAGGAGGACAAGGACCGTTTCGGCGTCTGGACGCAGGATGCCGCGAATGTCAGCAACCCGGTCTGGTCCAAGCAGGGCTTCGACGGTCTGTCCGGCTACTGCAGACAGCTCGTTGCGGAAAAGCGCCGCAACCCCGGCAACGACGCGATCTCTCGGATCTGCGCCACGGACGGGATCACCGACGACGAGGTCCTCGGGCTGACCGTATTGCTGCTGTTCGGCGGCTACGAAACGACGGTTGCCCGGATCGGCACCTGTGTTTTGCTGCTGCTCGCCGAACCCGGGCAATGGGCGGCGTTGGCGGACGACTTGGACTTGATTCCCAATGCGGTGGAAGAGACGCTGCGACGGTCGATGCCAAACCCGCACAACGGCGGCATGCCCAGATGGGCACTGGCGGACTTCGAGATCGACGGCGTGCAGATCCGCGCCGGGGATTTCATCCTGCTGAACGTCATTGCGGCCAACCACGATGAGAAAGCGTTCGCCGAGGCCGGCCGGATTGACATCACCCGCGACGCGGCCGGCAGCCTCACGTTCGGCTACGGCGCCCACTACTGCGTGGGTGCGCCACTCGCCAGGATGCAGCTGCAGACTGTGCTGACCCAGCTCGTCAAGCGGTTCCCGGATTTGCATCTGGCCGTTGGCGTGGACCAGCTGGGCTTGCGCCACGAAACGCTCATCGGCGGCTTGGTCGATCTTCCCGTGGCCTGGTGATCGGGAACTGATGCTGCATAAGATCTCGGCGGATGTCGTCACGAAGAGTCCGGAACCGATTCGCTCGTATCTCGTACTGATGCGGCTGGACCGCCCTACTGGGTATGTCCTCTACCTGCTGCCGGGGTTGTGGTCCGTGGCCTTCGCCTTCGAGGGCCCCTCCGATCTGCTTGCTGTGCTGGCCCTGATCGTCGCCGCCGTGCTGATCCGCGGCTTCGCCTGCGCCAGCAACGACGTGACTGACAAGGAAATCGACCGGCGCGTCGCCCGCACGGTGGGACGGCCGATTGCCGCGGGGACGATCAGCGTCCGCAACGGGATCCTCTGGGCTGCCGCCCAGGCCCTGGCCGCGCTGCTGGTCCTCGCGGCGGTGAACGTCCAGACTGCCCTGGTGGCGCTGGCCACGTACCCTTTGATCGTCGCCTACCCGTTCATGAAGCGCTTCTTTGTCTGGCCTTCTGCATTCCTCGGACTCGTCATGAGCACCTATGTGTTCGTCGGCTGGACCGCGGCGACGGGCGACGCCGGCTACCCGCCGCAGGTGTACGGCCTGTTCGTCGCGGGCACATTCTGGACGATGATCCATGATGCGATCTACTCCCATCAAGACAAGGAATACGACCGGAAGATCGGAGTCAAGTCCTCTGCGCTCTTGTTTGGCAACGCCACCAAGGCCTGGTTGTCGATCTTCATCCTGCTCAGTGTCGCCAGCTTGCTGTGGGCCGGCTCGCTCACCCCGATCGGCTGGGCGTTCTACCTGATCGTCCTGTTGGCAGCGATGTACCTGTGCTACCTGGTCGTCCGGGTGGACCTGGACAACCCGAAGACATGCTGGGACACCTTCGTCGCCAACACCTACTACGGTTGGATCGTCCTCGCTGCGGTGATCGCCGGGCGGTTCACATGAGCGACTCGATGTGGCAAGGAAGCGGCGTCGATCTGGACGCGTATCTGACCCGGGTGGGCTACGAAGGCGACGTGGCGGCGAACCTCGCGACCTTGCAGCGCCTGCACGCCGCGCATGTGGAGGCGATCCCGTTCGACAACCTCGACCCGCTGCTGGGCAGGACCGAGGTTCCGCTCGACATCGCTCACGTCCAGGAGAAGATCGTTCGGCAGGGCCGCGGCGGCTGGTGCCTGGAGCAGGTCGCCTTGATGGCGGCGGTGCTCGAGCGCATCGGGTTCACCTTCACGGCGTTCGCCGGACGGACGCGAATCCGTACCGGCAGCCCGTTCGGACCCGCGTTGCACGTCGCGCTCGCGGTGCACGCCGAGGACGGACTCTGGCTGCACGACGTGAGTTTCGGTGCGTACGGGCTGCACGAACCGATGCGGCTCATGGATGGTGCGCGGTTGGACGGCGACTTCTCGTTCGACCTAGTGCGCGAAATGTCCGGCGAGCGTGTGCTGCGGTTCCTGCGGCCCGAAGGCCCGGCAGAGCTGTACGGCTTCACCATGGACATGCGCTACCCCTCAGATTTCGAGTTGTTGAATCACTTCTGCCTCACGCACCCGCGATCGCCGTTCAACCACCGGGTGGTTCTCCAACGCACGCAGGCACGGGTGAGGCACTTGCTCGTCGGAAACCAGCTCACCGAGCTCCGACCGGGGGAGCCGGCTGCGGTTCGCGAGCTCGACGAAGCCGAAGTGCTCGCTGCGCTACAGGAGATTTTCGGGATCAGCTTGCGATCCGCCGACATCATGGCTCTCGGGAAAGTCTTGGCCTGCCGATGACCCGGACATTGCTGGTTGACAACTACGATTCGTACACCTTCAACCTGTTCCAGCTGATCGCCGAGATCAACGGCCAGGAGCCGCTCGTGGTGGTCAATGACGATCCGATGTTGTCCGGACCGCTGCCGGAGGAGATCGCCAACATCATCGTCTCCCCCGGCCCCGGCCGGCCACAGAACCCGCGCGACATCGGCCTGGCCGGCGATCTGTTGCGGCGCACCAGGCTGCCGGTGCTGGGTGTCTGCCTCGGACATCAGGCGATCGCTCATCTGGCCGGCGCGTCCGTGACCGCCGCGCCTGAACCGAGGCACGGGCACCTGGCCAAGGTTTCCCACAACGGTGATCCGCTATTCGCCGGGGTCCCCCGCAAGTTCGTCGCGGTTCGCTATCATTCGCTGTGCGTCGAGGAACCGCTGCCGGAAGAGCTCATCGCCACCGCCTGGGCGGAAGACGGGGTGCTGATGGCGTTGCGGCACCAGGACCGGCCGCAGTGGGGCGTGCAATTCCACCCCGAGTCGGTCGCGTCCCAGCACGGCAGGGAAATCCTGCGGAACTTCGCCGAACTGAGCCGCCGGACGCAGCGCGGGCAACGGCCGTCCGGCACGGTCACCGCGGCTGTGAACCCCGCCCGTGACGCCGCTGCCGAACCGAGCGCGGAACTGAGCATCGTGAGTCGGATCGTGCTAACCGACGCTGACACCGAGAGCGTCTTCCTCGGGCTGTTCGCCGATCAACCGACCTGCTTCTGGCTGGACAGCAGCCGAGTGGAAGCAGGCCTGTCTCGGTTCTCCTTCCTCGGAGACACCACGGGGCCGCTCAGCGAACTGCTGACCTACCGCACTGGCAGCGGGGTGGTTACGGTGCAGACCGCGGGCGGCGTCCGGGTCGAACCCGGCAGCATCTTCGACGTCCTCGAGCAACGGCTGGGCGACCGGCGCATCGCCTCCACAGAACTGCCGTTCGACCTGACCGGCGGCTACGTCGGCTACTTCGGCTACGAGCTCAAGGCCGAGTGCGGGGCTACCGCCCGCCACACCGCCGAAACTCCTGATGCGGTCTGGATGTTCGCAGACCGGGTCATCGCGGTCGACCACCTCCAGGGAGTGACCTATTTGGTGGCGGTGCACGACGAAAAGACCGCCGACGATGCGCACGAATGGCTGGACCAGACGGCCGCGAAGCTCGTCGGCCTGCCCCCGGCCGACGACGATCCGTACCTCGCTCCAGCCCTCAGCCAGCCCGCAGAGTTAGCAGACCATCTGGTCCGCGACCGCGCCCAGTACCTCGCGGACATCGAGGAGTGTCAACGGCAGCTGAACCTGGGCGAGAGCTACGAGATCTGCTTGACCGACAAGTTGCACCTGCCATTCGAAGACGACGATGTTGCCTTTTACCGGCGGCTGCGTCGGCTGAATCCGGCACCATACGGCGCCCTGCTGCGCCTCGGCGACCTCACTGTCTTCAGTTCCTCGCCGGAGCGGTTCCTGCGCATCGAGCGGGACCGCACAGTGACCAGCAAGCCGATCAAAGGCACCGCCGCTCGCGACGCAGATCCAGTGCGCGACGCCGAGATCGCCGCCACCCTCGCTTCGAGCGCCAAAACTCAGGCCGAGAACCTGATGATCGTCGACCTGCTGCGCAACGATCTCGGCCAGGTGTGCGAGGTGGGCAGCATCAAGGTCGACCCGTACCTGGCAGTCGAGAGTTATCAGACCGTGCACCAGCTGGTCTCGACCGTCCACGGGCGGCTCCAGGACGGGATCAGCGCGATGGATTGCGTCCGGCAGTGTTTCCCCGGCGGTTCGATGACCGGGGCGCCGAAACGTCGCACGCTGGAGATCATCGACCGCCTGGAGACCGAGGCCAGGGGCGTGTACTCCGGCACTCTCGGTTTCTTCGGCCTCTCCGGCGGCACGGACCTGAACATCGTCATCCGCACCGCGGTTCGCGTCGGTGACCGGTTGAGCATCGGTGCCGGCGGAGCGATCGTGCTCGACTCCGACCCCCAGGAAGAATACGAAGAGATGCTGCTCAAGGCGGCGGCGTCGCTGCGCGCCTGGCGTGCACCGACAGCAACGAGCACGGGCGGCTCCCCGCGATGAGCGACAACGGGATTCGCCGGTGGTGGGACGACGGGTGGTCGCAGTCCGATGCCATCGGGACGGTGCGGATCGTCGATTCGTGGCTCGTGGACGAAGGACGGGTGCGGGGGTTCAGCCGACACGCCGAACGCTTTGCCAAGGCATGCTCCCGGTTCGCCGGACCGGGAACCGACCGCTTCCTGCGCGCAGTCGCCGAGTCACTGCCGGCACGGGGCCGGTGGTTTCCCCGCGTCGAACTCGTGGAGACCGGCTCGCGGACGCGACTGCGGCTGTGGCTGCGTCCCGCGCCTCCGCCCACCACCACCGTCCGGTTGTGGGATTCGGGACCCGATCGCCGGAGCCTGCCCATGGTCAAGGGCTTCGACCTCGACCACCTGGCTGCCCTGCGCGCTGCTGCGATCGCGGCCGGAGCGGACGAGGCGCTGCTGCTCTCGGCTGAAGGGCACGTGCTCGAAGGCTCCGCGACGAGCATCCTCTGGTGGCGCGGCGACACGCTGTGCGGTCCGCCCCCCGGTGCCGGCCTGCTGCCCGGAATCACCCGGGCGTTGCTCGGCGAGCTGACCGGACGCCCGGTCCTCTCCGAGTCTGCCAATCCAGCGGAACTGGCTGGTGTTCCGGTGTGGGCGGTCAACGCCCTGCACGGCATCCGGCCGGTCGCCGGAGGGCTGGGCCGCTTCCGCGACGAGGATGCCGAGCTGGCCGCGCAGTGGCAGTCGCGTCTGGAGGCACTCGCCTCCGTCCCGTACCGATCACGTGAAGGAGATTCATCAGATGCAAGCTAATTTCGAGCGCGACCTGTTGGCTCAGCTGACACAGCGTTGGAGCAAGCGGGTCGCAGTGAAGAAGGACGAGCTGGACCTGGACGGGCACTTCGACGCCTCGTTACCGGACTTCCCAGAACACCTCGTGCCGGTGCTCGCGCTGCCCGGCGCCGAAAAACTCGACCGAGACGCACGCGAGCGTATCTTGTCCGCCGCGTGGATCGCGTACAACGCCAAGACCAAAGCCATCGAGGATGAGATCATTCTGCCCGCGTGCCGGTTGATGCTGCAGGACCGGATTCCGGTGCGCCGCGACGATGTGGCCGTAGATGCCTTGCACCAGACGATCATCGACGAGCACTACCACATCCTCATGTGCCATAACGCGGTTGCCGTGACCCGCAGGCGCCGTGACATGGCGGACGTGCGGTTCGCACCGAGCATCTGGTCGGTCGTGCAGGGCAGGGAGACAGCCAGGGCCGGGCTCTCCGGGTTCGACCGAGACATCGTGGACATCGCGTTCTCGCTGGCAGCCGAGACGACGATCAGCGGGTTTCTCTCCACGTTGTCGACGGCACAGGACATCCAGCCGATGAACCGGATAACCACGGACATGCACCGGCGCGATGAGAGTGGGCACGCCGTGGTGTTCCGTGAGCTGTGCGGTTCGCTTTACCGAAACCTGGACAGCGGGCAGCAGCAAATGTTCCGCGAGGCGCTCATGGAGGGGTTGACCGCGTTCCGGTTGCCGGACCCGGAGTCGTGGGCGGCGGTCGCGGCGCAGGGCGGATTCGAGATCGGCACGGAACAGCTGCTCGAGCAGGCAGAAACCGGACCTGCGCCGAAGCGGGACAACGGCCCGCTGAACCTTTTGTTGGATGACTTGGGCATCAGCCGCGATCTGGTCATGGAGTGAGGGCAGAAGCCGTCCGGATCACCGGCCGACTAGGCTCGGGCCGATCCACCACCCCGTTTCCAGGCCGGGTGATGGACCAATGGCAACACCCGGCACGCATTCCAACGCGATCTTCATGAAACCTTCATGGATCCGTCATAGCTAGACAACAACTCGACTGAGAAAGGATGGCTTCATGCCAAATTCCACCCGGGTAGTGCTTGCCGATGAATCGGGCCATGCCGTCGGGAGCGCGTTGAAGTCGGAGGTGCACCATCTGGATACGCCTCTTCACTTTGCGTTCTCCTGCTATGTGTTCGACTCACAAGGCCGTTTTTTGGCCACGCGCCGTAGCCTTTCGAAGCTGACCTGGCCCGGTGTCTGGACCAACTCGTGCTGTGGACACCCCGCTCCGGGGGAGCGAATCGGAGACGCTGCCCACCGACGCCTGCAACAGGAGTTGGGACTGACCCCTACGAAGATGGGCATGGTGCTTCCCGACTTCCGTTATCGCACCACGATGGACAACGGGATTGTGGAAAATGAAATCTGTCCGGTATTCGCTGCTTTTGTAACCGACGGTGAGCCGAGTCCGGACCCCTCCGAGGTTGCGGACTACCGCTGGTTTGCCTGGCCGTCGTTTCGCGATCGGGCCCGGTCAGGCGAGCTTCAAGTTTCGCCTTGGGCCACGCTGCAAATCGACCTGTTGGTCAACTTTTTGGACGACCCAAAGACTTGGCCGATGCGAGATTTGTCGAACCTGCCGACTCCCTGGGATCGGCCGTTGATTGTCGGCGGTTGACGAAAAGCGGCCGTCCATACCCTTGGTCGCCGAGAAATCTTTGTCAAGCGTGGACCGGACAACGGTGGATCCGATTTGCTCCGCACCAGCAGGCAATCGCTATCACGGATATGGTCGAGATGATTGGTCTCATAAGAAACGAACTCACCAATCAGCAAAAACTAGCCAAGTAGTTTTTCCGGCAGCCTTAGGTTCAATGCACCGCACTCCATTGGCCTAGACGATCAGGAGGTAGGCGCGATGCATCCGGCAAACAGCTCTAACAACGGAACGGGTGGCGAGGAATACCTTGGCCGTCCAGCCCTTGAGCTGGCTCCGGACCCAGCACTGATTGCCGATCGGCGGATTCTGATCACCGGGGCAGGTGGCTCGGTCGGGCGGGCGCTTCTGGCGCAGATCTCGTCCTTTAGCCCAGGCCGGGTAGCGCTTTTGGAGCACAACGACTCCACGCTCTACGAGGCGCATCGTAGCTATCCGGAGGCTGATGCCTTCCTCGGCAGCATCACGGATCAAGCATTTGTTGCGTCCGTGCTGGACCGCTTCACGCCCGACGTCGTACTGCACTGTGCGGCCTATAAAATCGTCCCACTGGTCCAGACCCAAGTGGTCGAATCCTGCAAAACCAATGTTTCAGCCGCCGCCTCGCTGGCCGAAGCAGCCGCAGTACGCGGAGTCCGCGATTTCGTCTTCGTCTCAAGCTATGAAGCCCACGAACCGAAGAACGTCTTCGGGCACACCAAACGAGTCGCCGAGCTCATGCTCGCAAAAGTCGCCGGACAATTCCCGGCAACTCGCTTCGCCTCGGTTCGATTCAGCCTGGTGCTGAACTCCACCGGAAGTGTTTCGCTGCGCTTCGAGCAGTTGGCCAAAGCGGGTGAACCACTGCCCGTGACGGATCCGATGGCCGAACGGTACATGTGCAGCTTGGCCGAGGCCGCCGGTTCCATTCTTTGCTCCATCGGCCTGGCTGAAAGCGGGGCGGTCATCACCCTGGACGCCGGTCTTCCCCTCAAGGTCGTGGAACTGGCAGGGCGAATCAACCAGCGGTTCAACAATCCTGCCGGAACGGTCTGGGTTGAAAAACGACCCGGTGAAAAACTTCTGGAGTCTCCGCTGGCTAGCGGCAACCTTGTGCCAAGTCGGATTCCGGGGTTGTTACTGACCTCGGTTGCTCCGTGGGACCAGCGGGTTCATGCCGTTCCTACTGCAGAACTCTTTACCGCACTGGCGGAGTATCGGCAGGAAGATGCGGCCGGGGCGCTGCGGCGATTGTCCGAGCTGGCCTGATCGAAGCCTTGAATCTTGACCTCGGCGAGGTAACCCCTGCGAGTTTGTCCCCCGGCCTGTTCAGTGGGATATACCCATTCCGCACCACTGAATTGGCAGTTTCAGTGGGATATAGTCGTCGCTGAATCGGGGCCGCCAACCGGGCCGAGAACAAAACACAAAAAATCCCCGCACTCGTCAGAGAACGCGGGGATTTACTGCTGGTGGCTCCGACCGGCGTCGATCCGGTGACCTTTCGATTTTCAGTCGAACGCTCTACCAACTGAGCTACAGAGCCTTGGTGAACTTGCCACCGGATTCCCCTAGAGGAACCTAGCGACCCTGACGGGACTTGAACCCGCGACCTCCGCCGTGACAGGGCGGCGCGCTAACCAACTGCGCTACAGGGCCTTGCTTTTTACAAGGCTTCCAGCTTACCAGCTAAAACTGGCTGCTTTTGCCTCGCGTACCCCCAACGGGATTCGAACCCGTGCCGCCGCCGTGAAAGGGCGGTGTCCTAGGCCGCTAGACGATGGGGGCCTTGCCAGCTTCGACCCGATCAGTTGCCTGACCGCTTCTCGAAGTGGACCTCTAAAACTATAGGGCCTAGAAGCGCAATCCGCCAAACCGGGGCGCACAGGGAGACTGAATAGGCTGGAACCATGACCGACCCGCTCGCCTCAATGCCCCGCTTCGGCCGCTACGAGATGTCCCTGGCAGATTTCGAATCCGCAGTCGACGACGCGGTGGCGCAGATTCCGCCGGATCTCGCCGCCTCGATCGAGAACGTCGCGATCGTGGTCGAAGAACGTTATCTGCCGGAACCCGGCGAAGATCCCGACACAGTCCTGCTTGGCCTCTACCAAGGCGTCCCGCTCACGGAGCGCACGGAATGGTCCGACGCCGGCTCACTACCGGACAAAATCAGCATCTACCGGCAGGCCATTCTCGATATCTGCAACAACCGGGAAGAAGTGGTCGAGGAGGTCCTGGTGACCGTGGTGCACGAAATCGCGCACTTCTTCGGCATCGACGATGCGAAGCTGCACGATCTCGGCTGGGGCTGAAAGCCCGCGACACGCCGAGTCAAATGGTGAAGAATGACACCAGTGTTGTTTATGTTAATGATGTGACCAGTGTTGCCAAAGTGACACTGGCCCGCGTAGCCTCTTGATTGCTGTGTGGACGCTATTTGCCTGCGTTCATTCAAGAATCCGGTAGTGAGGTTATGTGATGAGATCGAGTTCCGCGACAAAACGGGTCCTCACCAATACGTTGGCGATATCTGCCGCGGCAGCATTGGCCTTGGGTTCCGCCGTGCTTCCGGCGAACGCCCAGCCGTCCGTTCTGCCGCAGGCGGTCCTGCCTTCCGCACCGGACATCCCCTCGGATCAAGACATCGCCAACGCCAAACAAAGCGAATCGGCCACCTCCAACGAGGTGAGCAAAATCGAAACGATCATCGAAGCGGCAAGCCAAAATCTGCAGTCGGCAGTCTCAACCGCCACCCGCGCCAATGACAACTACTCGGACGCATTGGTGGCGTTGCAGGAATACCAGGCCAAATCGGATGCCGCACAGGCCAAAGCCGAGCTGGCCTCGAAAGCTTCGGAAAAGGCACGCACCCAGGTCGGCCAGCTTGCCGGCGAGATCTACAAGAGCGGCGGAGTCGGCACCTCGCTGCCGAGCCTGCTGACCGGTTCGAACACCACCGATGCGCTCTACCAAGCCACTACCTTGAAGGCCATCGGAGACAACCGGGCCAAGATTTTCGATGCCGCTCAGTCGACCGCGGCAACTGCCAGCTCGCTCAACGATGCGGCAGCAGCTTCCAAAAAAGCGGCCGACGACGCGGCGAAAGCGGCCGCTGAGGCCAAGACGACCGCCGAATCCGCTTACAACGCGCAAAACGCGATTCTGATCCAGAACCAGCATGAGCGCGGAGTCCTGGTCGGACAGCTCGCCACACTCAAAAACACCACGGCGGCCTTGGAAGACCAGCGGCTCACCGGCCTGGAACAGCAACGGCGGCAAGCCCAGTACGACGCCGCCGTCGCCGCATCGAAGAACCAACCAGTGCCGCAGCAGCCAGGCAATGGAGGTGGCGGAAACACCGGCCCAGGCACCACGACGCCGGTTAATCCACCCGTGAATCCGCCAGTAGTGCCCCCGGTGGTTCCCCCGGTCACGCCACCGGTGACACCCCCGGTGGTCCCGCCAGTCGTGCCGCCGGTGACGCCTCCGGTCACCCCACCGGTGACCCCGCCGACTTCCGGGGTCAACATTGCCGGGATGGTCGCTTTCATGATGAGCAAAGTGGGCGGCGCCTACGTTTGGGGTGGCACCGGCCCCGGCTACGACTGCTCCGGTCTCATCTGGGCTGCCTTCCGTTCGGTGGGCGTGAACATCCCACGGGTTTCCACTGCCCAGTTCTGGGGCGCCCCGACCAGGGTCCCGCTCGCCCAGGCGCAGTACGGCGATATTCTGGCCTTCAACAATGACGGTGCCGGCAACTTTTCACACGTCGGCGTGTACATCGGCAACGGAATGATCGTCAATGCGCTCAACCCGTCCCAGGGCATCATGGTCAACCGGATCAGCGACCTGATCGGCTTGCCGGTCTACGGTTACGCGGCCCGTTACTGAACGGCCGTCGACTCAATCGGCTGGCCTCCGAATGAGCCCGCCGCCCAGGGGCTAAACGTTCCCGAGCATCGGTCCGAAGCTGCTCCGGTCGGCCAACCGGGGGTCCTCATGATCCCGGACCACCATGACCGGACCCTTTGCGTGGTGCAAGGTGCCGTCCGTGGTGGAACCGAGGATCATCCCGGCGAAACCGCCGTGCCCCCGGGTACCCAAAACCACCAGTTCGGACACCTTGCTGGCCCCGACCAGCACCTCCACCGGCGGACCGTCCAGGACGTCGGCGGTGATCGGCAAGCTCGGGAAGTGGCTCGTCAACCAGGCGACGCCGGCACTCAGCTGGACCTTGATGTCTTCGAAAAGCGCCTGCCGGTCCAAGGGTGCCGGCAGCCAGGCCATGGCTCCGGTATACGGCGGCACCGCGCAAATCACGCGTAGCGCCAGACCGGACCGTTGCGCCTGCTCTGCGGCCACGAGCACGGCGTATCTGGCCTGCTCGGAGCCGTCCACGCCAACCGTGACCACGGCTTCCACCTGCGGGGCCGCATCCGGCTGCGCCGCTTCACCCAATCGAGGGGCGCAATTCAATGGCACTGTGACAGTGGGGCATTTCGCGTGGCCCGGCAAGGCCGAAGACACCGAGCCCAGCAACCTGCCCACGAATCCGCCACGGCCACGCGAGCCGAAGACCAGCAGCTCGGCGGTTTGCGATGCTTCCATCAAAACGCTGGACGCATCGCCCCGCTCCACCCGGGTGTCGAATTCGACGTCGTAGCCGGCGAGCCTGGCGGTGGCTTGCTCGAGGACTTCGACGGCGCCTTGCCGGATCACCTCGTCGTCGATGGTGGCGAAGCCGCCGTCCAGACCGGAGGCCGCGAAAATCGGCACCGAATAAGCCGTGATCAGATGGAGCGGCCGCTTACGTGACTGAGCCTCCCGGGCGGCCCAGACGAGGGCGCAATATCCGTGGTCGGAGCCATCCACCCCCACGACAATTCCGGTTGGTTCCGGGGCTTCCACTGCCTGCGCTGGCGTTGGGTCCGTCATGGTGCTTGCCTCCCTGAGAAAAAGCAGGTTGCTTGGTTTTGACTATTCACGCTCGGTCGCGGCACGTCAAGGAGCCAAGCCGGGCAACCGCCCAGAATCGGCGGGAATCCCGCCTGGGCTCCCGGCTCGGATTTTCTACAGTCGACAGTCTTCGAAAAGCCCTATCCAGGTCCCGGGAATTTCTGTAGGCTTCGAAACAGCGCAGGCCCGGGGGGGCGTCTTCGCTAACTGCAGAGCTGACTGGGGTTCCGGTCCGGATGCAGCATCGTACACTCGAACAGTGCCCGGTGACGCAGTCGTCGCCGGACGCTCCCAAGGAGGCTCCATCTCATGACGCTTGCGCCCGCAGCCGGCGGTACCGAACGAACCACGACCGTCGTCATCGGTTCCGGATTGTCCGGTTTGGCAGTGGCCAGCGAACTGAGCCGGCAAGGCGTCGATTCGATCGTCGTGGACAGTTTGGAACTCTTCGGGGCAGCTCCAGCCGCCGGGGCCAGCCGATTGACCGAACCGGGGACCTTGATCGAGCGCAGCGAAATCCTACGGGTACTACGCCACTACGCCTCCAACCACTCCCTCGACATCCGAGCGAGCTCCAAAGCCACCGGGCTGCGGATCACCGCAGGCGCTGCTTCCGCCGGGGATCCGCAGCCCCAGCAATGGCTGGTCAGCACCTCTGACGGTGTGCTGCTCGCCGACAATATCGTGCTGACCCGTTGCGCCCAAGGCCAGTTGCGCCGGTTCTTCGCTTCGCTCGGCATTGCGATCGGCCGTGATCTGACCAGCGCGATGCGGGCTCTGGGCATTTACCTGGTCGGCATCGGAGACGCCGTGGCACCGAGCACGCGGGAAATACTCCGCCAGGCGAAAACCGTGAGCGAAGCGATTTGCGTCAGCCGGCAGCCGCGCAGCGCGGGCTTGACCGCGATCGGTTAGTCCCGGACCAGGGCTTCAGCCCTGGTCATTCGCCAGGTTGCGGCGCACCACGACGACCAACCCGGCGATGATCAGCAATGCCACCACGGCGATCACCACGATCAGCCACGGGAACCCGCCCGCCGGCGCCGGGGCCGGATTGGCACTGTTCACCGTGCCGGGGCTGTTCGGCGCGGTGGAGGTTCCGGGATCCGGCGCAGCCGAAGCCCCGCCGGAGCCGATCGCGGTGAAACTGAACGTCCCCTCGATCGGGTGCCCGTCCGAGGAAACCAGACGCCAGTTCACCGTGTAACCGCCCGCTGGCGCCCCCGCCCTGAGCTTCTGCGTGACCACCTTGTCCAGCACGGTCACCGAGTCCTGCACCCAATCTGTGCCCGAAGCGTCCTTGACCTCCACCTTGGATCCGATCGCCGCCGGAACATTGTCCATGGTCAGCGTTACCTCGGACGGCATGCTCGCCACGGTTGCCCCAGCCGAGGGCGAAGTGTTCTCCACGACGTCGTGCGCATTGGCCGCACCGGCCGGGAGCAAAAGCGCCGCCAGCAATCCGAGCAGCACCAGGACTCCGGAAAAGCGCCGGGACAGGCGGAATGCGGAGGCAGTGCGGGCAATCTGGCGGATCATCACGGTTCCCTTTGCTACAGCCGGCTATGGCCTCTGGCTCAACGGAGAGGCCGGAATCGTCATCAACGCTACGTCATCGGGGCGCCCAGGGCCGCATCTGCAACGCCCTGGCACTAGGATCGTGCTAGTTCCTTTGCATCGCATCCACTGGAGAGGCTCCCGCCATGGCCACGTTGCCCGCCGCCCTTGACCGCTATTTCAAAGTCACCGAACGTGGCTCTTCGCTCTCCCGCGAAATCCGAGGCGGCTTGGCCACCTTCTTCGCCATGAGCTACATCGTGGTGCTCAATCCGTTGATCCTGGGCGGCGCCGATTCCACCGGGGAAATCCTGGGCCGGGACCGGGTTGCGGCGGTGACCGCACTGGTCGCGGGGATTCTGACCATCGCGATGGGTGCCTGGGCGAAGCACCCCTTCGCACTGGCAACCGGCTTGGGCGTGAACGCCTTCGTGGCGGTCACCGTGGCTTCGCACCCGGGATTGACCTGGCCGGACATGATGGGCCTGATCATGATCTCCGGCATCACCATGCTGGTCCTGGTGCTCACCGGATTCCGAACCGCCGTTTTCAAGGCGGTGCCGGAAGGGCTCAAGACGGCGATCGTCGTGGGCATCGGTTTGTTCATCGCACTGATCGGTCTGGTGAACGCCGGATTCGTCCGCCGGATCCCGGACGTTGCCGGAACCACCGTGCCGGTGGGCCTGGGCTTCGACGGCAAGCTGATCGGCTGGCCCACCCTGGTTTTCGTGGTCGGTTTGATCCTGACCATCGCATTGGTGATCCGCAAGGTCAAAGGGGCCATCCTGATCGGGGTGATCGGCTCGACGATCCTGGCCAATGTCTTGGAGCTGGTGTTCAAGATCGGGCCGAGTTTCGATGGCAAGACCAGCAATCCGATGGGCTGGTCACTCGTGGTACCGACCCTAGAACAGTTCAAGCTCCCGGACCTGTCCTTGATCGGCCAGGTCAACTTGTTCGGCTCCTTCGTGCACCTCGGCGGCGTGGCCGCGACCCTGTTGGCCTTTTCGATCCTGTTGAGCATCTTCTTCGATGCCATGGGCACCATGGTCGGTCTGGCCAGCGAGGCAGGCAGCATCGACGAAAAAGGCAATATTCCGAATGTGGACCGGGTGCTGTTCGTCGACGCGATCGGCGCGATCGCCGGCGGCGGCGCTTCGGTGTCCTCGAACCAGATCTATGTGGAGTCCGGTGCGGGAATCGGCGAAGGCGCCCGGACCGGCATCGCGTCGGTGGTCACCGGCGTGCTGTTCCTGGTGGCGATGTTCTTCACGCCCTTGATCTCCCTGGTGCCATTCGAAGCGGTCGCCCCGGCGCTCGTCGTCGTCGGCTTCATGATGGTCTCGCAGGTGGGCAAGATCGACTGGTCCGACTGGGGCGTGGCCATTCCCGCGTTCCTGACCTTCACCCTGATGCCGTTCACCTATTCGATCGCGAACGGCCTGGGCGCCGGATTCATCGCTTATGTGGTGATCCGCACCGTGCAGGGCCGAGCCAAAGAAATCCACCCGTTGCTCTGGGTCGTCGCAGCGGCGTTCGTGGTGTTCTTCGGCATCGGACCGATCCAGCAGTTGCTCGGCCTGGGCTGATCCGCAGCGTCCACTCCGGCGGGGAACCCGTACGGGCAGACCTTTGCACCCCAAAGGCTCTGGCCAGACTTTTTGTCCCAAAGCGAGGATTGATGCGTACTCGGTATGCTCCGAGACCGTCAAAAATCCGACCTTAGGACGAAACTGATGAAAATCGCACTCTCGCTCGCCCTCATTGCGGGCAGCCTTTTCGGGGTGGTGCAAGCCCCGTACCCGATCGCCCCGGGAGCGGCGACCGGACTCGATTCGGCGAACGCCGCCGTGGACAAATACCCGGCCTCCGAGGTGGAATCCCCGGAAGACACCCTGGCCTACTGGACCAAAGAACGCATGGCCCAAGCCGTAGCGAACAGCGGGGCCGCAACTGCTGATGGCCGCTCAGCGGCTGGCTCCGCCGGAGCGTCGGCGATCGACTACGCGAACAGCAATCCCGCCGTCGGCGTGGTGTTCTACCGGAACTCCGACGGCGACGATCAAGTCTGTACCGGAACCGTGATCAACGACAATGCCAAGAACGTGGTGCTGACCGCTGGCAGTTGCCTGCACGGTGGAGCCGGAAAGGATTGGTCCAAAAAGGTCGCCTTCGCTCCGGAGTACTCCAATGGAACCGCTTGGCGAGGCCTCTGGGCTGGCAGCTGGATGCGGGCCTACCAAGATTGGACGGACTACAGCCGGGCCCGGCTCAACCAGGCCGTGTTTCGGGTTTGGCCTAATTCCCAGGGCCAGGAGATCGAAGACCAGGTCCGTGGGCATAAGTTGCTGACCGTGTCTTCCCCCGAGCAAGGCAACGTGCAGGCGTACTCGTACCGGCGAGATCCCGGCTCTGCCGTGGCTAACCAGTGGTACTGCGAGAACGCGCCGAGCTGGGGCAAAAAAGGCGAGCTGGGAACTCTCGGCTGCCGGTTCCCCAACCCGACCGCGGGCAGTCCTTGGGTCAAATACATCGACGCCGAAGGTTATGGCAGCATCTTCGCGGTGTCCTCCAGCTTCCGTTACGACGGAGACATCAGCTACCTTCCGGAGGCTTACAGCAACCCGACGAATCTGCAGACCGAAATCGTCAACAAGCTGAAGAAAGTTGATGACCCCGCC
Organism: Arthrobacter russicus; assembly: GCF_031454135.1. Lineage (NCBI taxonomy): Bacteria > Bacillati > Actinomycetota > Actinomycetes > Micrococcales > Micrococcaceae > Arthrobacter > Arthrobacter russicus. Next base: position 1,896,158 of record NZ_JAVDQF010000001.1, read on the forward strand.
TAGGAACCCCACGGGCAAAGTGCGCTGCGGCCCCGGTGTCACCGCATCGGGGCCGCAGCCTTGCCTCTGGACCTGACCGCCCGGGCTCAGTTGAACTGCTGCGCCACCTGTTCCAAGCGGTCCTGGTAGTCCTGCCACCATTCCTGGCTGCCCCGGGGCATATTGTCGTTTTCCCTGCGCAAGCCGACCGAGCCGTCAATCAATTCGCGGATCACATCCGCGTGCCCGGCGTGCCGGGTGAGGTCCGCGATCACATGGATCAAGATCTGGTGCAGGGTCACCTCACTGCGCTCCTCGGGCCACCACGGCACTCGTCCGGTCGCGGCCAGATCCAGGGCATCGATGGTCTCGTCCGCTTGCACCCAGACCCGGCGGTAAAGCGTCACGATGTCCTCGCGGCTTTCCGTCTCGGTAGCCCACATGTCCGCGTTCGGCTCGGCATCTTCATCGAGCCAGGGGTAGCGCTCGTTGAACGGCCGGTCGAACGTATCGCCGAAGTATCCGAGTTCGACGCCGGCCGCGTGCTTGACCAGCCCGAGCAGATTCGTGCCGGTCGGCGTGAGCGGTTGCCGGATCTGGTACTCGGAGAGTCCCTCGAGCTTCCAGAGCAGGGCTTCCCTGGCGGATTGCAAGTAGCGGTGAAGGTCCGATTTCGGCGCTGATCCGGTCATGGCGGTCAGCCTAACACCGGGTACCGACGGATCCCTGGAGTTCGCGGCACAACTCTGCCCCGGTGATCTGCCCCTAGGTGCCTGGCCTCGGAGGCAAAGCCCCAGGGTCGAAAATCGGGCGAATCGCCGAACACCGGAAGCCGCTTGAATCAACACTGCTATCTCGACCGCGAGCATGTACTAATATTCCGAATATTCGATTCAACCGTAAATGATTCGAAATGAATCCAATCCACCATAATTTCTCTTTCCGAAAATCGACGGGTTGGCCCGCAACAAATCTCTATAACCCGGCAGAGTTCGACAACGCAGCGGCTTTGCCGATGAAACGTTCAGCCAATATCCAGCAATGTCTAGCCAATCGGCTAGCCGACTGGCTAGACATTTCCATTTCCTCTAGACCTGCCTGGGCGCCGGCCATACTCTTATCCCGTATCGACGCACGCCCAAAGAGAGGGGGTGAATCGCATCATGGAGACCACAAGAGGGGAATCGAGCGCGGGGAGCGGCCTCGAATCCACAGTTCCAGCACGCAGCCGTGCTGGCATTTCGGCGTTCCGCAAGACTTTGCGCATCGCCGCTCTCACTGGAGTCACCGGCTCCGCGATTTTCCTCTTCGGCGTACTCGGCGCACAGAGCGCGAACGCCGCTCCGGCGAACCCCAACGGCCCCTCCTCGGCGACGAGCAGCGCCACGTCCGACGGTGGCAAGCAGTCGGACGGCGGCGGCCTTCTCGGGCTCCTCGGCGGCACGCTCCAAGGCACACTCCGAACCGTCGATGCGACCGTAGGAGCCTTGCTGGCGCCGTCCCAACCGGCTCCGCCGACAGCTCCTACCGCACCGATAGCGCCGTCGAATCCGGCCCGGCCCGCCCCGCCGTTGCCGGTCAACTCGGCAGCACCGGCGCCCAGCGGACCCGTCACGACCGCGGTGAAATCAGCCACCAACATTGCCGGCGCAGCGGTGAAAACCCTCGAACCGGCCTTCCAACCAGCGGAGCAGGGCCAACCGGCAGCACCGGATCCGAAACCGCTTTTGACCGCCGCCCAGCCAGTATTGGGTACGGTGAATTCGACCCTCAGTCCGGTCCTCGCTCCCGCCGCCGATCTCTTGCGACCGGCCACCTCGGGGCTTCAACCACTGCTCGGCGGCCTGGTAAAAACGCTGACCGGCACGTTGCAAGCCGCAACCGGGACTTTGCTTCCGGTGGTTGAAAAGCTTCCGGTAGTAGGCGAAATCGTCAGTCCGCTGCTTCGGGCTTTGACCCCCACGGTCAACAATCTCCTCCCGGACCTGACCTCGAACGTACCCATAGTCAAAGATCTGGTTGGTCCGCTGACCGACCAGAACGCGGCTATCCTGCCGGCCAACAAACCACTGGTGCAGCCTCCGACCACGCCACCAGTGAGTCCGCAGCCGGGGAATACTGTGCCCGGCGTCCGCGAAGCGCCACGGCCGGCTCCGGTTCCGGACGCCGTTGCTGCAGCCCCCACCGCGGCGGCGCATCCGGATCCGCTCAAAGTTTCTTCACTCCCGCTCATCAGCAGCAGTTCATCGCTGGCAGCGATCGCAGGCAATGCGGCCAGCTCGGCGATCAGCGATGACTCCGGCTCAGGTTCCGGGCAGCATGTCACGCTGCCCCCTACTGGGCCCATCACAGCTCCCGCCGGAGGTTCCTCCTCGGCGGGTAATGGCAGCGGCTCCGCCGGTTCCGGCGGAAGCGCTGCAGCTACAACCGCAGATATCTTCGCGATGCCTTTCAGTGTGCTTTCCGGAAAGGTGGGCGTGCCCGCGCTCATCCTCCCCGAGCCCTTGGCATACGACCCCGGATCGTCTCCCGACTAATTGACGAGAAAAGCCGAGTTTATCTTCGGCAAAAGCAGCAAACTCTAAAAATGGTTTGATTTCGCTTTTTCTCATCAATTCAGTCAGGAGACTTTTTCATGCGACCGTGCTTACGCAGGACCCTTTGGGGATCCCTGTTTGCCGGAGGCATTATTGTCCTCGGCGCTGCCGCAGCGAATGCTGCAGAGCAGCCACCTACTGATGGAGCTAACAACCTGGCAAGTGCCACTTCGGCGGCCCCTGCTACACCGGCACCAGCATCGGGATTGAAAATCAATATCCCGATCAACCTTTCGGGTAACGCGATCAGCGTTATCGGCAATTCGAAAGCCAATGGTCCGACAGCTCCGAGCGCACCCGCGAACGATGGATCGATCAACCTTCCGATCAATCTCAGCGGGCACGCAATCAGTCTCCTCGGGACCGGAACCCAGGCAAAACCTGGGACTCCCCCCGCGGCGAATGCCACGCCACAAGTGGGCACGACGGTACTTGGTACCTCGACCCTCGGCGGGCTTCTTCCTGGTTTGGAACAGATCGTCAGTATCAACATTCCGATCACGCTCAGCGGCAACGCTCTGAGCGTCATCGGCGACTCCGATGCAACGTCGGCCGCTCCGGCAGCCGGCCCTGCGCCGTCGTCGCCCACCACCGGCTCCAAGGTGGACGGCGACACCATCGGCCAGGCGACCTCGGGCGGCCTCGGCGTGTTCAACGGTTGGCAAGCAGTTGCCAACGCGAACGCCCCGGTCACCGTCTCGGGCAACGCGGTATCGCTGATCGGCAACTCCAAGTCGAGCGGATCCCAGGTCGGCGCCACTGGTGCCCCTGGAACCGGCGGCGGGGCGCTGACTGGCGGCGACACCGTGGGGCAAGTGACCTCGGGCGGCGTCGGCGCGTTCAACGGCAACCAGGCACATGCAGGCGCCAAAGCACCGATCACGGTATCCGGCAACGCCGTATCCTTGATCGGCGATTCGGAATCGACTGACTCCAAGGTTTCCGGGGGCGCGGGCAGCTCCCTGGTTGCCGGGAGCAAAGTCGGCCAGGCCACGTCCGGCGGCATTGGCGCGTTCAACGGCAATACCGCGAATGCGGATGCCGCTGCACCGATCACCGTATCCGGAAACGCCATCTCGGCCATCGGCAACTCGAAGACCAAGAACTCCCAGGTCGGTGGTGGACCCGCCAACGGCAACGGTTCTCTGACCGGCGGAGACACCGTCGGCCAAGCGACCGCGGGTGGCGTCGGGGCCTACAACGGCAACGTGGCGAACGCCAATGCCAAAGCACCGGTAACGGTCTCCGGCAATGGGGTATCGCTGCTCGGCAACTCGAGCTCGGAAAACTCCAAAGTGGGTGTTCCGAACCCGGCGGCGACCGGTAACGGCGCACTCGCAGGCGGAGACGTTGTGCATCAGGCAACGGGCGGCGGAATCGGTGCGTTCAACGGCAACCAGGCTCAGGCCAACGCCGATGCGCCGATCACCGTTTCGGGCAACGCCATTGGCCTGACCGGCAATGCCGCGTCGAAGAACTCCACTGTCGGTGGCGCTCAAACGACCCCTGGCACCGGAAACGGCTCATTGGCCGGAGGCAACAGCAACGACATGGTGACTGCGGGCGGCATCGGCCGTTTCGTGGGCAACCAGGCCGATGCGAACGCCAAGGCGCCGTTGACCATCTCGGGCAACGCGATCGGCGCTTGCGACGCGGAGTCGAATGACTCCACCGTCGGTGGCGGCAACCCTGGAATCGGAGCACTCACTGGTGGCGACCGCGTCGGGCAGGCAACTGCGGGCGGCATCGGCGAGTACAACGGCAACCAGTCAGTGGCCAATGCCAAAGCACCGATCACGATTTCCGGCAACGCCATCTCGGGCCTGTCGACCGCCCGTTCCAACCACTCGGTGGTGGGCGGCAACGGCATCGGCAACGGCACGGTAGGCAACGGATCGCTCGCCGGTGGCAACAGCACCGGACAAGCAACCCAAGGCGGCATCGGCGAATACAACGGCAACACCGCCGATGCCAATGCCAAAGCCCCCGTGACGGTGTCGGGCAACGCCATCTCGGTGCTCAACCAGGCACAGACCGACAACTCGCTGGTCGGCGGCTCGAACAACTCGAGCAGCAACGGCGCGTTGGCTGGTGGCGATTCCGTCGGGCAGGCAACTGCTGGCGGCATCGGTGCTTACAACGGCAACACCGCCACTGCGAATGCCAAGGCTCCGGTCGTCGTTTCCGGCAACTCGATTTCCGGTTTCGGCAAGGCGCACTCGGCTGATTCAGTGGTTGGCGGCGCTGGCGCGAACGCTGCCGGCAACAACGGGTCGCTGACCGGTGGTGACACCGTCAAGCAGGCAACTGCCGGCGGCGTCGGCGCTTGGAATGGCAATCAGGCAGTGGCGGATGCCAAGGCCCCGTTGGTCATCTCCGGCAACTCGATCTCCGGCCTGAACGATTCCGAGTCCAAAGGCTCGGTCGTCGGTGGCGCCAACGGTGGAAACACCGGATCCCTGGTCGGCAGTGACAGCACCAGCCAAGCAAGCGGTGGCGGCGTGGGGGCCTTCAACGGCAACCAAGCGGTCGCCAACGCCAAAGCTCCGATCATCATCTCCGGCAACGCCATTTCTGCAGTACGGGCAGCCCAATCCACGAACTCCGTGGTCGGGACTTCTGCAGTGAACGGTTCATTGGCTGGCGGTGACACCACCGGGCAGACCACTGCGGGTGGCGTCGGTGCTTGGAATGGCAATCAGGCTGTGGCAAACGCCAAGGCTCCGATCGTGGTCGCGAACAACGCCGTTTCCGGCTTGGGCGAGGCGACCTCGAAGGATTCTTCGGTAGGCGCCAACACCGGCCTGGCAACCAGCAACAACGTCCAGCAGGCCAGCACCGGCGGAGTCGGCGCGTTTGCCGGCAACAACGCTGCAGCCAGCGTCAAGGTCGTTCCGGTCTGGTGCGACAACCCGTTGAATCCGATTGCGGGTTCGATTGCGGGTGCTTGCAAGGTCGGCTCGGCGCAGAATCCTGCGACTCCGGTTCTACCGGGCGTGCCAGGCTTCGGCGGCGATCCGCTCAAGATCGCTACTCCGGACCCGATCGGCAGCATCTTGCCGATCAAGGGCGGTTCTTTGGATTCGGTGATCCGGTCCATGCTCCCCGAAATTCCGGCTGTCCCGGCAATCAACGGCTCCGGCCCGGTTCCTTCGACCGACGGCACTCCCGTCGTTCCAGGAGCTCCGGTGGTTCCTGCTGATCCTCGGGCAATCGATCTGGGCAAGGTTGTCAACGGTCTGCTCTTGGGCACACCGGGCGTGGTCGGCCAGATCACTCGTCCGATCCTGCCGAGCATCCCACCGGTACCGGCAGTTCCGACTGCCCCCACCGGCACTGCTCCTTCGGTTCCCACCGTTCCGGCTGCGCCGGGGCTCGGGGTCGTCGGGCAGCTTCTGGGCGGCCTTCTCGGCCAGCGCCCGGTTCCGGCACTGCCGGTCGGCGGTTCACCGGTTGGCGTCGGCTTGCCGACTCTGCCCGGCGTTCCGGTTCTTTTGCCGGTCGGCCCGGTCGGACCGTTGGTAAGCAACATCGGACAGACCCTTCCGGGTTTGGACGACGTCGCCAACTTGATTCCCAGCCTCGGTAATGTCGGGGGCCTGGGGAACTTGGGAGGCACCATCAAGGGCCTCATCCCGACGCTGCCGAGTGTTTGCAGCTTGACCTGCAACGGCGGTCTGGGAGACCTGGGCAAGGTCATCGGCGGTCTGCTGCCGAACATCCCCGGCACGCCTGGCACCCCCGGCACCGGACTCCCGGGTCTGCCCGACCTGGGTGGTCTGATCAAGAACCTGCCCATCGTGGGCGGTCTCCTCGGTGGCGGAACCCCCGGCACCGGACTCCCGGGTCTTCCCGACCTGGGTGGTCTGATCAAGAACCTGCCCATCGTGGGCGGACTCCTCGGTGGCGGAACCGGAACCCCGGGTCTGCCCGGCCTGCCGGGTCTGCCTGACCTGGGTGGTTTGATCAAGAACCTGCCGATCGTGGGCGGACTCCTCGGTGGCGGAACCCCCGGCACCGGAACCCCGGGTCTGCCCGGCCTGCCGGGTCTGCCTGACCTGGGTGGTTTGATCAAGAACCTGCCCATCGTGGGCGGACTCCTCGGTGGCGGAACCGGAACCCCGGGTCTGCCCGGCCTCCCGGGTCTGCCTGACCTGGGCGGTTTGATCAAGAACCTGCCCATCGTGGGCGGACTCCTCGGTGGCGGAACCGGAACCCCGGGTCTGCCCGGCCTCCCGGGTCTGCCTGACCTGGGCGGTTTGATCAAGAACCTGCCCATCGTGGGCGGCTTGCTCGGTGGCGGAACCGGAACCCCGGGTCTGCCCGGTCTCCCGGGTCTGCCTGACCTGGGTGGTTTGATCAAGAACCTGCCCATCGTGGGCGGCTTGCTCGGTGGCGGCACCGGAACCCCGGGTCTGCCCGGTCTCCCGGGTCTGCCTGACCTGGGTGGTTTGATCAAGAACCTGCCCATCGTGGGCGGACTCCTCGGTGGCGGAACCCCCGGCACCGGACTCCCGGGTCTGCCTGACCTGGGTGGTTTGATCAAGAACCTGCCCATCGTGGGCGGCCTCCTCGGTGGCGGCACTCCCGGCACCGGACTCCCGGGTCTGCCTGACCTGGGTGGTCTGATCAAGAACCTCCCGATCGTGGGCGGACTCCTCGGTGGCGGAACCCCCGGCACCGGAACCCCGGGTCTGCCCGGCCTGCCGGGTCTGCCTGACCTGGGTGGTTTGATCAAGAACCTCCCGATCGTGGGCGGACTCCTCGGCGGCGGAACCGGAACCCCGGGTCTGCCCGGCCTGCCGGGTCTGCCTGACCTGGGTGGTTTGATCAAGAACCTGCCCATCGTGGGCGGACTCCTCGGTGGCGGAACCGGAACCCCGGGTCTGCCCGGACTCCCGGGTCTGCCTGACCTGGGTGGTTTGATCAAGAACCTGCCCATCGTGGGCGGACTCCTCGGCGGCGGAACCGGAACCCCGGGTCTGCCCGGACTCCCGGGTCTGCCTGACCTGGGCGGTTTGATCAAGAACCTGCCCATCGTGGGCGGACTCCTCGGTGGCGGAACCGGAACCCCGGGTCTGCCCGGCCTCCCGGGTCTGCCTGACCTGGGCGGTTTGATCAAGAACCTGCCCATCGTGGGCGGACTCCTCGGCGGCGGAACCGGAACCCCGGGTCTGCCCGGCCTCCCGGGTCTTCCCGACCTGGGCGGTTTGATCAAGAACCTGCCCATCGTGGGCGGACTCCTCGGTGGCGGTACTCCCGGCACCGGACTCCCGGGTCTGCCCGGCCTCCCGGGTCTGCCTGACCTGGGTGGTTTGATCAAGAACCTCCCGATCGTGGGCGGACTCCTCGGTGGCGGAACCCCCGGCACCGGAACCCCGGGTCTGCCCGGCCTGGGCGGTTTGATCAAGAACCTGCCCATCGTGGGCGGCTTGCTCGGCAACGGCACCACCGTTCCGGGCTTGCCCGGCCTCGGCGGACTGCTCGGTGGTCTGCCGATCATCGGCGGGCTCTTCGGCACCGGAACCCCCGGCACCACCGTTCCGGGCCTGCCCGGTCTGGGTGGCTTCCTTACCGGCTTGCCGATCATCGGTGGGCTCTTCGGCACCGGAACCCCCGGCACCACCGTTCCGGGCTTGCCCGGCCTCGGCGGACTGCTTGGTGGTCTGCCGATCATCGGCGGGCTCTTCGGTTCTGGGACCCCCGGCACCACCGTTCCCGGTTTGGCCGGCCTCGGCGGGCTGCTCGGCGGTCTTCTCGGTGGAGTGTTGCCGGGAAAACCTGCAGGACCTCTTGATCCAGGCAAAACTGTCGGCGGCCTGCCCGTCGTCGGCGACTTGCTGAAGACCATTGGGTCCTTGCCCGTAGTTGGAAACATTGCGCAAGGCCTGCCGCTCGTCGGCGAGGCGTTCAAAGGCGGCACCGGTGTTCCAGGACTTCCTGGGACACCGGCGCTGCCGGTCCTCGGCGACCTGGGGAAAGCGATCAAAGGACTGCCCGTCCTCGGATCGCTTCCTGCAGCGCTGAGCAGCCTGCCCCTGGTAGGCACGGTGCTGGATTCCCTGTTGGGCCGCGGCTCGCAGAATCCGGGCACCGATCCTGGTACCAACCCCGGCACCGATCCTGGCAAACAGCCGGGACAACAGCCGGGTCAGAACCCTGGTGGCAATCCAGGTACCAACCCGGGCCAGCTCCCGGGCAATGGGAATGGTAACAACCCGATCCCCGGGGTCGGCGTTGGGACCACCGGCAATACCCGGCCGAACGGCTGGGCTACCGGAGTGAACGGTTCGGGGGAGCCGTTAGTCCTGGTCAGCTCGGTCGCAACGCGCTACAACACATTCGGCGGAATCAGCCAATACGGTTCACAGGCAAAGGTGAATCCATTGGCCTCCACCGGTGTTGCGGATGCGCCTTTGGCCGGGGTCGGAATCGGCGTGCTGGCACTCGGAATGCTGCTCCTGGCACTTTCGGGGGCCCGCAAGCCAAAGAATGCGGTAAGGGTGCAGGCCTGAATCGCAGGTAGGAAGGCGGGGCTGCTTCTCACTGGGCAGCCCCGCCTTTCGTTTGCGCTATTTGGCCGACCAGCCGCCGTCGACCGGGTAGCTGGCTCCGGTGACCATCCCCGCATGGGGACCCGCCAACCAACCGACCAGGGAAGCCACCTCTTCCGGTTCAACCAACCGCTTGATCGCGCTCTCGGTCAACATCACTTTGGCCAGCACTTCGGACTCCGGGATCCCGTGCGCTTTCGCCTGGTCGGCAATCTGCGCCTCGACCAACGGCGTCCGGACATAACCGGGGTTGACGCAGTTGCTGGTCACCCCGTGTTCTCCGCCCTCCAAAGCCGTGACTTTGGACAGCCCCTCGAGCGCGTGTTTGGCGGTGACGTAAGCACTCTTGAACGCAGAGGCGCGCAGGCCGTGCACCGAGGACATGTTGATGATCCGGCCCCAGTTCCGTTGGTACATCCCGGGCAACACCGCTCTGATCAAAAGGAACGGCGCCTCGACCATAATCCTCTGGATCTTCCGGAACATCGCCGGTTCGTAGTCGATGATCGGCGCCACCCGTTGGATCCCGGCGTTATTGACCAGGATGTCGAAATCCAAGCGGAGCGACTCGAACTGGGCGGTCTCCGACAAGTCCACCCGCCAAACTTTCCCCTCGACTTCTTCAGCCAGTCCGGTGGCTTCGGCGAGGTCGGCGATGGTCACCGTCGCGCCCAGCCGGGCCAATTCGCGTACGACGGCGGCCCCGATCCCGCTCGCTCCGCCCGTCACCAATGCTTTGCGTCCAGAAAGCGGTAGTGCGGTGTCCATGATTGCCTCCCGGGATTGCGGCTAGTCTTTGAAAACTTGTTGGTTTCTGGCGAATCTGCGGACTTGCTCGTCATCCCACAGCGTGGCCGGCATCGCCCCGGCCAGGAGTTTCCGCGGCAGTCCACCCCCGGTCGCCAACGGGGCATCCGAGCCGGCAAGCACCAGATTGCCGAATCGCCGACCCTTGAGCATCGGCGGGTCGGCGACGATTGAGGTGTACCGGAAGGCTGCGGCAACGGTGGCAGCCTCGCGTCTGGCGTTCACCAGTGCCGGGGTATCTCCGCAGTTGAGCAAATAGATCCCATCCGGAGAAAGCACTCGCTTGGCTTCCGCGGTGAATTCCTCGGTCAGCAACGGCGACGGCGTGAATCGCCCGGAGAAAACGTCCCGGATGATGACGTCGCGGCTGTCTTCGGTCAACGACGTGGTCACCGCACGGGCCTCCCCCACCCGGATTTTCAGCAAAGGCGCCTTGGGCAAGCCGAACCACTCCCGGACGTTCACCGCGAGCTGCCCGTCGATTTCGACGACGGTGTTCCGGGAATTCGGAAATTTCGCCACCAGATAGCGCGCCAGGGAACACGCGCCGCCACCGAGGTGCAATACCCGCAGCCGATCGTCGGCGCTCCAACGATCCTCGATCAGGGCAGCCATCCAGCGCATGTATTCGAAATCCAGTCGCAATGGATCGTTCAAATCCACATGCGATGATTGCATGCCGTTGATCCGGAGCAACCAACTGCCCGGGTTGCCCGGTTCCTCTTCCAACTCCGCCAGACCGGTGTCGATCCGGTGCTCGCCGGCCACCGGGTTCGCCGTCGTTTTCACTTGCCCACCATTTTCATCGCCGCACCATTTGGACTTCCGACAAGCCGTACCACTCTGCCGGCAGCTCCCTTTTCGCCTGGTTTCGCACAAAGCCCGACTTCCGGTAGAAAGCCTGCGCCTTCGGGTTGTCGTCGAGCACCCACAAATAGGCCGGACGGTCACCGATCGCCCGGCCCACCAGCTCCTGGGCCACCCCGAGACCATGCCCCCGGGCCAACACATACAACCCGTAGAGTTCGTAGTCTTCGGGCGGCGGCCATCCGCCGTCCGCATCGTCCCGCGGCGGTCCGGCGTGCGCGAAGCCGAGCACGCCGTCGTCGTCGACGGCAATCCAATGGCTGTGTGCGTCCCGGATGATTCCGCGCTGCCGCTCGACCCGTTCCGGAATCCTAGCTTCACGAGCGGCAAAAGCTGCTTCCGGGAGGAGCCGCGCGTACGCTTCGCGGTGCGCGGCCAAATGCATGGTCACCAATGGTTCGGCGTCGTCCAAGCTGGTTTGCCGAACCAAAAAACTCATTGCACCACCGCAACGGCGAAGCCGTCCCAGCCTTTGGAATTGGCGGTGGCGATTGCGGTCGCATCGAAGGATTCGGACGATCCGAGGAACTCCAAGGTTTCCCGGATCGCCAAAGCATCACCGCTGGCCTCCGGTGCCAGGAAGGCGCCCTCCCAGACCACGTTGTCCACCACGACAACGGTCCCGGGGCGGCTCAGTTCCAAGGCCCGCCGCAAGTAGTTGACGTTGTTGCCTTTGTCCGCGTCGATGAAGATCAGGTCGAAGGGACCGGCCGATTCAGTCAATTCGGCCAGCTCGGCCAAGGTTTCCAACGCCGCGCCGACTCTGATCTCGACTTTGCCGCCGATTCCGGCCCGGTCGACGTTTTGCCGAGCCACGGCCGCATGCTCGGGCAGGAATTCGCAGCTGATGACGGTTCCGTCCGCCGGGATTCCGCGCGCGAGCCAAATCGTCGAGTAGCCGGCCAGCGTACCGATTTCCAGAACCCGTTTGGCCCCCGAGATCCGGGCCAGAAGCATCAGGAATTTTCCGGCGGTGGGCGCAACTTCGATCGGCGGCATCCCGGCCCGGGCAGCCGATTCAACGGCCTCGGCCAAGGCGGAATCGGCTTTGACCACGGTCTTGCTGAGGAAATTTTCCACGTCCAGCCAGGCGGGCTGGGAAATGTGATCGACCATGGGTTCAGCATAATCCCGATGCCGGGCAACAGCGGCGGACTCGAGCGCCGGAACCGGCCGCAAACCGCCAAATTGGCCATCGATTCCGCCAGCTGGGCCCGCCGGACTCAGCTCTCCTCGATCGCCTTTTCCAGCCGGGCCACTTTGCCGGTCAACTCACCCGTGTAGCCCGGCCGGATATCGGCTTTGAGCACCAAGGAAACCCGGGCGCCGAATGCGCCCACCGCCTCGGTGGCGCGTTTGATCACGTCGAAGACCTCATCCCATTCGCCCTCCAAAGTGGTGAACATGGCATCGGTCTGATTCGGCAAACCGGATTCCCGAACGATTTTGACCGCAGCGGCCACCGCATCGTGCACGGAACCGTCGGCATGGGCTGAGCTCGGGGACACTGAGAAGGCAACAAGCATGCTCCATGCTGACACGACGGCCAGGCTGACGCCACCGTCGGCCTACTCTATGCTGAGTCCATGTCAGAGGCAGAAAGCATGCGTCCCCGGCGGGCCGACGCAGCCCGGAACAACGATCGGCTGATCAATGCGGCGCGATTGTGCTTTCGGGTCGAAGGGCCGGACGTGTCATTGCAGACCATCGCCAAGCAGGCCGGCGTCGGCGTGGCGACTTTGTTCCGGAACTTCGCGGACAAGGACGAGATGATTCTGGCGGTGCTCGCCGAAGAGATCACGGTCCGGGTGGATCCACTGATGGAGCGCGCCCTGGCCGACCCGAATCCGGTCCGGGGCATGATGTACATCATCAATGGCATGATGGGCATTGCCAGCCGTGAAGCGAACATGATTTCCGCGGTCGGGGTGCGCCGGGAGATCCTGATCGGCATCGCCACACCGATAGTCGGCACGCTCTACGAGTTGCTGAAACAGTCGCAGGCGGAAGAACTGATCCGGGCCGAGCTCGACGTCGGTGATCTCGTAGTGCTCCTGGCGATGATCCTCAGCTCCGTGGAAAGCACACCGCCGAACTCGAGGTCTTGGAAACGGTTCGCCATGCTGCTCGCCGATTCGGTGCTGGTCCCTGGCCGGCACCGCGAGCTCCCGCCGGCGAAGGCCTTCTTCTGGACGCCGGAATTCCCCTGAACCCAGGCCGTGGAATCAGCCGCGGCGCGCCCGCCAGGCGAGCCAGACCAAAGGAATCTGCAAGGGCAACCGAACCACTCCGGCGAGCTTTTCGGCGTCGTTGCCCTC